>JAGGTI010000087.1 GCA_021163775.1 Candidatus Zixiibacteriota bacterium
CGCTACAGCCGCGAATCGTCTCGGTATACCAAACTTTGGCGTAAGACACCTGAGCTTCAAGATCAGACAGGGTGCCGTTACGGACTGTCGTAAGGACTGTCCAGAAGTTCAGCGTATCAGTAGCACCAAGGTCGTAGTCATGGACATAAGTGAACCAGACCGCATAGTCCGATATCCCTTCAGACTCTATATTCGGATCGAAGTTCAGACCACTCACGGCCGTCTCGTCCCACCAGGCCAACGGATCGGGCTGAGACGGAACAAGTGGCGTTTCATCACGCATCTGGTTCGTATCAATCATCAGAAGCTGGCCCAGAGCGTTGAAACCGTGGTAAACACTACCGTTCACACAGTTGTTGGCTTCCCATTCGGCCGAAGTGTAACCGCCACCAAAAGCTTCCGTAGCGAACCGATTAACATTGGGCTGACAGGCTTCAGAGTTTACCGTATCCGTACCCTGTATATAGACGAAACTGCTACCCTCGCCACTCGTGTTATCCGGGACATCGTCTGTTGGCACATCCCAGTCACACACATTACCGATAGTAACATGACTGTGAGCGGCACCGTCAGCAGAGTACACTTTCGTATTCATAACTACAAAATTGATAATTTCGTTAGTTGGATCAGCCGAACGCGGACCGTAAACAGTGCGCTCCATGGCAATCGTGGTATCACGGTTGACAAAAGCACCAGTGTAAACAGAGTCATAATCATTACCATTACCACCAGTACCCAGACCGCCAGCAATACTACCCTTGGTACCGATCGGATCCCAGCCGGTCGCGTCACCCTGGTGGGCATCGTTGGTCGACTGCGTCAGCTTGGCGTTAGTACCGTCACTGGCATCGGCTAGAATTGTAAAGGCCGTTGAGCCCATCAAATAATAACCGTCACGATCACGCTCACCACACTCTGTCTCTGACTCAACATAGTCGAGGTTAACGGAGCCACTGGTACCAGCACCCCATCCGAGATCACCGTTGTTACCAACGGCCAATGCAACGCATTCACCTTCAGGAGTAAAATACTCGGTGAACATATTCTCATGGGTCATAACCGTATCCCAAACCACCGGCTCAACTTCGACCGCGGCCAGAACGTGGATAGGAATAGTAACTGTGGGGAAATCTGCGGCGTCCGAAGTGAGTACAACTTCACCGTCCAACCAAGCGGTTGTGCTCAAGCCGGAAGCGTCAATAGTAACATCGAAAGTGTTGGTATTGATCACACCAGCCGTCACAACGAAAGGAGCACCCGAAGTAGGGCTGATGCTCGCGCTCAACCAGCCGCCACCGCCATCGGTGAGAGCAACATCACTCACATTTAGAGGTACGTTACCAGGGTTTTTCACTGTGATAGGGATAATGTTGGCTTGACCCAACTCAACCCATGACGGCCACTCCAGACTGCGAGGAGAAACCTCGATCAGTGAAGCTTCGACCGGTTCCACACACGCAATACGGAGCCATTTCATAGAGTTGAGGGAGTACACCCCATTGGGGTCACGACCCTCAAGATCCCAAGCCGCACCTGGGAACTGATCATCCATGTACTCACAGTTCAAGTAGTAGTTACCAGTATATGAACCTTCACCGTCCGGTGTCAGATCAACTATAGTTTCCGGCGGCCAGGTAAGACTCATACCAGCTTCGTCGAGACCATAGTGTTCCACGTACGGCTTGTACTCACTACCACATACACCACCAGTCGCATCAGGATCACCCGGAAGACCACAATTTGGTGTAAACGTATTCGTCACATGACGGGCCGGATCCCAAAGAGTCGGAGATGAAACCTGGGCCACCGACATAATGATCTCCCAGTTGGCCATCGTGAGGCGTTCACCAGTATAAGCACAGTCAGTTAGCAACTCCGGTTGAATAGTATAGTCGCCCTGATTGGCCCAAGGGTGAATCTGGTTCCATACGGCATACAGCTTGCCATCACACTCAGAGATATTGAAGAACTGAGTGTATGTAGCCGGGTCACCGCCAAAACCACAGTGGATCGTATTGATCGATCCGGTCAGGTAATCATCGTTCATATAGGTGCCGTTTGCTACCCGAACATAAGCATCCGAGAACTCATCCCAGTGGGCGATATCCTGGTTGAAATCCATCCAGTTATAACCATCAAAGTAAGGATCCAACGATGCCGGCGTTTGCTGGAACAGGATATGCAGGTTACCATCGGAGGAATACAAGGCCTTGACCTCGTAATACATTGAGTAGTGCGGCCCAGGAACAGCATTAAGATAATTGGTGATATTGGTCTTGTCATCCCAAGTTACACCATAGTCCTGAGACTCACGGAAGTAACAATCCTTGTCCCAGGGGTTATTAAGTAAACACCCATAGTAACTAGGATTTGAATAGGCAATTACTACCCGGCTACTCCAGGGATCAACAACCATATCGGCAAAGTTGCGCTCAATAGTGTCAATAATCGTACCGGCGCTCCAGGTACCAACGTTACCGGCTCCCACCTTACGGAAGTGTGCAAAAACGCGATAATCCGCACCTTCGGCATAACCAGTCCCGGAGGGCTCCATCGAGTTCATTTCAGCCATCAAGACATGAGTGATCTCATTTGAACTACCATCAATCTGCGTAGCCACAGCCGGATATAAGGCGTGGTTACCAGGGGAATCGTCATTCCAAAGAGGTTGAAATATCGAGGAGTCGATAAACGAAGTGTTAATGCCCGACCGAGGGTCATAGACACAGTTATGCTGTGCGCCCTGATAATAAAGCAAATTCGACTGGTAATAATCACCATTGCCCAACTGATCCGCGAAAAAGCGCGAGTCAGCAATTATCGTCGCCAAACCATTGGGGCGCATTACCATATTAGCCCCGCTACCGGTACCAATATCGTCAGTAGCCTGTAGCACACAACCTTGGTCCTGACCACGAGGCCAGTTTCCAGCGCCTTGGGCGACATACACGTTGTAGCCGGTCTGTTTAGCCGGCAGACCATCGTGAATACTCGCCGTAGTGTCATCGGTCATTTCGTAAACAAAGTGAACCTCAACTTCAAGGCCAGTACCTGTTTCACCGTTCCAATAGTGCGACAGGTGCCGTCCCACCGGGTAGTACACCTGGTGGTCATCCCATGTGAGCGCAATACTCTCACCGATTCCGGCGCCATTATCAGGAGACACAGCCGAGCCTACTGCACGGCGGACACTCGATGATGTTGTAGACACCGGATCCGAAGTATAAGCATCTTTGTCGTCAAATATCGTCATTGGCGCATGAATCCCAAGTTGATCGAACTGCTCAATATTCTGAGATCTTGAGGCATCAGCGCGATCAGCCCGAGTTCCAACTGCCGCATTGGTTACCGCCGCCAGCATCATCACCAACGACAGCACAACCAGTGCTATTAAGGGTCTTCTCATCATTCTAGTTTCCTTTCGAAAGAAATTTCCTATTTCCCTACCGTCAGGGAATTTGAATCACAATCGGGAACACCTTATAACCAGTAGGTCTGGTGTTCTCAAAAAAATCCTATTACCTCTTACTGTAAGACTACCTCCTTTCAAATTTTCATTCTGATTCTTGGTCCAATTGTCCGTCAAAATTTAATACCTGTTTTGGCAAGACCGAACCACACCACTGTGACCCAGCGTGCTCATAAAGCTCAATACATCAACTGATTACCTACCTCAGTTCAGGGTTCAGTCCAACCACTGCGAGGTCTCAGGGAATCAGTTCACCATATCACATACCAAATCCCGGTCACTATAAGACTTAACAGTTACCAGGCACAAATTTACTAAATTTTTACGCATTCCATGAGAAGGCCAGAACTACTTGAACGATGAACAAATATAGCAACCCACAATTGCTATGATGTCAACCTGTCCTTCCTATCCTTATGTCATATATAACTAAGAAACCCAGAACTGTCAAGCCCTTTCCCCCCTTCTCATAGTAATGTTGTAAAGACCAAGTATCCAGACATCAAAGATCTTGATAAATCGAGGGTTCACATTATATTGATACTGTAGATAAGAGCACCCTATTCACAGTTGTGTCAAGTCCTTGTCCCGTCCAGACGGAATTGAAACCTGACACGTAAGTACATATCGGACAATGGCAACTGAAAGGATTGGGCTGTGTCCAGCAAATTTCGCCAAATCGCTGTTATCCTATCGAGACTCGCGATCGCCCCACTTCACGAACCTATTGCAGTAGCAAGAGGATTCGGCTTGAACACTATCGACTTCATCAACGTTGATACTGTAGACAATATGGATTGTCGCCAATGAAAGACCTACTATGTGGATAACCCGACTGACGAAGCTCTCAGGCATGTTGGCATTAATCGGCCCGTTATTGCTGGCCGCGCCTATTCTACCCCAGACTACTCCCAGTGGACCGATTCCGGGACGTTTTGTGGTCAAGCTGGCTCCACGCATCTCAGCAACCCATATCAGTCAGGCTTTATCCGATGGACAACGTCTAACTCGACCGTCACAACTATTGGTTGATGACCGATTGTCGGGTGCTTCCCAGTGGGATCGTGTCTACATACTTCACACTGAGGATCACAATCTTACTGCGGATCAACTACGTCAGCAAATCGGGACAGACAATGTAGAGTACGTTGAACCTGACTATTATCTTGAGTTCTTTGATTACCCCACCGACTCTCACTTTGAACATCAGTGGTATTTGAACAACACCGGTCAGGATTACTGGGCGGTCGACCGTCTTGACGGCATAATGAACGACAGCCTTGCTCTCAGACACGGAAATCCGGGCCATGATATCGGTGTCGCCTATTACTACGAGAACCAACCGACCCTGACAACCAAAGTGGTGGTGGCCGTAATCGATACCGGAGTCGACCCAACCCATCCCGAATTGCAGGGACGTCTTTGGCGCAACCCTGATGAAATCCCTGGCAATAACATTGATGACGACCACAATGGCTTCATTGACGACACTCTCGGCTACGACGTATCTGGAGACAGTCTAACCTTGTTTGACGTGGTCGGCGACAATGATCCGACCGATATAATTGGTCACGGCACCCACTTGGCGGGAATTATTGTGGCCAATCACGACCAAACCGGCATTGCCGGGATAGCTTCCTCGGCCGAAATAATGGCTGTCAAGATCAGGCCAAACGGAACTACCGTAGTGGGCGCTATGGGTATTGTTTATGCGGTCAATGCCGGTGCCAACGTGCTCAATATTAGTTGGGGCACCCCGTTTGAAACACTGATTCTTCTGGACGCTGTGCGGTTTGCCCGCGACAACGGTGTGCTGGTCTGTGTGTCGTCCGGAAACAGCGGCGATGCCCGCCTGTACTACCCCGCCGCATTCGACGAATCATTTACGGTCGGAGCCGCTAACTCATCGGGTAACGTAACATATTTCAGCACTTACGGATCACACCTCGACCTGGTAGCCCCGGGTCAGAATATTCTGTCCCTGCGGGCGGCCGGAACTGATATGTACGCTGGCGCCAATGAACCTGACGTTCACATCGTCGGCGACAATGACAATTATTACCTGGCCGATGGTACTTCGATGGCGGCACCCATGGTAGCCGGTGCCGCGGCCTTAATCTGGTCAATTCGCCCTCAGTTAACCCTTGACCAATTAGAGTTTGATCTCCTCCATGGCGCCAGGGACATAGTCGACCCATTTGGTCTTGGCGATTCCCTGCCCGGCCCTGATTCCCTCAGTGGCTATGGTCATCTTGATATACGAGGCACACTGGAATTGATTCGCAATGGCGGTATATTTTTCGTATCTCCAGAACCCCATAACCGCTATCTCAACAGTATAGAAATCAAAGCCACCACTGTTGGCGGTTACCTTGGCGGCTGGGCACTGGCTTATGCGACTTCAGTGGTCCCCAACACCTGGCATCAGTTGGCTGTGGGCAGTTCAGTGCCAACAGACTCGGTGCTCTTTGTTCTCAGTGATCCCGCACTGAGCGGCCATCTCACTCTGCGCCTCACCGATGACTTCGGCGCAGAGCGTTTTGTCAAAGCGATTCTTGTGTCGGACATGCATCTTGAAATCAGTTCACCCCAGCCCGGCGCAACTTACGATTACAACGTACCAATCAGTGGTTCAATCTACGGCCCCGGTTACCACTCAACCGCTGTTTATTATCGGAGCAATGGCGGTCCGCGTATTTTGTTGACTGAAACAAGCGGCGAGTATTTCGATTCGCTCATCTACAGTTGGAACGCCTCAGGGATACCGTTGGGGGATTACACTATCTACCTGGAAGCCGACTTTGAAACCGGTGTGCTGAGCGACAGTGTTACTTTTGAACTGGCTTCGGCTTTTGCCCAGGGATGGCCCCAGGAATTGAGCGGTCGTGGTGGACTGAGCGCCATGGCAGTCGACCTTAACAACGGCGGCACTAAAGAGATAGTAGTCGGAACAACATTTGGCCTTCAAGTATTTGGGGCCAACGGCCAAATAGTGGACGGTTTTCCCGCTCTCATCGACACAGCGGTCAGATGTGTGCCAGCGGCCTATGATGTAGATCATGATGGCCGCCCGGAAATAATCTGCACATCTGACAGCGCCATCCACGTCTTCAATTATGACGGTACGACCGTACCCGGTTGGCCGGTAAAGGCAAATCTGGGACACACCAGCTACGGCTCACCCACCCCCACAGTGGCGGAAATGAATAGTGATGGAGATTCGGCTATACTCGTGATCGACAGAGACGGCAACGTTCTGGCGTATGAATTCGATGGCACTTCATACTTCTACTCTCTGGAGGGCTGGTTCACTTCGTTTAATCTGGAACCGATAGGTTCGGTTTATATCAATAACAACACTATCAGTAGTGCCGACCTGAACGGTGATAATTATAACGAGATAGTAGTATCGCACTCCTCGGAACTACCTTATTCAGGTGTCGCCATTTTTGAAGGACGCACGGGGCAACCAGCTTTAGGCCGATCCCTTCCCTACACTATCGAAGTCAGTGGACTTTATGGCACCATTCTGGCCGACTTGACCGGCGACAAGCTTCCTGAAATTGTGACATCCGGATATGATTTAACCGGAGCGATGCATCTATGGGTCAAAACCGATGGATTTGACAATCTACCCGGCTGGCCAATCACCCTGCCTGATGTCGAAGACTGGATCGGGGTCTACCCCTCGGTGGCCGATTTGGACCTCGATGGAATACCGGAAGTTCTTGCCATCTATTATGAGTTTGATATTGGCGTCCTGTATGTTTTCAGGGCCGATGGCACTCCCTATATTACCCTGGAAGGTCGCCCGCCTGGGGAAGCTTTCCGATACGCGGCCACACTCGGAACTCCAATCGTAGCCGATCTGCTTGACGACGCACACCCCGAGGTAGTTATCAGATCAGGGCGTATTTTCCCCGGCTCAGGTCGCGAGGCGGTTCATATTCTGGATCACACCCTGACACCAATTCCGGGCTGGCCGATCCTGACCCCCACCCAACCAGCTCAGGTATTTTCCACACCGTACGCGCCAATGGTCGATGACGTTGACGGCGACGGCCTGGTGGAACTGGTTCTGGTCGGTGAGGGTATGACCGTGTTCGTATGGGATTTTGATGCTTCGGCGGCCGAGGGCACTAATCACGGCAGGATGTTCGTGGACAATCTCAACTCGGGTGTTGTGGACCCGAACCAAATTGTTACTGATGTGGATGACACCCCGGCTCAAATACCGCGCCGATTCGTTCTTGAACAGAACTACCCCAACCCGTTTAACCCGACCACAGCGATTTCATTTGCCACGCCATCCCGCCAGATGGTCACTCTTGAGATATTCAATGTCCTGGGGCAAAAAGTTACCACACTCGTTGATCAAGTTCTTCCAGCCGGTCAACACACGATTGAGTTCGACGGTTCACAGTGTGCTTCGGGTGTTTATCTGTACCGCCTTCGAGCCGATTCCGAGACCTTAACCCACAAAATGGTGCTAATAAAATGACACGAATGGTCATAATCATATTCTTTGCGGCGACTATTCTGGTGTCCTCATCAACTGCTGACATCACCGACCTGCCCGATGACTCGTTTCTGTGGAATGACCTTCACTATATTCAGGTTGTCGACAGTTTTGCAATTGCGGTCTCCGACTATGGCCTTGTGGCTCTTAAGCTCAACGATGCCACCGGCTTTTTCGATCCGACAAATCACCTGCTACTGAACACTCAGCCGGTGAGTATCAAAGTTTTTGATTACATCGCCCTGGTGAACAGTGCGGCCGGATTGACCTATCTGGTTGATCTGTCAGAATTGCCACAGTTGCATCTTCTTGGTGAGCTTGATATGGGTAGCTCGGTTTATGATTTAGCACTCAGCGGCGATGACCTCTATCTCGCCTGTGGCTTCCAGGGATTACGACACTACCGCCTGACTAATTACGCTTCACCGGAATTCGTAGACTCTAGTCTGGCTGGAGTGCATTGCATACAAGTTGATATTCAGAATGATGCCCTACTGGTTCTGGACGACTACAATGCCGTGTTGCGTTACGATCTGACCGCACCGGGGATAAACTCACCCGCTGATTTCTTGTGGCTACCCCGCCATGCTCAGAGATTCTTCAGTATCGGGGACACGCTGATCATTCCAATTGTCAATCAGCCTTTCATCTACCGGGGTCTGCTCAATGACACCGAGAGTCTACTACTTGACTCCATTGTGCTCGACCTGATGCCCGAGAACGTCTATGCGATTGACACTTTCCTGGTCGCGGTTGATACCGATCGTAACCTGATGGAAATAATATCCACCGAAAACAATGCTCACAGTCTGTACGACATTCACTGGTATCCAGGTCTGAACCCGAGTGGTTGTGCCTACTACGAAGCTAATGTACCGCACCTTCTGCTAACCTCCGACTACAGCGGCCTGGTCAGCTTCAATCTCGAAAACATCTGGTTCGATCCGGAGCCGCGTGATGCTTACAACCATCCCGGGCCAATCACCACCCTGGCGTTCCAGAACGGTCGCCTTTTCACCGGAGGAGAGCGCAATCCGCTGGAATCCTATCTAATCGATCCCGACGGCCGCGCTGTTTTCGACACGGCCGTGTACGGACTTAACAATGTAGGTTGCGTAATACCTGCCGAGGATGCGGTGTTAGTGCATTTCCCATCGGTCGAGTTATTATCGGCCCTTCAATTCGACACCAACTCTATTGAAACCCTGGGTAGTCGGAGCGTCTCCAGTCAACCTATCAGATCAATCAAATACGACCCTTGCAGGTATATCAACAATCTGTCTATGGTTCTTACTGTAACCGCCAACAGAATAGATGTTATCGGTATCTCGGATGACTGGCAGATGACCTGGGCCGACGATGCCCGCACTCTCGATGAGATACTTGATGTCATCGTGATTGATTCCTTCCTGATGGTCACTACTGTCGACCACCAGTTACACGTATTTCGAGTGTTTAATAGTCTCCGTACCATTCTGTGGTGGACAATCAGTACTCCCGGCCCAATCAACCACATGGTCACAGTTAATGAACGGGAAGCCGACGACGGCTCCTGGTGGCATCCGCGCACGATTCTTGGCTTTGATGGTAATCACATGTACGAAATTCTAATGAGAGTCGATGGTTACCGCACCTTCATCACCTTCATCGATCTGGGACAGTTGCCCGTTGATGTCAAAAAGACCTCACAGGGCATGAATATGGTCTTTACTATCGGCGATCAGGGGGTCGGCGTGATCGATATGACCGTGCCTGTTCCTACAATGATAAAGCACGGCGGATACGGCGGACATATTATTGCATTTGGTGATTCTACGCTGGCAACATCAGACGGTTCGGCGGTTCATCTATTTTCGTATCGGAACGCGACCGCACTTGACCCTGAAGGTGATATTATATTGGCATCAACGGCGCAATACTTGAAACCGAACTACCCCAACCCATTCAACCCCCTCACTCGGATAGATTTCTATCTACCACAACCGAGCCAGATCGAGATTTCAGTGTTCAACCTGCTCGGACGACAAGTGATCAATTTGATGAGTGGCCCGGTTCAGGCAGGTTTGCACAGTGTAGAATGGGATGGCACCGATCGCGCCGGTCGACGGGTAGCTAGTGGAGTGTATTTCTACCGTCTAACGACTCCGACTTTATCGGAAACGCGTAAAATGGTATTGTTGAAATAGAAATTAGTTCCTGCGTGGCACCAGGATTATTATTTTGGCGAACAATGAAAAGTAAGTATCTAATCATCTGGCTGGTTCTGACTTTGGCTTTGGGAATCAGAACCGTTCAGCCAGCCACTTTTATAGTAAACTCACCGGTCGACAGTCACGATGTCGTGCCCGGCGATGGCCTTGCGGCCGACCACACCGATCCGGATTTGGCTCGGTGTACTCTTCGTGCGGCGATAGAAGAAGCCAATGCGCAACTCGGATCGGACACCATTCTGGTCCCGTTCAATATCGGGGTGATCTATCTGAATCTTGGTGTCCTGCGTGTGCTGGACAACGGCACAGTTCTGACGGGTATCAATGGTCGCCCGATGATTGATGGAGTTCACAACATCATTAACCACGCCACGCTGACCATAGAATCTGACTCCAACTTGATCTCCGGCCTGCATTTCCGTCGCGCCCGAGGCGATGCTGTCACTATTACTGGTTCCTACAATACCCTCGGAGATTCAACCGCCGAGAAGCGTCTTCTGCTCACCGAAAACGGTCTGGACAATCAGAATGCCGCCGCTATACGGATCACCGGTACAGAGGCTACCCACAACCTGGTCATCGGCAACTATATCGGTCTGGAGGAAAACGGACTGACGGCTTTTGGCAATCGCCACGGCGTTACAATCGAACAAGGAGCATCGGATAACAGGATCGGCACCGGGCAGACCGGAGACCGTAATATCATTTCGGGCAACAATGGTTACGGGGTGATAATCTCCGCAACTTCACACTCCAATCAAATAGCTGGAAATTTTGTAGGACCCGATAGCACTGGCAACAACGGACCGGGGAATCAACTCGGTGGCATTCTGGTCAAGGACAATGCTCATGACAATCTAATCGGTGCCGAAGATCTCACGCTTGGCAATCTTATCTCCGGCAACCAGGGAATCGGCATCGAACTGAGTGGCACCGGCGTCACCGATAACACTGTCAACGGCAACCTGATCGGGACTAATCTGTCAGGACGGTACCAACTCGGCAATTTGGGTGACGGCTTGCGCTTGAGCCAAGGTGCATACAACAACATAATCGGCGGCCCCCATGCCAATTCGGGGAATCTCGTATCGGGTAACGGCGGTAACGGCATCTGCCTGCGTGGCGAAAATGTTACCGGCAATCTTCTCACAGCCAATTGGGTCGGCCCTACCCTCTCCGGCTACGGAGCACTGGGCAATGGCTGGATCGACGGCGATGGCATCCTGCTCGACAGTGGCACCCACCACAACACGATTGGCGGCATGACTGAAGCCGAGCGTAACGTCGCCTCCGGCAACTTTCGGTTTGGTTTGCACCTTGAAGGAGCCGGGACGAACGACAACGAAGTCATCGGCAACTTTTTCGGTGTCAATGGATCCGGGACCAGTTCCCTTGGCAACGCCGTTGGCGTGGTGATTAGTGGTGGTGCCCAGAGTAACACGATCGGGGGACTGGATGCGAGTTTCCGTAATATCATTTCGGGTAATCGCTCGGACGACTTCCCTTACGGCGCAGGTGTGTTGATTGAGGGCGAAGGTACCAATTTCAATGCTATCAGTGCCAATATCATTGGATTGGATGTCACTGGGCAGAACCCTCGACGCAACGGCACAACCGGGGTAATTATTGGAGGCGGTGCACAATACAACCTGATCGGCGGCGACCATTTTAGCGATGGCAACCTCATTTCTGGTAACGGTCTTGACGATCCGATTGATGGCCGTGCGGCTGGAATCCACATCTATGGCTCAACTACGGCTCACAACCGAATTGTCAGCAACATCATTGGACTCAATATTGATGGCCACGAGATCATCGGCAATAGGGGGCATGGAATCGGTATATACTCTGGATCCTGTCACAACCAGATCGGCGGCGAGACAATTCTCAGGATCAATCAGATAGTTGGTAGCGAAGGGGCCGGGGTGTTTATTGCAGGCAGAGAGACCAAATCCAATTTGATTCGCAACAATATGATATATAATAACACAAGTTTAGGAATTGACATTCGCGATTCAGCTCAGGCTGGCATCTATCCTCCTACAATAGTTACAGTCAGCCGTCTTGCGACACCGGGACCACGCTACGTAACTGGTCGCGACGCCCCTCCTGGCTCCCGAATAGATTTTTATCGTGTTGACCTTCCGCCGGATCCTTCAGGGGCCGGAGAAGGCTCAAATTACCTCGGCTATGGATTTGCCAACGCTAATGGATTCTTCACGGCCTATCTGCAACCAGGGCCAGCCGGACCAATTGTTCTCACGGCTATCGCAACCGATTCGTCTAACAACAGTTCCGAATTTTCAGTAAATGCCAATTCGCCCGATGTTACTTCAGTTGAGGATAACCTTACGGAACTACCTCACAGCTTATTGCTCGATCAAAATTATCCAAACCCATTCAATGCCGGCACGCTGATCTCTTTCAGCATCCCTCGGGCGGCTGACACCCGGCTGACGATTTTCAATACACTGGGACAAGAAATACTCCGACTCGTGGACCATCGCTATTCCGCTGGTAAACATCAGGTTTTCTGGGATGGCAACAACTCTCAGGGCCTTCCAGTGGCCAGCGGCGTTTATTTGTACCGTCTCGATCTCGGCTACCAGACCGCAGTCCGCAAGATGCTCCTGCTCAAGTGACTCACCACCGACGATACCTGTCCTATCAAAGCGCTTTCCTCCGTCCATCCGATCTTTTATAATACTCACGATATGGATCAGTCTGACCAGCCTTCAGACGTCGATCACATCTCCCACCGGATGAGAATGGTCGATGAGCAACTGCTTCGTCGCGGCGTTAACGATGCGTCCGTGCTGGCCGCCATGCGCACCGTGCCTCGCCACCGATTTGTTCGTCCGGTAGATATCGATCAAGCCTACGGCGATTACCCTCTGTCGATCGACTACGAACAAACAATATCCCAGCCTTTCATCGTTGGCTCAATGACCCAGGAACTACAACTTGACACCGATTCACGAGTTCTTGAAATAGGCACCGGTTGCGGCTATCAAACCGCGGTCTTAGCTGAAATCGTCCAACACGTGTTCTCGATTGAGCGCATTCCCGATTTGTTACGAACTGCCAACGATTGTCTCAAAGACCTTGAATATACCAATATCACTTTAATGCTCGGGAACGGAGCTTTGGGCTGGGAACAGCATGCCCCGTTTGATGGCATTCTGGTGACTGCCGCCGCGATGGAGATCCCGCCTGCGCTTCTTCAGCAACTGGCTGATCCCGGCCGGATGGTCATACCGATCGGGCCGGAGAATTTCAACCAGGATTTGGTGTTAATTAAGAAACGCTACGGCAAAATCACTCAACGGATATTGTACGGCGTGCGCTTCGTTCCCCTGAAAACCAACTGATGCCTTTCTAACCAAAGAAACGACACAGCAACGCCGCACCGTAAGCCACCGGGTTGCCGATCGCATAGCCTAACAGGGCCATCAGAATCGACACCGGGACCAGTGCTGGTTTGTGGTACGCGGCAACAATCGGAGCCGAGGCCGCCCCACCTATATTGGCCGCCGATGCAATCGCGGCAGTGTGAACATCAACCCGGAACAAACGTGCGGCCACCAGTAGAAAGAAACCGTGGATGAATATCCAGATAAACGCTCCGAGTAGGAACCAGAGCACTGAAACATCAATATTGCTCAGGTCAGCTTTGGCACCCATACGGGCAACGAAAAGGTAAATCAGCGCCATTGAGAAGGCGTGCGAACTCGGTATCTTACTTGCCGGTGTGAAAGAGAGCGTAACACCAAAAACAGTCACCAGCAGAATCTTGTAAGTATTCGCGGAAACTATGATCTGTCCGGCCGCGGTCCGAATCGGTTCCAGTTGACCGGCAATCCAGGTCGATAGTGCTGTAACAGCAAAACCGAGAAATATGAGGTAAAGGAAATGACGCATCTCCACCTTACCCTTGTCGGTCGTCAACTCTTTCGCCGCCGCTTCCATGCGCTCCAGACGATCCGAAGATACCCGCGTGAATTTATGAAACCATCCCGCGAAATTCTTTGAACCCAACATAATCGGCAACCAAATGAGATAGACAGCATTGTCGGCTATAACCGCATAGCCGAATTCCAGCGAGCTTTCGTCCAACCCAACCATCTGCCCCACCGCCAACATATTACCGGTGCCACCGATCCAACTGCCAGCCAGCGCCCCAAAACCTTTCCAGGCTTCGGGTCCAAGACCGTGACTAACCAGCATATACGCAATTGGCGCCCCGACAACCACCCCTAACGTACCCAGTAACATAACAAAAATGCCTTTGCCCATCACACGGATCGTAGCCAACAGGTCAACATCGAGAAGCATGATGACCAGGAACATCGGTAGAATGTTAGCTCCCATAAAATCATACACCGGCGCTTTATTGGGGATAACACTAGTGTTTGACAGCACTACCGGAATCAGGTAGATGAAAATGAGTGGTGGAAAATAGTTAAATAGTTTCCAGGCGGTTTTCTTTTCCAGTAAGAAAAAAAGCGAAGCTACCGCGGCCAGTGCGGCGATGATCCCGGCAGAAGATGTAATCCAGGCGTCTTGCATAATGTCTAAGCCTCTTGTCAGATTAAGAGGCCAATAAACAGTTGATCGCCGTGCAGAACAAATAGAATTGTGCCTATCTCGATCACTTGCGCAACTCCCCAGAACGAACTATTTTATCGTATGGCAGACAAAACATCTTCCTCGCCGCTTCTCAAAGAGCGATATGTCCTAGCCAAGTGCTGTTCACCATCGGAGACCGATCAAATCACCGGCTATTTCAGCTATGACAACCTGATCAAAGTCCACAGGCATGACTGCGCCAACCTGATCAAAGCCGAACCTGATCGTCTGGTACAACTCGTGTGGAAGGAAATCCTGGCCACCCACAAATTCCGACCCGGCACCGACTATACTGACTTAGACGCTACCGACTTCGCCATTCTCAAGCATCATCGCGATTACGATATCGACTACTCGCTCAAAGTCGCCCAGGTGCTCGGACTGGAGAAACAGGAGACGTTCGACCGACATCGGAAACTGCGTGAACTCGGTTTACTGGAGCGAGTTGAGACTCTGATTGTTCAGTACCGCAAGAAGATCGCGAAGAACAAGTGGATCAAACATCGGAATCACACATATTATAAATTGACCGAGCGGGGCATAGCCTACCTAAATTTTTATCTCGCCGAAAATATCCCGAATATCGAAAGTGACACTAATCGAGAATAGAACTTGCCTGCAATTACAAATGCAACATATTGAGGTATCAGACGTTTTATTAATGATATTCAATGGCTACATTGATGAATATATGAATTCACTTCCTCGGAGGATCTAATGTCCAAAAGAAGTATAACTATTGCCGTGGCCCTGATGCTGGCCTTCTTCCTATTCGATACCGCCGGTGCCCAGATTCGGGATCATTCAACCGCAAAACAAAAGTCAAAGGCGACTTCCAACGACAAGTCGGGAAAGAACGGTTTGAAACCGTTCGCCACCCTGATCAAGGACAAGGTCGTTATTGAAGGCCTCTTCACTTTCTATCGTGACACAGTTGATAACAGCATGCTAATGGCGATCAAAGCTGATCAGCTCGGGCCGTATTACCTGTGTAACATGGCTAAAGGAACCGCCGATGGCTCGTACTACGATACCGGCCCGTTGGGGCGTTCTTTCCCGTTCTATTTCAAACGGGTAGGCAAGAAAATTATGATGTTGGAAAAAAACCTACGGTTCCGGGCCGATAGTGCCAGCACCATGAGCGATGCTGTGGCTAAAGGGATTTCCGATCATCTGTTTGCCAGTATGGATGTCAAGTCGCTACCCAAAGACTCAGCCGGAGCGGTCCTGATTAACCCGTCTGCAATCTTCATTCGCGACGCTGACAACGTCAGTTACTATCTTGGCCAACGTGCCCGGTTGGGTGTCAGCTTTGACTCCAAGAATAGTTTTTACGAAACCGTCAAATCGTTCCCTGAAAATTCTGAGATCAACGTCAAACTACATTTCAAGGCTAATCACAATCTGGGTGGCGTCTCATTACAAAACGGCCGGAGCTTTTTCCACACCTACCACTACTCGTTGTCATCGCTCCCTGAGACCGATTACGAGCCGCGCCTGGCCGACGACCGAGTCGCCTATTTCATAACCCAGTATCAGGACTACACCAATCTCGACACCCGCACACCGTATATCCGCTATATTGATCGATGGAATCTAAAGAAAAAGAACCCAGATGCTCGCATTTCTGAACCGGTAAAACCAATTGTATATTGGATCGACAACGCTGTTCCGGTCGAGTTCCGCGATGCCATTGCTGAGGGAGTCGAATTCTGGAACCCGGCGTTTGAGAAAATCGGCTTTCGCAATGCCATCGTAGCCAAACAGATGCCCGACACCGTCGATTGGGATCCGCTTGATGTCCGCTATAGCACGATTCGCTGGATGGTCTCCCCCGGCGCTGGTTACGCTATCGGACCACACCGCGCCAATCCGTTTACCGGTCAAATCTACGATGCCGACATCTCGATTTCGGTTGATCTGATGCGTTACTTCTTCAACCTGGTTGACGAATTCGTTTTACCGGTATCTACTGACGGGCGTATCTTGGACAACACCGAGATTCCTGAGAGAAACGAAGGGATGCAAGAATATAACGATCGACATTGCAACTACGCCGAGGAATTGGCGCGAGAAGCCGCCTTTGGTCTTTCGTATCTCTTGAGTACTGAAGGTGCTTTCGCTAACAAAGATTCAGTGACACGTGAATACGTCCACGCCGTACTGGTCGAGTTTGTGGCTCACGAAGTCGGGCACACGCTCGGTTTCCGACACAATTTCAAAGCCTCCTCAATCTACACCCTGGAACAGCTCCGCGATCGCAATTTCACCCGCACTCACAGTACCGGCGGGACGGTCATGGACTACAATCCGCCGCTCATATCCGGCAAAGGTCAGGTCCAGGGTGAGTTTTTCGCCTCGGTGCCCGGACCTTACGACGACTTCATGATTGAATACGGCTACTCGGAGTTCGGCGACGTTTCTGTTGAAGAAGAGACTGAACACTTGAAGACAATAGCATCGCGCATAGCTGAACCACAACTGGCTTACGCCACAGATTTTGATCTCAACGCCTTTGCGGTCGATCCGCTGGCCCAACAACACGATATGGGTAACGACCCAATCGCTTACTCCGAGCACCAGATCGGCCTTACTCGGGAGCTCTGGCAGAATGCGGCCAACCGTTTTGAGAAATCGGGCGAAAGCTACGAGAAAATCCGTCTGGTTTTCCAGAACGGCTGGCGGGCCTATCGTGGGGCGGCTCGTATCGTCCCGCGTGTTGTTGGCGGCCTCTATCACAGCAAGAGTTATGTCGGCGATCCCGGCGGTAAGGTTCCATTTACACCTGTTCCGGCGACTGAACAACGCCGTGCGGTCAAGTTTATATGCGACAATATTTTCGCCGCTGATGCTTTCGATGTCCCGGCCGAACTACTTAACAAACTCCAACCGGCTCGTTTTGGCGATTTCGCAGGTACAATCTATCGGTCACCGATCGCTTATCAATGGCACGAGCGGGTGCTCAATATCCAGCGACGGGCTGTCAACACCCTCTACATTCCACGCACACTCGCTCGCCTGCTCAACAACCTGTCGAGAGTACCCGATGACCAGCCGAAGTACACTATGCATGATCTCTTCACCGAGGTACGCCGCTCAATCTGGAGCGAAATCGTCGCCCCGAACAATGTCTCGAGCCTGCGACGACAGTTGCAGATGTTTCACCTGAGACGTATCATATATATCTATCTGAGCAACGCCTCGGTGTATCCATCGGATGCCCTGACCCTTGCGGCCAACGATCTGGAAATTCTGAAGAACGCCGCACAGAATGCTATCCGATCAAAAGCGATTAACGAGATGACTCGGGCACATTTCAAAGAAGTGCTTCGACAAATCAATGCCGCCCTCAGTGCCGATCGGAATTACTTCGATTTATAGTTTTCACTGACAATAAGTTCATAGGATGGCCGGGTCACTTGACTCGGCCATTTGAATATGCGGTCAAGAAGTTCGTGGTGTATGTCATCGTATGGCGCAATCAAATGACAGTCTGCCGTATACATAAGATTCTTGCAGGGCGGAACCCCTTGGTGGTTCCGCCATTTTGTAGGCGGCATGATTTGTGAGTTGCAGACGCCCTCGACGGCAGAACCGCTAAAGGGTTCTGCCCTACGCAAGAAGAAGTCAACTGAGAACAGTAGGTCACGCCTACTTTCCGTCACATCCGCGCAGGCGGATGCCTATGTCTACTCGCGTCCCTGAAAAGCAGTCAAGAATCAGTCTGAAACTTTGCTCCAATGCGGATCAACATCTGTTCTGCAAAGATTGGTGGTCATAGATTCCCGTCTGCACGGAAATGACGAAGGGGAATACTTTCAGGCGCAGACGAGGGCGTCTGCCGCCCACAAAACCCGTCCATGCGAGAATATAACCAATCACTCCGCAACATCTATAGAGTGTATCTTCGGTTTGCCGCCTCGGCCGAGGACACCGTTTTCATCGGCCGTTTCGTAGAAATACTTGATGTAATTCCAGGCATCAACCGCCTTGTCGGCATAGACGAACAGCTTGATATCCTCAGGCGCAATCGTCCCCTGTTCCACCAAGTAATCGAAATCGATCAACCCTTTCCAGAACTTCTCGCCAAAAAGTATGATCGGCAACGGACGGACTTTTTTCGTCTGAACCAGAGTAAGACCTTCAAACAACTCGTCCATTGTACCGTAACCGCCGGGAAAGGCCAACAATGCTTTGGCTCTCAGCAGAAAGTGCATTTTGCGGATCGCAAAATAGTGGAACTGAAAACAAAGCTCCGGCGTGATATACGCGTTGGGTTCTTGTTCCATCGGCAGAGTGATGTTTAGTCCGATCGATTTCGCGTCCACGTCATGCGCACCCCGGTTGGCCGCCTCCATGACTCCCGGGCCGCCACCGGTGACGATCACATACTCGTGGTCGTGATGATCCTGACATTCCGACGATACCAACCGCGAAAACTCACGGGCTTCGTTGTAGTACCCCGACTTTTCGAGGATAGAGCGGGCGATGCGCAGATCGCGTTTCAGCGTAGTGTCACCCGGTTTCTTTTTTAGTCGAACCTCAGCCCGCTTGACCGCTTTCCTGGCTTCGGCTGGTTCCACTATTCTGGTTCCACCGAACACAACAATAGTCGACCTGATTCTGTTGAGGCGCAACCCGATTTCAGCCTTCAATTGCTCCAATTGTAACCGAGCCGGTCGGGCAAAGCCAGAGTCAAGAAATTCCATGTCCTTATAGGCAACGCGGTATGCCTTTGAGCGCTTCAATCGGGCTATAGCCTTCTCTTTATCAAACTTCTTTTTCGCCATTCTCTATTCCTATGTTATTCTAAAGTTCAACTGTTTCTCCAAGTTTCGGGATGTGACAATCCCAGCCACGCTCCTCTTTGAGATGCCCTGCCATCGCTTCCGCCTGATCCAGTTCACCATGCGTCACGAAAACCCGACGAGGAGCCTCGGTTACCGGCTCCAACCAGTGAAGTATCTCATAGAAATCGGCATGACCGGACAGACCGTGCATCGTAATCACCTCGGCGTTCACCTTGACTACCTGCTTGTGAATACGTAACTCGGTCGCCCCTTCGGCCAGAAGTCGACCGCGGGTGCCGGTAGCCATGTAGCCCACCAGCGCCACGGTGGTGTTCTTGTCCGGTAGCCGTTGCATCAGATGGTGCATGATGCGCCCTCCGGTCAGCATACCACTTGATGACAGGATTACCGCCGGTCCCTTCAGACGGTTCAGCTTCTTTGACGACTCCCGTTTCCTATGCAAAAAAACATTACATCCACCAAGAATACAGTTCTCCCCGACTAAGTTCTCAATGTCGATCTCGTGAAAGTCGTGGAACTTGGTGTAAACATCGGTAACCGATACCGCCATCGGTGAATCGATATGAATATCGACTCGTGGTATCAGCTCGTGACGCATCAGTTCATTGAGCAAATAGGTGATCTGCTGAGTGCGACCGATGGCAAAAGCCGGAATAAGCAGTACACTCTTCCGTTCGACAATCTGGTTGATTATATCGATAAACATCGCCCTCGGGTCTTCCGGTTCGTGCAGGCGTCCGCCGTAGGTCGATTCACACACCAGGTAGTCGCAGGTTGGCGGTTCAGCCGGATCAATAGTCAGCGGGTTACCATAGCGACCGACATCACCGGAAAACAGAATCGACACCTTGCGACCGTTTTCGCGAATCTCCACCTCCACTGCGGCGGCACCCAGGATGTGACCGACAACATGATACCGGATTCGTATACCTTGACAGCAATCCTGCCAGCGAGAGTACGGCGTCGGTTTGATATAGCTGAGCGCTTCTTTGGCGTTTTCGACGGTATAGAGAGGTAGAGCTTTCTTGTGCCGCGTAATCTTTTTCTTATTGCGCCAAGCGGCATCTTCTTCCTGAATCGAGGCGCTGTCAATCAGCGAGATGTTGATCAGATCGGAGGTGGGCCCGGTAGCAAATACTTCACCCCGAAAGCCATGCCTGACCAGGCGCGGCAGGTAACCCATATGATCGATATGAGCGTGCGTTAAAACTACGGCCGAAACCGAGGCCGGATCAAATGAAGGATCCTCCCAGTTGAGTTGCCGTAAGTGTCCCGGTCCCTGAAAGAGACCGCAGTCGACCAAAATCTTCTGGCCGTTTGCTTCCACGAGATACTTGGACCCTGTGACTGTTTCAGCGGCACCATAAAATGAAATCTGCATCAATCAACCTGTTTCCTATATGTGAAGGCTTTCAGCCACCCTGTAGGGCAGGTCTTTTTTTGGTGTCTTCAAACCTGCCATTTTTCCCAAGAGGCGGATTCGAAAACGGATCCACCCTGCTATACTTCCTACTCAAACGCATCTTCAATCGGCAACTCTGAGTCATAGCCCAACGAGATACCGATCGATGTCGCTGTTCGTACCCACGGATGGTCGGCGGTGACTTTGCGAATCTTGCCGGCCACTTCCGCGATTGGGATAGTCGTCACATCGGTTCCTCGCAACACCATCATTTCGCCCGACTTACCCTCGACCGCCTGGCGCATCGCTTCCACTCCAAATCGGGTAGCCAGCACTCGGTCAAAAGCAGTGGGTGATCCGCCTCGGAGCAAATGGCCCAGGATAGTCACTCGGCATTCGATGTTTAGCAAACCCTCAAGCTGGGCCGCCAACTGATGCGACACACCACCTAACCGAATCGGATCAGGCGAGTTTGCCACGGTGTGGCCCACCACCATTTCGCCACCAATCGCTTTAGCTCCTTCACCAACAACTACAATCGAGAAACGTTTTCCGCGCGAGTTTCTCTCCTTGATCCGATCGCATACCGCTTCAATGTCATACGGGATCTCGGGAATGAGAATGATGTCGCCGCCGCCAGCCAATCCTGAACCGAGTGCCACCCATCCGGCATACCGCCCCATCACCTCCACAAGCATCACCCGGTGGTGTGACTGAGCAGTGGTGTGAATACGGTCTATCGCTTCGGTTGCCACCGATAGTGCCGAATCGAAACCAAAGGTGACATCGGTGCCCCACAGGTCGTTGTCGATTGTTTTCGGGACACCGATCACCGGCAGACCTTTTTCCATCATACCGGCCGAGGCCGCCATTGTCCCATCGCCTCCAATCGCCACTAACACTTCGAGACCCAACGCCTCGAAATTTCTTACTGCCTGCGAGGAGCGATCCAGATAGACATATTCTTCATCCTGTAAGACCGGAAACCGGAACGGATTAGCTCGATTAGAGGAGCCCAGGATTGTTCCGCCCAGAGCCATTATACCAGAAACATCCTTAAGTCCCAGTGATACATACCGGTTTTCGATCAGACCCTCGTATCCATCCAGAAAACCAATAACTTCCCAATCATAGTCCCGCTCTGCCGTCTTAACTATAGCACTTATAACTGCATTCAGGCCGGGACAATCACCACCACCGGTAAGAACCCCCACTCGCTTGGACTGTCTCATTCAGTCATACCTCATTTTAGACGATACCACGCAATTAGCTCAATGTTACTGTATATCGACCGACTTTGAAATATAAAAAGGCGTCCGTAAGTCCTAACTGTAATAACTACAAATTGGGCTCGCTTGAAATATTTGTTGCCGAAACGGCACTGCCGGAGTTATAGAGAACACTGAAACTTATTGCATCGCACAGGATCAATATATGCGCAAGAAACAACTGCTCGTTTTACCCAAACTGCCCAAGCGATTAGCTAAACTCGAAAAACTAGCGGCCGATTTATGGTATTCCTGGAGTTGGGATGTCGTCCGGCTATTCATCCGACTCGATGCCGATATGTGGGAAAAGTGCTATCAGAACCCGGTATTCATGCTGTCCAAACTGCCACAGGAACGTCTGGAAACAGCCGCGGCCGACGAAGCTTTCCTCTCCAGCCTGGACAAAGTATACGAGCAATACCAGGACTACCGAACGCGCAAGCGCTGGTTTCATTTCAAGCACGGCGAGCACGAATCTCAGCGCATAGCCTACTTCTCCCTGGAATACGGTCTCGACACCGGACTTCCGGTCTACTCGGGTGGACTGGGGATTCTGTCTGGTGACACCCTAAAATCGGCATCAGACCTTGGGCTACCTATGGTGGCCATAGGATTGCTCTATCGTTACGGCTATTTCCGTCAATTCTTGTCAGCCGACGGCTACCAGCAGGAACGCTATACTGAAAACGACTGGTATCACATGCCGGTAAGTCTGGTTCGCGATCAGGAAGGCCGACCGGTACGAGTATCGATCACACTTGACAATGTTCCGGTTCAAATCCAGACATGGAAAGTCAAAGTCGGACTTGTCCCTCTCTATCTGCTCGATACCAATATTCCAGAAAACGCTTCCAAGGCACGTGAGATAACTTCTGTTCTCTACGGTGGCGACAAAGATATGCGCATACGCCAGGAAATAGTTCTTGGAGTAGGTGGCATCCACGCCATGCGAGCACTAAATATCAAGCCGGCTGTAGTTCACTGTAATGAAGGCCATTCCTGGTTTCTGACACTTGAGCGCCTGCGTCACCTGATCCAGGAACATAATCTGAGTCTGGCCGAAGCTACCCAGTATGTCTGGTCAACAACCATCTTCACAACTCACACCCCGGTACCAGCTGGCAATGAAAAATTTGATCCGATACTGGCCCGTCGTTATCTCGGTGATCTTGTTGACCAATTGGGTATGTCCTGGGATGATTTCCTGAGTATTGGCCGGGTCAATCCATCTGATGAAACCGAACACTTCGGTATGACAGTTGCCGCCCTCAAATCATCGGCCTTCTGCAACGGCGTCTCGAAACTTCATGGTACGGTCTCTCGTCAGATGTGGCGCCATATCTGGCCCGACCTGCCAGCTGAAGAAGTACCCATCCAGGCGATCACCAACGGAGTCCATCCAGCATCGTGGATCTCGCACGATGTCAAGGAGCTATATGAATCATATTTCGGTCCCCGCTTTGTTGAGCGACCTGGTGCACCCGAAGTTTGGCGCAAGGTTCACAATATTCCCAATGTTGAACTCTGGCGAGTCCGTAACAAGCGGCGCGAAAGACTGATCTACTTCGCCCGTAAACGCATGAAGGGACAGTTGCAACAACGAGGTGCCACCCAGGGCGAAATTCAAAAAGTTGATATGGCTCTTGATCCCCAGGCACTGACTATCGGTTTCGCCCGCCGTTTCTCGACCTACAAGCGGGGCAATTTGATCTTCAACGATTTGAACCGGTTGGCTGAGATCATCGGCAATGAGCGCTATCCTGTGCAGATAATTATTGCGGGCAAAGCTCACCCGCTTGACACCCCAGGCAAAGAGATTATTCGGGAGATAATCGAGCATACCCGAGATCCGAGATTCCACCATCGAATTGTATTCCTCGAGGATTATGATATAAACGTCGCCCGCTACATGGTCCAGGGGGCTGATATCTGGTTGAATAATCCGCGCCGACCACAGGAAGCATCCGGCACCTCGGGCATGAAGGCCGCTCTTAACGGAGTGATTAACCTGTCTATTCTCGATGGTTGGTGGGACGAGGGGTACGATGACACCAGCGGTTTCAAAATCGGCAATGGTGAAGAATACGAAAACCGCAAAATCCAGGATCATCTCGAATCCGAAGCACTCTACAATACTTTAGAGCGCGATATAGTACCGCTATTCTATGAACGATCCGATATTGACCTGCCTGAAGGCTGGCTGGCCAAAATGAAAGCGGCTATTTGCAAAACCGGCGAAGAGTTCTCTGCTCAGCGTATGGTCATGGACTACACTAATCGTTTCTACATTCCCGCTATTGTGGCCGGGAAAAAACTACAGGCAGACGAATTCGCCCTGACCCGTAAAGTCACCACCTGGATCGACCGGATCGGACACAGCTGGAATAGTATAAGTATCAGCGATATTCGCTTCCCCGACATTGGTGCCACAATGCAGGTAGGCGAAATAGTCGAACTTGATATCGATGTCAACCTCGGAGACTTGACCCCCGATGATATCAGGGTTGAGATTGTCTCGGGGCGTTTGGATTCCCAGGAACAGTTCATTAATCAATCACCCAGTTCTGCTCAACTCAACGGCTCGTATCCAAACGATACCGGTGTGTACACCTATCATGGTAAAGTTACCTGTAGAGAAACAGGACGGCTGGGCATCACCGCCCGCATCGTACCACACAACGATAACCTGCCTCACACATGTCGCCCCAAACTGATCAGTTGGTGGTAGTTGATTGGTAAAGCGGACTGCGAATCGGTTTCAACCGAAAAATAACAAGAACTGAATACTACAATTACACTTATCCTTGATTGCAATTAAAAGAATCTGACGGCGTCCCGTACTGATGTTCGATTGGGTTAGCAATCGATAGTGGTAACGGAATCAACCCAGTACGTTCCCACCGTCAGATCTTTAATAAAAAACGTACCCGGGAGGTCATTGAGGGGGGACCAGAATCCCGGGTACTACACACACAACGTACAATAATATAATCGCATATTTGATAATATCCCACAATGAGGATTAAATACGTATAACACTACGTATGACGCGACTCCAAGTATCGACGGAGGTACGCACCAAGGACGACACGTTTGCCGGTAAGTCCGAGCTTCTTGCGGATTTTCTCCCTATGCTTCAGTACCGTCAATAGGGACAGATTCATGTCTTCGGCTATCTCTTTGGAAGACCTGCCCTTAGCTATCTCCTCGCAGACTTCCATCTCTCGCACTGTCATACTCTCAAGACGTCTGGAGAAGTCATCAGTATCGGCGGCAAGGATCACATTAAGAGTACTCTTGAGTTCTTCAAATTCCGAGGCGCGTTTTGGTCCTGCCAGTTTGGCTAATTCACCAAGAAAAGGCGTTATCGCCTGCTCCAGATTTACCTGTAATTTTCGCCTCCAGTCCTGCTTCTGACTCTCCATGTGATCGAGAACCTGTTTGAGCGCAATATTCTTCTCATGTAAGGCTCCACGCTCAACCATCAGCTCTTCAGCCATAGCCTGAAGCGACGCTTCGTTCTCTTTGAGTTTGGTTACATCACGCATAATTACCTGGACACCATAAATCGTACCATCCGCTTTTCTGGCTGGCTGACCGCTGGACCAGAACCAACGGTGACCATTGGGAGTGTCTGTCTCGTCCAGATGATCTTCACCCTCACCGCTCTCAATCACGCGAGCGGAACGCTCCATGTAGCGGTCGGCACTCTCGGGGTAGGTGTCGCGTAAGCCTTTTCCAACTAAATCAGACGGCACGCCTCCAAGTATCCTGGCTCCATCATTATTGATTAACAGCAGGACACCTTCCTTATCGTACAGCAAGATCGGACAGCCGATGTTATCGATAAGTAGACGATATTTTTCGTTGCTCTCGCGCAATTCGGCCTCGGCCAGCTTGCGTGCGGTAATGTCGCGCACATTCCCCACTATCCTGATCGGCTCACCTCTGTCGTCATACAACAGTGAATTATGCATAATCGTTGGGAACACGTTACCATCGCGATGCACATGCCAAACTTCCCCATTGAATTCGCCAGTCTTTCGAATCTGGTCGTTAATCATCAAAACAGCCGCCATCTGGTCTTCGGTGTGGAATATGGACAGGTTTTCACCAACCAGTTCCTCAGCTTGATACCCGTGCATGCGAGCGAAGGCGTCATTGATGTATTGGATATCGCCGTCCATATCGATCAACGCCACCCCTTCGGAACTCTGCCTGACGATCGACGACAACAGCTTCTGCTGTTTCTCCGTCTGCTTCAGGTCGGTAATGTCATGGGAAGCAAGTAGCAGGCAACACACGGTACCGTCGGTCTCTTTTATCGGCACATAACATGATGTGAACCAATGCGTACCGGTGGGAGTTTCCATTTTGAACTCGTGGCGTTCTGTCTCTCCGAACTCAAATGAGTGTTGAATCCGCTCATCGCTGGCACCGGGGAGAAGATCGAAAATCGACCGACCAACCACTTCGTCTGGTGTCATCTTTACGACTGCCGCCCCTGCGGCATTCACCTCAAGAATAGCACCGTTCCTACTCAGACGCATCACCGGAAAGTCCACATTGTCAAAAAGCGCTCGATACTGTGTCTCGCACACCAGCAAAGCCTCTGATTTGCTACCGTACTCAGTTAGTTTGGATTCAAGTTCAGCGACTCTCTTATTTAGTCGCTTGGTCTCATCCAGCAATTCCTGTTTAGTCTTCGGTTTGCTCATACTTGACTTAGTTCACTTGGCGGTTAGTTGCAGACTCCTCTACTGACCCGATGTTAGACCCAGCATCAACTCAATTCTAACATTATTTCCGTTCGATTTCAACCTGAAAGACAGCCTCAAACCCCGCAACTTGCCAACCAAATAGAAACGCGCCACCGGACCGAACAGTCTCAAGCAGGGTGCCTTCAGGCTCCGCGCTTGGGGACAATACAGATAAACTCGAAATCCTCGTCGTTCGGATTCCGAAACTGGTGCATCGTATTCGGCGGCACAAACGCGAAATCCTTCTCGCTTAATTCAAACGTCTCATCACCAATGGTCAACGTACCCTTACCGCTGATCACATGGTTGACATGTTCCCAATCGTGCTGATGGCTCGGGGTATTACCTCCGGGAGCAATCCTGAACACGCGCATCGCGTTTTCACCCCAACCTTCATCGGGGCCGATCACAGCGGCTTTGGTTGTAAGTGAAACGCCGTCCATTCTGACCTCTGAACGACTAATACCCTTGTAACTAACTACCGGCATTCTATACCTCTTTTCATGTCGAGGTGAATTATAGGTGTAAGACTAATACCGACGCAACCGAAAAGACTTCAGGTTCATAGATACAGACGGTACCCCACCCAGAGCGAACAGGCGTAACCTGGTAGCGTCGGATGGACGGCACCGAAGAAGATTCACCCGTTAGGTGGGCTACTAACTTGTTGAAAAAACCAATTCACAGTTATGTCGGATCCTTATCCCGTCAAGACGGGATTGAGAACTGACACGTAAATGCACGTCAGACATAAGCGGCAGGTCTCACGACTTCGCCTAAGCGAATTCGAAGGACCAGCCGCAACTACACGAGGGGGCTTAACCAACAAGCCGCAAACAGGTGGGTTATCCCGACGGCCATCAGGTCGAATCCCCAACAGCACTTACCATTGTTTTACTATCTCACCTCTTATAATTCCCAAAAACATCCTTGCCATCGTCGCGAATATCGGTGTGCCAGTCGGACAGGTTACCGGCGCGCCGGATCAAATCCAGCAATTCTTCGGTTTGCTCACCGGGCAGTTCGCGCCGGAGCGGCTCAGCAATCCGGTACAAGTCGGCGAAACTCGTCTCGATCCCGAAGGCAGTACCTTTGAGAATCTCGGCGAACCGTCCAGCCACCAGAGCCAAACGCAGTTCAGGTCGTGACTGCGCGAACGACTGACGATTGCGCCTCCACTTGACTTCGCGGGACAACTCGGAGATTTCACGCTCGTCCGGATTCTTCCACCGCACGAACACGGTAGCAACACGGCCTTTAGACCGATGCGTCTGCATGGTCAGTTCGTACAAAGCGGTGACTTCGTGACCGGCCCCAACCTCGCCCCCGTCCTGGCGGTTGTCACGGAACAGGTGATCGGGTACGTCACGGTTTTCGTACCCCAGCAGGCGATACGATTGCACCAGTTGCGGGTCAAACTCGACCTGCACTTTGACATCGCGAGCCAGAATCTGCGTGTTAGAGATGAAATCATCGACAAACACTTTGCGCACTTCGTCCTGGTCGTTGATGTAGCCATAGCGACCATTCCCTTTCTGTGACAGTTGTTCCAACATAACATCGTTGTAGTTGCCCATCCCATAGCCGTAGCTGTTCAGGCTGATTCCTTTCTTAGCCCAACGATCAATATGGCTCATGATTGCGTCCGGGTTGGTGCGTCCAACATTTGCTACACCATCGCTACAAAGGATCACAATATTGCTGTGGCCATTGACAAACTGCTGATTGGCCATGTCGTAGCCGAGACGGATACCAGCTTCGGCATAGGTTGAACCGCCCGGATGCAGTCGGTCGATCGCTTCGAAAATCATGCGACGTCGATCAGCCATCACCGGCTCAAGCGCTACATAAGCATTTGAACCGTAGGCGACAATCCCAACCCGATCATTTTGGTTGAGTTGCTTGACCAGAGAGCGGATTGACCGCTGAACCAACTGGAAACGATTGCCCTGCCCCATTGATCCAGAGACATCAACCACAAACGTGATATTGAGCGGTTTGCGCTCCCTCCGGTCGATCTCGCGACCTTTGATCGCGATTTTCATGATCTGCCGGCCCCGCTCAAACGGTGAGTCGGTGACTTCTGTAAAGACCCGGAACTTCTCGTGCTCTGGTACATTGTAGCCGTAGTCGAAATGATTGATAAATTCCTCAACCCGAACCGCATCAGACGGCACAGCGTTACCTTCCTGAAGGTACCTTCGCACCAGTGTGTAGGAGGCATCATCGACATCAGTCGCAAAGGTAGAGAACCTGTCTATACGAGCATCAGTGAAACCATTAGTGCCGTAGTCCTTGAAAAACATGTCGCGCGGCGGCCACAAATAGTCATTTTCTGACGGATAGTGATAGCCACCCGGCTGGCGCTTGACTCGCCCCTGACGACCATGCTTCTGGTCTGAGCGATTATCACCCACTCCGGATGGGACAGGCACGATACTGGAATATCCATCGCTAATTGACGGCGTCGCCGACTGAGATATTTCCTCTCTATCACGCCCGACGCCAAACCAATCGCTTATTCGATCAAGATATGATTGATCTTCCTTGAGTTTAGCCGCCTCATTCTTAAACTTATCAGTCAACGTGAATGAAATCTGAGTCGCTTGGCCAACTTCGACTTTGACCACCAGATCGGCCAACCCCTGCACCGTTCCGTAGTTCTCGTGAGTCACAATCAGATTGTAGGTTCCCGGCTTCAGATTCTTGATTTCAAAGCATCCGGCCGAATCGGTGCGGGCGCCCTGGTTGTTTTCGAGAACTGCCACCCAGGCATCGACAATCGGCTGGCCGGTCTCAGCATCGGTCAAACAACCGGAAACGGCCCCGGTATTGGCTGGTTTGGCTGGTTTATCCGGCCCTCCCAGCACGACTGACACCAGGGTCAAGGTGAGGATAAATACTGTCTTGATCGTGTTCATAGCTGGCTCCTTTATAATTGATCTGCGTTGCCTTCTGGTCCGGATACCAGTTGGAATCAAGATTCTTCCAGAAAAATCACCTGATTCTTGCAAACCGGGACTTTTCCCCGACCTGTCCTATTTCCGGCTATCTCCTTAGAGGGCTTGACACTTAAGCCAATAGCCAGTTTATTTGTCGTTAAATTTGAAACTCAAACTTTCATTTGGAGAAACCATATGATGAGTGCACTAAAAATCGTTCTAATGGCGATTTTCCTGTTAGCCATCGGAACGGCGGCAGGAAATTGCTTCGATTTCTCGGAACTGGAAAATTCAGTCGAGGAATTCACGCTGGATAACGGCATGAAATTCATCGTTCTCGAACAACACCAGGCACCGGTAGTCTCGTTTGTAATCTATGCCAATGTCGGCTCGGTCGATGACCCGAAAGAGTACACCGGTCTGGCCCACATGTTTGAACATATGGCGTTCAAAGGTACGACGACTTTAGGTAGCAAAGATATTGATGCCGAGCTGAAACTGATTGCGGTCGAAGATTCCGTCTTCATGGAATTGAGATCAGAGAGGCTCAAGGGACGTCTGGCCGATTCCGCCCGGATCGCCGAACTAACCGAAGCTTACGATGCCGCTCGGGATGCCTCGTATGAACTGGTGGAGCCGAACGCCTTCTCTAAACTGGTTCGCAGACAAGGTGGTGTAGGTATGAATGCGGGCACAGGTTCGGACCAAACCGTTTACTTCTACAGTCTGCCATCCAACAAGGTTGAGCTATGGATGGCGCTTGATTCTGAGCGATTCCTCAACCCCGTCCTGCGCGAAATGTACCGGGAGCGGGATGTGGTCGCCGAGGAGCGGCGAATGAGAATAGATTCCAGTCCATTCGGTCGCCTTTTCGAAGAACTGTTAGGCCTGGCCTTCAGGGCTCACCCTTACGGTATCAGTACTATCGGACACATGTCGGATATCCAGAATTACTCAAGAGAATACGCCAAAACTGTCTTTGAGAAATACTATGGACCATCAAATTTAGTGGTCGCCATCGTGGGCGATGTTAAGATCAAAGACGTTCGTCGATTGGCCAAAAAGTACTGGGGACGTATTCCCTATCGCCCAGCTCCGGAACGAATTCCAACTGTCGAACCAAAACAATTGGGCGAACGTCGAATGGTCATGGTAGATCCCTCCCAACCGATCTACGCCGCCGCCTGGCATATTCCAGAGGAAACGCACCCCGACCGACCAGCTATCGACGCTATGATGGACTACTTGGGTCAGGGGCGAACTTCACTGTTGTACAAGAGCCTGGTCAAAGAAAAGAAGATTGCTTCTCAGACAGGAGTTATCGTTGGCGTCCCCGGTAACAAATATCCAACTCTGGCAATTGCTTTCGCTCTTCCATCTCCGGAACATACCAATATGGAATGTGAGGAAGACATACTAACCCAGATCAAGTGGATGAAAGAAGAACCGGTGACTCCGGATGAACTGGAAAAAATAGCCGCTCGAGCCAAATCTGGATTCATTAACGGGCTGATTAGCAATCAGGGTTTGGCCACGCAGTTGGCCGGCTATCAAACAAGCTGGGGCGACTGGCGCGAAATGTTCCGCGAACTGGACCGCATTAACGCCGTTACTTCGGAGAACATCCAGCGGGTAGCCAACGAGTACTTCACTAAGAAGAACCGCTCGGTCATAATGATTGAAACGGAAGAACGTTAATTGGAGGCTGGCTAGATGAAAAGAAATATAGTATTGCTGACCGTTCTGGTATCATTGCTGGCCTTTATGGCCCCAGCATCTCAAAGCGGAACAATTGAAGACCTTGAGTTTCCCAAATTGAACAAACTGGAGATTCCCGATGTTGACCGCATCACACTTGACAACGGAATGCGTCTTTATTTGGTAGAAGACAATCGCCTGCCAATCTTCCGTATGTCGGTAAGAATCAACGGCGGCGCATACCTGGAACCGGCTGACAAGGTTGGGCTGATTGAAATCTTAGGCGAGGTACTACGAACAGGCGGCACCGCCAAATGGACGGGGGATGAACTGGATGAACTGCTGGAGGGCATTGGCGGGTCCGTCGAAACTTTTGGTGGCACTACCAGTTGCGGCGCTTATGTCAATGTTCTTTCTGAATACAGTGATCTCGGCCTGGAAGTGCTGGCTGACATCTTGCGTAATCCGGTCTTCGACCAGGATAAAATCGAACTATCTAAAGTTGGTCACAACTCGGCAATTTCACGACGCAATGACGATCCTATGAGGTTGGCCCGTCGCGAGTTCCGCAAACTGATCTACGGCGCCGAGTCACCTTACGCCCGACATTCAGAATATGCAACTATCGAGGCCATCGGCCGTGACGATCTCGTAGCCTTCCACAGCGCATTTTTCAAACCAGAGAATGTCCAGATGGCTATCTGGGGCGACTATAACAAAGACAAGTTGCTATCCAAGATAGAAACTCTCTTCGGTGATTGGGAAACTGGCGGAACTCCGGTACCTCCCCCACCGGAAATCACCCACACTCCTGAGCAAAAAGTGTTTTACGTCGACAAAACCGATGTCAACCAGTCACAGGTAATGCTTGGTCATATCGGTGGCAAAATGACCGACCCCGACTACGCCGATCGTATCATCATGAATACGATCATGGGTGTCGGTTTCGGTAGTCGCATGGTGAATATCGTCCGGTCCAAGGAAGGTTTGGCTTACTCCACCGTCTCTACCTACGGTGCCAACCTCGGACGACGCGGCATTTTCTACAACTATGCCGCCACTAGGTCGGAGTCGACCGGCAAGGCAATACTCCTTATGATTGATGTCATCAAGAGTATGCAAACCGAGCCGCCAACCAAGTCCGAACTAGCCCAGGGCAAGGACAGCTATCTGAACTCGTTCGTGTTCAATTTCGACACCCGCTCTGAGATCGTCAACCGTATGATGCAATACGACTTCTATGGTGTCCCTGAAGATTTTCTGCAGAAAATAAAGGAACGCGTCGAGGAACTGAAAGCTGAGGACATAATAGCCGCCGCCCAGAAATACCTGCACCCGGATAGCCTGGTCTTCTTCGTCGTTGGCAAAACCGATGACTATGACATCCCGCTTGACTCACTCGGTCTGGGACCGGTCGAAGAAATTGACGTCACAATTCCTTCCGGTGAGCCACAAAGTGAAATAGTAGTCACACCAGAGTCTCTTGAACGTGGCAGTTCATTGCTGGCTCAAGCTATTGCGGCTCATGGCGGTCTGGAGGCGTACCAGAACATCACATCGGTGATATCCAAGGGCACGCTTACGGTGAGTATTGGCGGCCAGGAAATGCCGCTTCAAATGGAAATGACCCGAGTTTTGCCGGATAAGAGCCGCTCGGTGATCAGTTTCATGGGCAACCAGATATTCAGTATCAATAATGGCGTCAGCGGTTGGAAAACCCAGGGTATGGGCGGCCCGATTGTCGCCAAAACCGAGGAAGACCTTGCGAGCGACACCGAAGAAAATCGTCGCAAGATTCTCATGATCTTCCGCCAAGCGGGCGAAGGGAGCTTCCAAGCTGTATATGGTGGACCGGATCAAATCGATGGCATCGATGTCGAGACCCTAACTCTGCTTGACCCGGCCGGAGGAACAATCTGTCGTCTGGCTATTGATGCTAACACGCACAGACTGATACAGGAATCGTATTGGGGCGAAACCCCAACCGGTGAAGGCAACCTGACTGAACGTTTCGTAGAGTGGACAACAGTTGAGGGAGTAGAATTACCTACCCGTATTGAGACAAGCATGAACGGTCAGGTGGTCACCACTGCTGTCATGTCCGAAATTCAGATTAACCAGGAAGTCCCCGAAGGAACATTCGACAAACCTGAATAGAACAACTACACTATACTATAGTATCCAATCCACACGGCGTCCGAATTTCACCAATTTGGACGCCGTTCTCCTGATCTCCCCCCATGCTATCCCATTGCTCTATCAGAAGTTAGACCCCAGTACCTATCGAATCGTAACAATCAAACGATGCAGAAACAAACTCCTCGCATGACAATAAAGGTCTGTACACAAAAGCAAAAAACACTTGCTTTCGGGAGGTAACTTCTGTTCAATTACCGGGATGAAGTATATGTGTTTTACACAATTTGCTTGCTTCAAACGTTAGTTAGGCAACAATATAGATTAGCATAGTCAAGGACAGTGTAATGTTAAGGAAATTCTTCTGTTCCGCCTCCCTTTTGGGATGTTTTCTCTTGGTTGGCATAAGTGCCATTGAAGCTCGTACTCTGGACGGTATCCGACCGAGTAACGATCAACCCAATGCCACCTCACCAGCTTACTGCAACACTTACCACAATGTAGGACGAATGGCTCTGGAAGTAAGCAATGATGGTACTTTCGCAACGTTGGGCCTGTCAGTCTCCGGTTCACAACGAGATTGTTTCACCAACGAAGCCCTGCCGAACTGCGAATTTCCTAAGGGCAGTCGGACTTCGTATTGTTTTGGGGCCGCACTCTGGATTGGCGCAGTAGTCGGTCGTGATACGCTGGTATCAACGGGGGCCGATGGTTGGGCCAGATCGGGTAACGAGTTTCATCCCGACGAAGCACCATTCGGGAGCATGATTTATCGATCGACTATCGATCCGGCTCGTCCGGAGTTTGAGGGTGCGATTTCCGAACAAGATTACATCGCTGTGTATTCCGACACCTGCACAAACTGTACGGGTGTAACTCCAAACCCGGATGGACGACCTCACATACCTCTAAATATCGAGGTAACCCAACGCACTTTTGCATGGTCATACTCCTACGCACAGGATTTTGTACTGTTTGATTATGCGATAAAGAACATCGGCTCCGAGCGTATGCATCGCTTGTACATGGGATTCTATGTTGACGCCGACATTTACGACAATGCCATTCAGGGGGGTGATGGCGCTCAGGATGATTTCTGTGGTTTCAGAGAATACCAGCCAGCCCTGTACCTGGGTGATAACTGCAAGCCCGATTCCGACCAGGTGAATATTGCCTGGACAGCGGACAATGACGCTGAGTTCGGACAGGTTGTGTACCAAACTACACCCCACATCACAGCCACGAGGATCATCCGAACACCTTCGGATTCCCTTGAAGTATCATTTAACTGGTGGGTGAGCAATGGAAACGCAGAACTTGACTTTGGCCCTATGGCCCGATCCAACCAACGCGACTTTGGAACCGGCGGATCAGGGACACCGGAAGGCGACCGGAACAAGTTCTTCATCCTCAGCAACGGCGAGTTTGATTTTGACCAACCTCGATCAGCCACAATTGGAGCTCTCGACTCGATCTGGCTACCGGTACCAGCTGATCGGGCACGTATATGGGCAACCGGTCTTGACACACGTTATGTCCTTTCGTTTGGTCCTTTCGATGTCGAACCAGGTCAGACCCTACCGATCTCATTGGCCTACGTAGCCGGTGCCAATTTCCATCTTTCTGAGGGCAACTTCGCCAATCTACCGGACAACCCTGATAGCTGGTACGAAGGGGTCAATTTTGACTCACTTGGCTCCAATGCTACTTGGGCCGACTGGGTATACGATAACCCTGGCGTTGATACTGACAGTGACGGCTACGCTGGCGAGTATACTGTCTGTAATCTCGGTGGCGACTCCACATTGATGTGTGACACGACCTGGGATTCATCGGTCACTCCCCCCGTTACCACTGAGATCGTTTGCTACTGGGACTACGAACATGCTGACACCATTTGGCGCAAAGGTGACGGGGTACCTGACTTCCGCGGCGCCAGCCCACCACCCCGCCCTGTCCTTCACACTGTAGAATCTCGTGTGGGCAGTGCTCGTTTGGTTTGGAACGGTGCCCTGACCGAGAACACCCAGGATGTCTTCTCGCGCGAAATTGATTTTGAAGGCTACCGTATCTGGGTTGGACGTGATGACCGCCGCAGTAGTTATTCATTACTGGCTTCGTATGATATTGAAGATTTCAACCGCTGGGATTACAGTGAGGCCTCAGGTGATTTCGTACTAAACGAAAGTCCATTCACACTACTACAGCTCCGCTGTATGTACGCTGACAGTTGTACTGATACAACCTGGCACCCGCTCGATTTTCCCAGGCACCGGCCGCTGGTAATTGATCAGGGATCTTCAGAGGATCCACTAATTTACTATTTCGAGCCACAGGATCACAACCAGTCGATTCTCGCTAACGAACCGAACTTCACAACACCAATCAAAAAGGTTTTCCCGAACGCGCCTCGTCCTCCCGTGCTGGAACCGGATTCAATCAGGATTCTGTTCCCGAATGGTCTGGACACGCTTTATCTGACTGACGATGGTTTTGTGAAATGCTATGAATACGAATACACCCTTGAAGGCCTGCTCCCCACAGTGCCATACTGGCTGAACGTAACTGCTTTTGACTACGGTTCACCCAAGTCCGGACTGGAAGCTCTGGAGACAAGCCCCACCATGGAACCGAAAGTAGTATATCCCATGGAAGCGCCTGATCCGGCGAATTCGTTGGGCAGTACCGAAGTCTTCATCTGGCCCAATCCGTACCGCATAGACGGAGAGTATCGCGAACGAGGCCTTGAAGATTTTGGTGCTAATGATATTCCCGATGATCGGGTTCGGGCAATTCACTTTGCCAACCTGCCAAATCGGTGCACTATTAGCATATACTCTATCGACGGTGACCTGGTGCGTGAGTTATCTCACCCAGCCACTTTTTATCCCGATGGTAGTTGCCCATATACCGAACACGAGGCTTGCTGGGATCTGATCACGCGCAACATGCAACAGGTCGTGTCCGGACTATACTATTGGACGGTTGAAGACGAAGCCGGAAATGTTCAAATCGGCAAATTGGTAGTAATTATGTAAGCGAATGAATGCAATCAATTGATTGCATAAGATAAGCAATGCAGGCCGGCTCTGGAAAAAATCAGAGCCGGTTTGTTTTTTTGTCTGACATGTGTACGCGACAAACAAAGTCCCGTGATTGCTTTTGGCTACGATTTTTCGTAAGATTAGGTTATGAGGGTTGAAATGAATCGCTGGATAGCATACCTGACACTCACCTGCTGTGTTCTGCTCGGTCTGACCGCGACAGTAACGGCCAGAGAAGCCCAAATCAGTTACAAAGAAACTGCTGGACAACGCTTCCAGGAACGGCTGGCTACTGCTGTACCCCAAGTGATTCGCACCGCACACAGCCGCGGCAACATTCGGCTGGCGGTGGGCAACAACGGCACTTTCGGTACCTTTGGTCAGGTCATCATGGATCCGTTCAGTGGCGAACCTTTGCCATCCTGCGAATATCCACGCGGTTCTGATGTCGTTTTTCTTTACATCGCCGCCATATGGATCGGTGCGGTTGTTAATGGTGACACCCTGGTGTCCTGCGGTTCGGAAGATTTTTACCAGACCGATGAACTCTGGCCCGATCTGCCCGAATTGGGCGGACAGTTCAAATATGGCTCCATTGATATCAACTCAAAGTACTATTCCGATGATGTTGAGGCATATTCCGAAGAAGATATCCTGGCTGAATACTATGATACAGAAACCTCGGCCAACCTGGTCGGGTACGATCCCACTGACGCCCGAGGCCATAAACCCCTTGGGCTAAAAATCAAACAGCGCTCAATGGCCTGGAGTTACGAGTACGCCGATGACTTCATCCTGTTTGATTACGAAATTTCCAACATTGGCACCGATCGGTTACGAAATGTTTTCATTGGCATTTGGGTCGATGGTGACACCTGGCACAGTTCTCGTAACACACCTGAAGGATGGGATGACGACATCTCCGGTTTCTATCGAACCCACCCCGCCCCCGAAGGCTGTGGATTCATTGACACTGTCAATATCGCCTGGCACGCCGACAACGATGGCGATGGCATGCCGCGTGAAAACCCAAATCATTGGGATTATCGCTCTACCACCGGTATCGTGGGCACCCGAGTAGTTCGCACCCCGGCGGACTCGCTGGAATACTCTTTCAACTGGTGGATCATCAACTATTCAGATCCATCACTTGATTTCGGGCCTCGCATGCGAAGCACTGATACACGTCCATTCCGTAATTTCGGCACACGCCTGGGTACCCCTGAAGGCGACCGCAATAAGTACTATGTAATGAGTCAACCGGAATTTGACTACGACCTGATGTGGGTAGCCAAGGATCAGACCGGCGATGGCTGGTTGTCGCCTCCGGCCGAAGCCTCGATCTACGCCACGGGGTACGATTGCCGTTATCTTTTGTCTTTCGGGCCGTTTGATATCGAGCCGGGGCAGGCACTCCCGGTCACTTTTGCCTGGGTTGGCGGTGAAGATTTCCACCAGAAGCCAAACGACATGTGGGACTATTTCGACCCTTACAACCCTGAAGTCTATTATGATCGACTCAATTTCGACAACTTGGCCGCCAATGCGCGGTGGGCCTCATGGGTCTATGACAATCCGGGCGTCGATACCGACGGCGACGGCTACAAGGGCAAAGCACGCATCTGTATGGAAGGTGGTGGTTCTGATTCTACCGAGGTTGATTCCCTCTGGTATGAAGGTGATGGCGTACCTGACTTCCGAGGCGCAGGTCCACCTCCGGCTCCAAAAATCAGAATTATCCCCTCACTTGGCAAACTCACCGTTCGTTTCAACGGTTACTACTCTGAGACTACAAAAGATGTATTCACCAATCGAGCCGACTTTGAAGGCTATCGTATTTATGCCGCCCTTGATGACCGACCATCAAGCTTCTCATTGATCCGTTCTTTCGACCTGCTAAACTACAACCGCTTCGTTTGGATCGAAGGAGATGTTCGCCAAGGCTGGGTGCGCGATGAAACACCTTACACTCTGATACAACTTCGTTGCCTGCACGCTGACAGTTGTGACGACACAACCTGGTCACCCCTGGATTATCCCAGCTACTCTCCTCTGGTAGTATCCAGTGATGAGATTTACTACTTCGAATGCCAGGATTTCAACCAATCAGACCTGTCGGCCATTGATGGCATCCACAGAGTCTTCCCCAACGCGACTGATCCGGGAACTGACAGTTCTACCTGGCTGACCGATGATCTCGTCTATGACTATGGCGAGCCGCTCCCCAAGTTCTACGAATACGAGTACACACTGGATAACCTCTTGCCGACTATACCGTATTTCCTGGCGGTCACAGCTTTTGATCATGGTTCGCCCAACTCCGGCCTGAAATCGTTGGAGAACAAACCAGAAAATAGTTTCGTACAAGCCTATCCCCAGTTTTCATCAGAACACACAATTGAAACCAGTTTTGATGTCTTTGTCGTGCCTAATCCATACCGATTGGATGGCGGTTATCAGGATTGCGGCTTTGAAAATCGTTCGCGGTCAATCGCTGATCCAGATCGTGCGCGGCGGATTCAGTTTTTCAATCTACCGGTTGTCTGTAAGATCAGCATCTATTCGCTTGATGGCGATCTAATCCGAGAATGGCGGCATGACTCATCCCCGGGTAATCCTACATCGACACATGACAGTTGGGATTTGATCACCCGCAACTCGCAGACCGTGGTGTCAGGGCTATACTACTGGGTGGTAGAAGCCGAGGATAGAACCCAGATCGGAAAGATGGCCATTATCAAATAGAAACTATTTTCGATTCAGAGTGTCGGGCAAACGACGCCCAAACCATAGGTAGCCCACGGCAGCCACCACCGCCAATGAAGCAATCAACAGCCAGGCTAATTGCGGTTGATCCGAGAAATGGTCAAGGAACCAGCCACCGTAAAGCGGGCCAAGCGACCAACCACCAACCATAAAAAACCCGTATATACCCATGTAACGACCGATCTTGCCCTCTGGCGCAAGGCTTGATGTAATCATCATTGATGGCGGTGACATCATCATCTCCCCGCTCGACACAATTATAATTATGAGTATCAGATAAACATACTGACCCGATAAGCCCAAAGCGCCGTAGCCGATGAAATACAGCATTGCACCAAAGGCAAGTTGTGTCGTGAACCGAAAACGCGATAAAAGTCTGGTAACGGGCAGTTGAGTAAAACCGACCAACAATCCGTTGATCGTGAACAACCAGCCAAGTTGCAATTCCGAGATACCGGTAGTATCAACGGTATAGACCGAAAAGGGTGCGATTAGTTGCGCCACAACCAGAAATAGCACCAGGCTCAGGACGCAATGTATGGCCAGATTAGAATCATCCTTGATTGCCAGCAAATCCGAAATTCGAAAAGATTCCTTGTTTCGATTTTGCGTGGGTGACTTAAAGGCAAAAAGGAAAACCAATGCCGACGCCAGTGTCATCGCCGCCGAAACATAGAAAAGTACAGCATACGAACTGTGAGCCATGAAACCACCGATAGCAGGACCAGCCGCCCATCCCAGGTTGCCAGCTGAACGAGTCAGGGCGTAGCCATCAAGTCGCTTCTCTTTGGGTAAAATGTCGGACACCAGCGCATTTATTGTCGGCAAGTAGACAGCACCGAAAATCGACTGGATCATCATCAGCACCGCAATCGTCCAAAAACCAAGATGGTAATAAATCGCCAGGCCAAGACTGAGGAAAGAAAAGGCTCGAACAATCTGGGTATTGATCAGCAGGTTGCGACGACTCATGCGATCAGACAGCTCACCACCTAACGCCTGAAAAATGGCTCGTACAATTGCCATAGCACCGAAGAAAATACCGATCTGGGTCATCGAGAGATCAAGTTGTTTGTGGAAATAGATAGATATGAAAGGTATCGAGGCGGCAAACCCCAAAGCCCCCACAAACCACCCAAGACAAAGCACCCAGAGGCTTCGCTCAAATTGTCGCAGATATGCTTGAAGACGTTCGATCATTATTAGCTGAATATACCACGACAAAACTAACAGACCAACCATTAACCCCTAACGTCAACTTGTCAGTCTGACGCGGTTATGGTTATCAGGAAATCAGCGCCGCGTGCGAAACCATCAATTTTATAATGCCCCCAACCTCGTTCGGACATTCGGATCAGTTGTCCCGTTCGATGCAGTTCGGTCAATCGAGATCCGAAATCAGCGGCGGCGGCAAGATCACGAATCGCCTCACCGACTCCGCGATTCTCGATCAGGACCAAATTAAGAGGAGCAAACGAGCCAATCGTCGGCGTCAGTGCAAACATCGGCAACCCCAATCCCACCGCCCAGTTTGTCCGTTCGTGCGAGGGTGCCACCAGATAATCAGCCTTCGGTACCAATTTGGCCGACAGTTTAGCCTCCTCGCGTCGCTCAGTGAAGAAATGCATACGGACGCTATCAGGCAATTCTGTCGATGCCAGCGCCCGATCCAAACGTCCCCCGCGCCGTACCAACACATCGGCGCGCCCCCCGCCTTTGACCACAGAATTAAGACCAGTAACAATCTTCACCACGTGCGCCGGCGGTTCTGCGCCGGATGACAGGAATAATCCGGTCAACGGCGCATCTTTGCTCAAGCGAGTCTGGCGATTCCGGTAGTCGTATTCGGCTCTTGCCACCAGTGCGTTTTCAATGCACAGCCCGGTTACCACTACCTGCGCCGATTCATACCCGGCATCGACAAACCGCCGGGCAACCTTATCCGTCGGCACCAGCACCGTGCCTGCCCCGGTCATCAGCGCTTCGTCCGACGCCACCAACTCACCATGTTGATACACTAGACCCGGACGCCCCCTGAAAACACCAACCAGGATCGGATGAGCCACCACCAAAGTACCGAACACTCCAGCCCGAAATTTCCGTAGATCTCTTCCCAAAATCGTGAAACTGAGCGATGAGCCATTGTGATTACTGCGGCGCCGCAATCGACCGTACAGCCGTCGTCCCACCGGACCAGACGAACCGTTATGATACAACCAACGCGCCGCCTTCCATCCAATCAGAGAGAGACCTCGGGATTGCGCAAACACATCACCGACATTAAGTAATAGGTCGGAACGCTCCCTGTCGCGCAACTGCTCAAGTAAGCCATCCAGGTAGAACGGATGCCCTCGCCCTATGTTCGTGTAGAGGAAATCTATTTCACCTGAATGTTTCACATATTCAAGGTAGCCGTAACGATCCTCGGTGTCAAATCAAGGCAACAAAAAAGGACCGGTCGGAAACCAGCCCTTCTTGCGCTAAGTGCAATTTTATTCAGCCAATAGCGGCCATTTCGGTCATGTCTATTAC
>JAGGTI010000126.1 GCA_021163775.1 Candidatus Zixiibacteriota bacterium
TGTTAGTATGGTGCAATGGGAAAGAACCGCCGCCGGAATGGAGGCGTAACCAAGAAAGAGAATAATCGTTGCAAGCCAGGCCAGCCACTGGAGCCGAACCTGCCATTTATCACTGTTAAGGCCGAGCGATTGGAACATACTCGCCACGCCGTGGCTGAGGTGATAACTCAGTAGCCCTACTGCTATGATATAGAATATCGAAACCCATACGACCGAAAAACCGGCGATTACCATATTGTAAACGTCCGGTCTGCCGAGCGGGTCAGTCAGCGAGTTGAACTCCGGATTGGTTGTCCTGATTGTATAGTGTAGCAGATGATAAACCAGGAATGAGAATATAACGATTCCGGACCAGATCATCGTGCGGGAGGCCAGGGTAGCTTTGACCGTTGCTTTATTTTTGTAAGCGATCGGTCGCGCGGCCCAGGCTTCGAGTTTGAGTTTAATTCCGAACCAGACATGAATGATGAACGACACCAGAACAAAAGCTCTAATGACCCACAGCAGGGGACCGAGCGCCTGGAGATGTTCGGCGTAGCTGTTCATCTGATCCTGTCCAATGAAGATTTGAAGGTTGCCCAGCATGTGTCCGCAGACAAAGCCAAAAGCGATAAATCCCGTTACTGCCATGAGGACTTTTTTGCCGATGCTGATGTCCAAAATATAGGCAGGGATACTGGCTGGGGGGGTACTCGTGACAGATATGTTCATATGCGTTCCCTTTCAATTGTTCGGAGATAATAGGTGCAATATGAATAACAGTCAAACGAAAAAATCATAAGCACTTACATTTGAATGTGATATGCTTACCAAACCGAACATTAAGAAACCAGGTACCCTGTCGATTGTAACAGTAAAAAGCTGTTATTTAGTGGAATTTTGAGCCAATCGCTGATATCGGGAGTGTTGGCACACTCTGCGAAACTGGATTGACAATGCAAATACGATATAATATGTTTATTAGTTGTAAGTTGATATGGATAAGGAATCTGATGAACAATATTAGCAGGAGAACAAAATGACCCAACTACGCATTCTGGGTATGACTTTGGTATTTGTCGTGCTGTGTGCCGCTATCGGCATGGGTGAGACCAAGGTAACGCTGACGATCTCTGGTCCTGGCGCGGTCAACGATACTACTATCAAAGCTGGTGAGCCGGTTTCGGTAGATATTTACTGGGAAAACGGCGATGATGATCGACGTGGCTTCACGACTGGTTTCAAGATTACTTCTGAGACGATCAAGAATATCACTCACGTGGCCGACAGCGGCAACGGTATCAACGATTTTGGTGATGTCAAGGCCCATAACGGTTGGGAAGGTTTCTCAGCGTGGGATTTCACTGGTATCCGGGCGGTCCTGGTAGACTGGGACGGACAACTGCCGGATCTGGTTGGTTTTGGTGGACTACGTGTGAAGAATGTTTACGATGCTCACGACAACAAGAAAGTCCTCTCATGGACCATCATCGTGCCTGAAACTGGGATGATATCCATAGACTCCTCGTTTTACAAGCCGGGTGGTATCTGGGCGATCGTGGGACCAGACGGCATAGAGATCAAGCCGGTCTGGGGTGGTCCGTACACTTTTCGGGTGGTTGAATAGTTATTGTATAGGTGGTTGATGAGCCCCGCTTTGGCGGGGCTCTTTTTTTTCTGTTATGCGAACAATGAAATCGAGTCTCAAAATTGCACTGATCTTGTCTCTGACTCTGGTTGGATCAGCTTGGTGTGCGGCAGGAACCGAGCAGAGCACAAGCAACACGGTGGTCGATACTTCGGCTGAAAATCTCTGGTGCCGAGTTGGTGTGGATCATGTAACTGTTGATGATGGTCAACTGTATGACACGCTTGATGTCTATTTCGAGACCGGAGGGATCGACTTGGCCGGGTATGTGCTCAAGCTCGGTCTGGCGAGCCATTTGGTCGGTATTGTCGAAATCCTCCCCGGTGAAATCATCGACTCGTGTGGCTGGGAGATGTTTCGCGCCAATCGCATCACGCCAAATCCAGTAGCATCTCAGATCTTCGAATTGTGGCAGATCACCGCTCTGGCTCAGATCGGATTAAGTGAGGCCCCCCCTATTTGTTTTGGTTTTGATCGCCCGGTATCACTTGCGCGTTTGGTGGTTTCGAGTGTTCATGTGCCGATCGCCCCGGATACCTCAATAGCGATTTTCTTCTATTGGGAAGCCTGCCGCGACAATGTCTTGTCGGATCGAGAGGGGGCTTCGATTTTGGTCTCTGATACGGTAATCAATTCCTGCCCGATTGTATTTGAAACCGAGCGTGACCAGTTTCCTACCTGCTATGGTACACCATCGAAGTGTATCAGCCCGACCGCTGTCAACATCCCGCGCCGCCTGATCGAGTTTCAAAACGGTGGGGTGGAGTTTCGATTGAGAATCGACCCGGCTGATCCTGACAGCACAAAAATGGCGGAACCACCAAGGGGTTCCACCCTGCAAGACTCTTCGACAGACTCAAGGTGATAGTCCACTTTGTCGAAACCGTCCGTCCTTTGACTAGCTCAGGATGGTCTGGTTTCGACGATACTCTGGGTGGGGTACCTGATAATGGGGTACTTCCAGAACACCAAAAACTGCGACAGAATCATTTACGCCATCTTCAACTATTTCAACAGCAAGTGGCAGAGGGCTAATGGGAAAATCAAGGCCATCAACCAGTTAAATAAGAAGGTGGCCTAATCAAGATGGGTACACCTTTTTACACACTTCTCTTGACATTACCGAAACCTGTTGACAGATCGGCCCAAAACCGTACTTTGGCCCGGATGAATAGAGTTGTGAAATTTTCCGCTAACTATAAAGGACCCGTTTATGCGTCTCTATGAATTCGAAGGGAAAAAACTTTTCGCCCAGTTCGGCATTCCGATTCCTAACGGCAAGCTCGCATCGACCCCCGATGAGGTCTGGGAGGCTGTCAAAGAGATCGGCCCGGCCGCCCTCAAGAGCCAGGTGCTCACCGGCGGTCGTGGCAAAGCTGGCGGGGTCAAGTTGGCCGACGGCCCCAACGAAGCGAGAACCCTCGCCAATGACCTGTTTGCTCTCAAGATCAAAGGCTTCCCGGTCGAGCGGCTCCTGATTGAACCGAAACTTGAGATCGAGAAAGAATTCTACCTTGGCGTAACGATCGACCGTGCCGCCTACAAACTGGTGATTATCGCCTCCGGTGAGGGCGGGGTGGATATCGAAGAAACCGCCGAAAAGTCACCCGAGAAAATTGTGCGCAAGTCGTTTGCGATTGACGCCCCGCTGTACACTTTCGATGCGCTCGGTATCGCCAAGAAAATGGATGTCCCTCACGATCAGATAAAACCAGCAGCCTCGATAATCCAAAAACTATTCAAGATGTTCCGCGCCTACGATGCCAAGATGGTCGAGATCAACCCGCTCGTGCTGACTACGAATGGCGAACTGATCGCCGCCGACAGTCGGGTTTCGCTCGATGATGATTCTTTGTTCCGGCATCACGACTTGACCGAGATGGGAATCGAGAAACGCCACGAGGAAGGCGAGATGACTCCTCGCGAACGTAAAGCTGACAGCGATGGTATCCCGTATCTTGACCTCGACGGCAATATTGGCATGTTCCCCGGCGGGGCCGGGTTCGGTATTATGGGCAACGATTTTATCCACCATTACGGCGGCGAACCGGCCAATTTCATGGATTCGGGCGGGGGGCCAAAGCCTGAACGGATTGCCAAGATGTTGGTCCTGCTCGATGACAACCCGAAAGTCAAGGCGATTTTCGGCGCTCGGTTTGGTGGGATCAGTCGTTGTGATGATTTCGCCAAAGGCGTACTGATATTTCTTCGCGACCACGGCCTGTCCAAACCAATGGTCATGCGGATGACCGGTAACATGTGGGAGGAAGGGGTCCGCATTTTCGAAGAAGCCAAGAAAGAAGACCCGAAGCTGATGGAAAAAGTAGAATTCCACGGGATCGAAACTCCCATCGAGGAGATTTCCAAACGGGCGGTTGAACTGGCTAACCAGAATGGGGGCAACTGATGGCTATCTTAGTTGACAAAAACAGCAAAGTCATCGTACAGGGGATTACCGGTGGCAACGGCAGTTACCATACTGAACGGATGCTCAATTACGGCACTAATATTGTGGGCGGCGTCACGCCGGGTAAGGGCGGTCAGGCGGTTTGCGAAAAACCGGTATTCGACACGGTCGAAGAATGTGTCGAAACGACCGGCGCCGACACATCGGTGATTTTTCTGCCGGCGAGGTTCGTCAAGGAAGCGGCGATTGAAGCTATCCGTGCCGGGATCAAGTTCCTGGTAGTCGTGCCGGAACATATTCCAATACACGACATGCTTTATGTCCGTGAAGAAGCGGTCAAGTACGATGCTACGGTGGTTGGTTCGAATACGGCGGGGGTTATTACACCGGGTGAAGCCAACTTGGGGATTATCCCGGATATCGCGTTTACACCCGGTCGAGTTGGGACCGTGTCGCGGTCCGGTTCGATTACATATTATGTAGCTGATACCCTCACTCGTTCCGGTTACGGCGAGACAACTTGTGTTGGTCTGGGCGGTGACCCGGTGCTTGGTTCGACCTTCGCCGAGATTCTCTGGAAGTTTGAGAAGGACAAGAAGACCAAAGCGGTGGTAATGACCGGTGAGATCGGCGGTGTCTACGAGGAGAACGCGTGCGAGACGATCTCCAAGATGAAGACGCCGGTGTTGGCGATGATCGGCGGTATCTATGCTCCTCCGGGCAAACGGATGGGTCATGCGGGTGCGATTGTCGAGGGCAAGATGGGCACGGCGCAGGAGAAGCTCGACGCTTTGACGGCCGCTGGCGCACACCCGTGCAAGACATTTACGGATATTCCAAAAACGCTCGCCGCGCTGAAGGTATAGAATTGGGACGTGGTGTCGGGTGACCCTGCCCGACATTTGAGTTCGAATTGAAGACCTGTCAGGCAGAGTCGCCTGACAGCACAAGAATAGTAGGTCGAAACCAGTCCGCTTCGGGCGGTTTCGACATTGGCAAAATGAGTGAACTCTTGCTGGGGACCGATGTCGAACCCGTCCGTTCTTTGCTTGGTTCATTACGGTCTGGGTTCGACCTACTTTTCTGAAGGTATAGAATTGGGACGTGGTGTCGGGTGACCCTGCCCGACACCTGGGTCGATATACAACAACCGTCAGGCAGAGTCGCCTGACAGAATAGTAGGTTGAAACCAGTCCGCTTCGGGCGGTTTCGACATCGTGAACTGATAGCGCAGGTAACCGGTGAAGGCGAAACAAAATGAGGTCACACAGCGAAGACTCCATCAGAGCATTCGTATTCGGAATGCACAGGTCGGTCAAGGATAGACGGGTTCAAGACTTTCTCAGATCATTGTGCTGCCATCTTGCAGACAAAAACGATGGAATGACCGGTTTCATCCGGAATGAGAGGTGGGAACGATTTGGTGAGCGCAATCCTTATGATCCCAGTTATCCCAGGGGACGTGCTGGATGCGCATTTGCTTTGGCGCCTTCGGATTACGCTGGAGATAAAGAGCTTCCCGTAGTGTTTGATAAGGACCGTGATCCGGAAGACCAACGCCAGAATAGATACAACATTCGGGACGACGTTAGACCCATCCTGATAATCATGGGTGCGGAACTCCTGGCTGAGAAGAAGTAGGATGTGGCCGGCTACCCCAACGCTTGCATTGGTTCAGATTCAGGCGAGTTTTTCTTCTTGTTGGCGCACGAGGACGTACGCCAACCACAAGAATGTCGAAACCACCAAGGGGTTTCGACCTACTAAGATTGCCTACCTGACAGCACACATAACAGGCAAGTTACCGGAGGTTGATCACTTGACATCAGACAATCATCAGTCTATCATAAACAAATAATAAGTATGCTATAACCAAAAGCACACACACGGCTCAACGTACATGAGAGAGCTGTTAAAAATATCAAAGGAGGAACAGCTATGAAGAAACTGGCCAGGTTATCTCTGCAATCCGCAGTTTTGTTGTTTGTATGCTCAGGAGTATATGCCCAAGTGGGAATTATGAATCTGGTCCAGTGGGAAGTCGCCAATGGCGGGAATGATCACTGGTACGCAGTTATGGCTGAGGATGCGTATTGGCATGACGCTTACAGTATGTCTCGGACAGTGGAACAAGCCGGCCAGTTTGGATATCTGGCAACTATCACGAGTCAGGCTGAAAATGATTTCATATTCAATTCTGTAACTTCAGGTGTTACCAATCCGAGCATTCTGGATGAATACTACTTGGGAGGATACTGGGATGATGACTGGTCCTGGATAACTGGCGAGGACTTCTCGTACACCAACTGGGCACCGGGTGAACCGAACAACTGGGCGTCGGATGGCGGGAATAACGAACCGGCTATAGCGATGTGGGGGCATGGTACTACCCACAGCCTGAGAGTGCCGGGCATGTGGAACAACGAGGAGGCTGATGCTTTCACCTTTTGGTCCATCGTAGAGTGGGGTGGTTCTACGACCGATTTGCCCACAACCGCACCGTTTTCACCATCGCCCCTAACTGTTGTCCCTGAACCTTCAACGCTTCTTTTACTTGGTCTTGGACTTGTTGGTGCGAGAATAATAAAACGGTTATAATAAAGAAGCGTAGGCCCGACAATCAAGCCTAGTAGGTCGGAACCAGTCCGTCCTGAGCCTGTCGAAGGGCGTGCGGTTTCGACATCGTGATAGACACACTGAGGCCGGGTCCACCCACGATCCGGCCTCTATCTTTTTGTCCATTATTGGTTGACAATGTGCTCGGGGCGAAGCATCTTTGAACGCTAGTCGCAGATACGTTAAAGCGATGAGGGTAAGATGATCTTGTGACCTGTTCTGCTGCTTGTAGCAAGTTAAATGTTGTGCTGTACGTGCCTGACAGTGCCCAGATCACAGCAGTAAGAAGAAACATGGAAAGCAAGAATATGAGCCATATTGATCTTCTCCGAGAACTTCTGACAGAAGTAGATGAACTTCCTTTGTTGGACAATAATGCATTGGACTTGCTCAGGCGGCGCACCAACCTGCTTATTGAGAAGATCTTCGGATCATCAAGCCAGTACAGAGCGCAACAAAACAATATTAGCTTCCGTTCTTGGGCCGTTCCGACCAGTAAGGGTGCGGCGAGAAGCATATGGATGAGGGGTGTGGGGCAACTCAGAAACCTAATAGGAACAATGATCGAGGATATCGAACTCTCGACATCTGGCCTCCAGGGGGTCAAGGAGCGCCCAAACACTGATGTGTCTGACAAAGTGTTCGTTGTGCACGGCCACGATCAGGAAATGAAGCAGTCCGCTGCTCGTGCACTGGAGCAACTTGGGCTGAAACCCATTATCCTGCACGAAAAGCCAGATAAAGGGCGAACCATTATAGAGAAATTCTCCGATTACGCCGATGTTGGCTTCGCCGTGGTGCTCCTGAGTCCCGACGATCTTGGATATCAGAAAAGCGTGTCCTATGACAAGGCAAAATTCAGGGCACGCCAAAACGTTATACTTGAATTGGGGTTCTTTCTCGGCAAGTTGGGGCGAGATCGTGTTATTGCTCTGCATCGGGAGGACGAATGTTTTGAGATGCCTTCAGATTATGACGGAGTGATTTATACGCCATTTGACGGAAACGGAGCTTGGAAACTAAAGCTTGTTCAAGAACTAAGAGCCGCGGGCTATGGTGTCGATGCCAATGCGCTGATTGACTGAAAGCCCGGTCCCGCGATGACAACCGACTTCCACAAACTGACAATTGCCGTTATCAAGAAAATCCCACGCGGTAAAGTCGCCACCTACGGCCAAATCGCCGCTATAGCCGGCAGTCCACGGGGAGCGCGACAGGTAGTGCGGACGCTTCACAGTTCATCGGACAAAGAGAATCTGCCCTGGCATCGGGTCATCAATAGTAAGGGGATGATATCTTTGCCGTCCGGTCGAGGCTTCGAATTACAGCAACGATTGCTCGAAGATGAGGGCGTGGAGTTTGACCGCAAGGGAAGAGTCAATCTGAAACGGTTCCTCTGGCAACCGGCTTGATTGTTATCTTTGGTTCACGTGCGTGATGAGTACCCAGGGGCAGACGACGAGAGGTTGTCCCATAAGTCATGCTGAGTCTGTCGAAGCATGTTTCTCATCACAGGTACCCCACCCAGCGGGTGGGTTTTCATCCGCATCCGGGTCGCCGCTGCCCACCCGACGCTACCAGGTTACGCCTGTTCGCTCTGGGTGGGGTACCGTTCATTGTCTCTATCTGAAGGCTAAGATCCAAGACGTCACCAGCCGAATCGTAGTTGATTTTGATCTGGAAATGGCTTAACTTCTCTGCATGGCTGTGGTAAGAGAAAGCAGTAACCACCTATCCGTGGAGTATCATCGTCGTCGGGTGAAAGATGTCACCTGAGACTGTTTTTTTTCTCGTTTGCTGGTAACCCATCAATTCAAGAAAGGAAATAGTTATGCAGAGAAAACGCCAGCCAGCCGAACCGTACCGGATCAAAGCGGTTGAGGCTATCAAATTACAGAGTCGTCACGAGCGCGAGGAACTTATCGCGAAGGGCAACTATAATGTATTCAAAATCGATGCTGAGGATATTTACATTGATCTTTTGACCGATTCCGGTACTGCGGCGATGTCCAATCGCCAGTGGGCCGCGCTTATGTTGGGCGATGAATCATACGCGGGAGCACGGTCGTTCCGGAAATTCGAGAAGACGATCAAGGGGATTTTTGGCAAGAAGTTTGTCATCCCGTGTCATCAGGGTCGTGTGGCCGAAAACCTGGTTTTCAGTAACGCTCTCAAGCCGGGGCAGTATGTCCCCAACAATACCCATTTTGACACCACCAGGGGTAACTGTCTGCACAAAGGCGGTATCCCGATTGATATGCCCTGTGAGGAAAGCAAATCCGATGAGCCGCTTCCGTTTAAGGGTAATATGGACACGGTCCGTCTGGAATCTTTCATCAAGGACAAAGGACCAGAACAGATTGCGATGGTTATTATGACCGTCACTAACAACTCGGCTGGTGGTCAGCCGGTGTCGATGGCCAATATCCGCGAAGTCTCCGAGATCTGCCATCGTCACGGATTGTTATTCTATTTTGATTGCGCTCGTTTCGCAGAGAACAGCTACTTTATCAAACGCGACGAAGCTGGTTATGCCGGGAAGAGTATCGCCGAGATTGCTCAAGAGATGTTCTCGATGTGTGACGGCGCTATGATGTCGGCCAAGAAAGACGGTCTGGCCAATATGGGCGGTTTTATTACGCTTGATGATGAAAAGTTGTATGAAAAGCTGACACAGCACCTGATCCTGATTGAAGGTTTCCCAACCTACGGTGGTTTAGCTGGACGTGACCTTGAGGTTCTTTCGGTAGGGTTGCGGGAAGTTCTCGATTTTGACTACCTCGATTTCAGAATCGAACAGGTCGAGTATTTCGGTGAGAAAATTAAAGCGGCTGGAATGCCGATAATCGAGCCGACCGGTGGTCACGCTGTGTTTGTTGATGCTGGTCAATTACTACCGCATATCTCACCGGGTCAATTTCCAGGTCATGCGCTGGCGGTGGAATTCTATGTCGAAGGTGGGGTTCGTGCGGTGGAAATTGGTAGTCTGATGTTTGGTGGAACCGATCCCGATACTGGTAAAGAGTTCTTCGCGCCCCGTGAGTTGGTGCGGATGTGTTTGCCCCGACGAGTTTATACTAATTCGCACATAGATTATATTGCGGAAGTAGCCGAGAAGATTGTTACTCGCAAAGAGAGCATTCGGGGCTATGAGATTCTCAAGCAGACCAAATTTTTGCGGCATTTCACTTGTGATCTTGCGGTTTGCAAGTCTGAAGGAGTAAAGGCTTGAGCCGAAGTTGACGACTATGCGTCTTAGTATCTTTCTTGTCTTTGTATGTTTGGCGATTGCGCTGTGCAGTTGTCAATCGATCAAGATTCGCACCGGTCCGCCTACCGACGATGAGGCTACCGTTCAGTCGGCCGATCGCGGCAGTCAGGTTCGTTCGGAATGGGCTGATCGACTGCGCCGCGCCACTCTGCCCCAGCAGGCTACTTTGCTTAAGGGTTTTGTCGATTCAACCTGTGCTCGATACATACGGTTTGGTTACCAGATCGCCGACACGTGGCGCGATGAAAGTGATCGACGGGGAACTGAGATTCCAGTCGCGGACATTCGACAGATGATTGATGCTTCCACTCGCACCGATTTGCCGTTGTTTGAAGCGTATGAGGATGTCCTTGAGTATGGCATTGATGGCATCCGGGAAGCAAGGTTCTTCCAACCGCGAACCGAAGATCTGTTGATTGAATACCGAGATCATTATTTGGAAATTTACAGCGCGGTGTTTTATCCCAACGGATCTCAGGAGGAATTTGAGAGCCGGTTGCGGATGCTCCGGACGAGATCGGAAGACCTTAGCTTGAAGCTCGAGGAGGAACTTCAGCGCTATAGATGAAAGATCATCGTCAGGTGCAACTTTTTTGATGCAAAATTGTGCAGACTGATGAGATCATCAGCTTGGTTGGCGAGTAAGTGGGTGTGCGGACTAACTCTTTGTACCAGCACTGGTTACGGGCGGGGGTGAGTGCTTGGGAGAACAGTTTTGGCCTTTGGGCCGGAATATTGCTCATAGAAATGCTTGGAAGACTCCAGCGAAGTTGACATTTAGTTGGAAACTTCCTATAATCGTTTGGTTTATACTGGTTGAGAGGAGTTAAATCTATAAGTACTACGGTTAACGCTTTTTAGTTTTTTGCAGTTAGAAGAAGCACGTAAAGGGTTGCACTATTTAGGTAGAGCCCGAAGACCGTAGTTACAGGTTGACTCGGTTCCAGGGCTGGGTTTTTGCCCAGTATGGAAATAAATCGGTATCAGACAATATTCGTTTTTTTCGTTGTGCTGGCGACCGCCTCGGTTGTCCTGGCCACGGATCCCAATCTAACTGTATTGGTATCAACCGACAGTGAGTTCAGGTTTCGCTATGATTTTGCGGCGGAGCTTGATGGGCTTCCCGTTACGGTCAATCACGATGATTTCTCAGCTCTACAGCGCACAATTCAAATCGCGATTCCTGCCGGTAGCGAAGTTCGTCTGCTCTCTGTGACTGGAGAGCAAGAGCGGATTGATCGATCGGCTCGAGCGTTGGCGGCGGTGAGTGGATCAGAGTCACAGGTCGATATCTCCCGTCCGGTTGTTGTTCGTGGGCGTACAACTGTAGGTATTCGCGTTACGCCACTCCAGGACGGTCTGGTGTATGATAAGGTTGAGGTTGCGGTAAGTTTTGGTCGTACCCATTCTTCCGCCAAACTGACAGCACTTGATGATCCTGTTTTTGATCGTATTTGGTCGGCATCGCTGGCCAACTACGACGTTGCGAAGCACTGGCCGGTAATTGATCGCAGACAGGGAAGTACGGTATCGCTCGGAACGGCTGGCTCTGATTCGCTGACTCATGCCGCCCAATGGTATAAGCTTATCGTCTCTCGGACCGGACTGGTTCGGGTCACCGGAGCGCAACTTGAGTCGGTCGGTATCAATCTGGGTAGTCTGGCATCCGATTCAATCCGTGTTTTCAATGCTGGTGGTTTGCCTGATCCGGTTGATAACGCCGAAGATCGGCCGAACTTTCAGGAAATCTCGTTATTGATTATCGATAGTGGTGATGGTCAATTTGACCAAAATGACCAACTGTTGTTCTATGGCGAAGCGCCCAATCGCTGGGTATATGACGCTGGTGAGACGCCGGATTATATCAGTAATCGATACACCGATGAAAATGTTTACTGGTTGGCGGTTTCGGGGTCGTTTTCTGGTTCACCGGTACGTATGGATCAGATTAACGGTGCTCTGGTTGGTCCGGCGGTTCCAGTGGTGGACACCTACCGCAATTGGGTCCATATTGAACAGGATCGGATGATTTCAATCGAGGCCGATGGTCATGTCTGGGATTACTACAATTGGTACTGGACCGATGAAACCAGTCTGAGTATAGACGTAGCGACTCCGGGGGCGATTGAAACCGACTCGGCCTTTATCTATACCGCGGCCCGAACTAACCGAAGTGTCAATCTGAGTGTCAATGGTACGTCGGCGACCCGCATCGACTGCCACAGTTCGGCCTGTCAGCACTACACTTTCAATCTGCAGGGTGGTATCGGTGAGACTAACACGATTAACCTTCAATTGATACCTCTCTCATCAAGTGTGCCTCCGTTCTTGAACTATCTGGATATCAGCTACCGAAGCCAACTGCTTCCGGTTAGTGATTACGTCGCATTTGATCTGGATAACAACGATGCTGAAGTCGAAGTTCAGGTAGTTGACAATTTCTCGTCTACGCCGACCGTGTTCGATATCTCCGATCCGCTTCATCCGACTGTAATCACCGGGTTTGATTGCTCGGGTGGGATCCTGAGTTTTCGGACAAATACGTTGATTGACCGCTCTAACCGTTACTTCGTAGCGATCACTGGTCAGGCCGTGTCACCGATTCGGATTGAAGAAGTTGATTTCACTGACCTGCGCACTATTCCGGGACAGACTGACATGTTCATCGTTACAACCGAAGATCTTGCGCCTCTTCTCGATGAGTATGTTGCGTATCGGAGCGGTCAGGGTTGGTCGATTCGCACCGTCCTGGTGGACGATATCATGAACGATTTCTCGTACGGCCTGTATGATCCTTCTGCGCTTCGCGATTTCTTCAAGTTCGCCTACGAGAATTATCCTTCACCTGCGCCATCATCGATTCTGCTGGTAGGTGACGCCAACTACGATTATCTCGATCACCTTAGCACTGGCGTAACCAACGTAGTGCCGTCGTATATAAGGGCGGGGAATAGGACTTACAGCGATGACAACTATGTCTATTTTGGCGATTTCGGCATACTTGATTCCGACTACGATCGGGCCCCGGATATGATGACTGCGCGCTGGCCGGTGCGCACAGTATCTGAGATTAACAATATTATTAACAAGGTGATGGCCTACGAGTCGCCGTCAAATTTTGGCGCCTGGCGTACCAGGGTGACTCTGGTAGCCGATGACGAGCATACGACCGACCGCCATGACGAGACTTTTCACACCACGCAGACAGAAACGCTCGAAAAAGTCTATATTCCGCGCCTGTTGAACCGGAATAAAATCTATCTGTGGGATTATCCTTTTGTTAATCGGGAGAAACCCTCGGTCAATGAGGCAATAATTAAGGCGTTCAACGATGGTTCATTGATTGTCAACTATGTTGGCCACGGCAACCCCGATGTCTGGTCCCATGAGCACGTCCTTCAGCGTGGCGCCGATCTGGTCCGCCTGAACAATTCCGATCGTTTGCCGCTGGTGTATGCGGCCTCGTGTGATATTGGTTTCTTTGATGACCCACAACGTGAAGGGATGGCTGAAGATTTACTGACAATGTCATCCGGTGGCGCAGTGGGGGTTATCTCGGCCACTCGTTTGGTCTATGCCGCTGACAATGCCCAGTTTAACCGAGCCGTTTATAATATCTTGTTTTCCAATCCGGATCTCACAATATGCGAGGCGATGTTTGCGGCCAAGGTTGAGCGTCAGTATCCTAACCCACTCGATACGCTTCCTCGGCCGGTCGACAATGACCGGGCTTACAATTTCCTCGGTGATCCCTGCCTTCGTTTGGGATTACCGACCCTTCGTCTGGAGTTTACCGAGCAACCCGACAGTCTGGTGGCGGCTGGTATCTCTACAATTAGCGGACGCGTGGTTGATGACAACGGCGTACCGGTATCAGCCAATGGTGAGTTGCAGGTGTCTGTTTACGATTCCGATCGGGAACGTAGCTACCGTCTGGCCGGTGACACGAACGCGATTGTCTACAATCTGCCTGGCCCGACTATTTTTCGTGGCACCGCAAGCATCGTTGGTGGTCAGTTCAATTTACAGTTTGTAACGCCGCTGGATGTTGGTTACCGAGGTTCCAGCGCCCGCGTTTCCGCCTATGCTCAGTTTAGTGACCGCGATGGTATTGGCCTGATTGACAGTATTCTGGTCAGTGAGACTCAAAACCTGGTGGAAGACACCGAGGGGCCGACAATTGTTTACAGCGTGTCTGGTCGATCTATTTTGTCCGATGGTGCTCGGCTTAGTCGGGATGAAAGCCTTGATATTACCCTCTCTGACCCGTCCGGTCTCAATCTTGTCGGTGGCATTGGTCATGGTATTGTGTTGGTGATTGATGATCAGATTGAAAGTGCGATAAACCTGACCGACCTGTTTGAATACGACCGAGATGGCTATACCTCCGGAACTCTGGTTCTGTCGCTGGCGGGAATAGTTCCAGGGCCGCACCGGTTCAAGATCAAAGCCTGGGATAATGTCAATAATGCTTCGGTGGTTGAGTTTGAGGCCGAAATCATGGCTGATGACCGCCTGGCGGTGCTGGATCTGCTGAACTATCCGAATCCAATGAATAGGCAGACAACCTTCTATTTTGGGCTTTCACAACCGGTTTCCGAATTAAGGATGGCTATATATACATTGTCAGGTAAGAACATATGGAATACTTACCGATACCAATTGAGAGCGGGCGATTATCCCAATGGCTCATCCGATTTGACCTGGGATGGCCGGGATGCGAATGGCAACTGGGTGGCCAATGGTGTCTATGTGTATCACCTGACCGCTCGTGGTGAGATAACTGGTGAAAATGTTGAAGAATTTGGCAAAGTAATTGTTTTTAATTAACGATAGGTGGAGACCGTACTGTATGACTTTTCGAAAAACACTTCTGATGATGCTGGCCCTGATTTTCAGCCTGGGTATGGCGGGGGAGGCGCTGGCCGATATTTCCAACGCCGCTGTGCTGTTCCTGCGAATAGCGCCTGGCTCTCGTGCGGCTGGAATGGGTGAAGCTTATGTGGCTATCGCCGATGATGCTACTGCTACCCATTGGAACCCGGCCGGGTTGGGTAACTATCCGCTCGCTGACACCTGGATCGAGTCCGATATTCCGCAGGCCTATCGACCAATCCTCGGTTTTGCGCCAATAAGCACTGGTGGTAGTAATAACTATCTCGATTACGACATCTGGGCTATTACTCCCGCCGGTCTGATGCGGTACGACAACAAACGCTGGCATGTCAGCGAGGTGTTCAGCACCCGAACTGATGAGACTGCTGAGCAAAAGATCGTAGACTATTTCAACGTCACCGATGAAACTCGTTTGGCTTCGATGGTTGAGCGTGTGGCCAGTCTCAATAATAAGGGTAGTCGTGACGAACTAATTCAACTTCGCGATAGTATTCTGGATGCGGTGCCGGCTGACTATGACCAACTGGAAACACTTACTCTGGAGCTTGATTCTCTTCCCGAGTGCTATTTGTTGTGCCGGGTCAACTGGGACAGAATTCGGGAAGTGCGAGAACGTTTGGTTGACGGACTTAAAGACAGCACCTTGACCGATACCGAGTGCGACCGGATCAGTGTTGCGGTAGAGCGTTCACGCAACCGCTTTTTGCCCGAGGATTTCCTGATTCCTTACGGTGCGCTCTTTGATGTTGAGCCTACCGCTATTGCCTCGACCGGTGAAATTCTGCTGGTTGGTTCGGCCCAGGGCTTGACAAGGTACAATGGCAAGAACTGGCAGATGGTTAAGACCGATGAAGGTTTTGATCTGAGTAATGTTACGGCGCTTCATGTCGTAGAAAGCTCGGTTCTAATAGCAACCGATCAAGGGGTAAAACTCTTTGACGGGCTTACTGCCCGATCCTTGACTACCGACGCCGGTTCTCTTCCGTCGGGTACGATCGATGCCATTGGTGGTAATTCACTGACCGAACTGTACGCTATTGTCGACGGCGAACTTTACCGTTACAATGGCCGCTACTGGAGTCAAACCCGTAACCATACGGTGGCGATTGACGATTCGATTGACAAGCTTGCGGCCCAGTATTCCATTTACGATACCGAAGCTGATAAACTTCGTTTTGTCGAACGCTATCGCGAGCCACATGACCAACTGGCTCAAACTGAAGCGGCGGTAACGAATGCCGAAATAGAGGCCGCGACTGAACATGTTGCACTGGGTTCCACTGGGGCTGACGCCACTGTTGAGACCGCAGATACAATCTTGATTGATACCACAACCGTGATTGATGAAACGGAATCAGAGACTTCTGTTGTTGAATCAGATTCGGATGTTGAGCTTCCTGCTGAGCCAGTGGTCATTCCGGGTATTGATGTACCTTTCAATCCGGGCGATGTGATCCAGGTGCCGCTGGTGGCCAGCCTTAAAGGTAAGGCCAGAGCTATCTATGTTGATCGGGATCAACGTCTCTGGCTCGGTACTGACCAGGGTATCTTTTCGTTCGATGGTCAGGCTTGGGATGCCCCCGGTTACGAGGATTACGTTGTAGCTGAAGGTGAAACCCTTGACACCCTCGTTGCCAAGCGATCAAACTTGTCGGAGGAAGAGGCCGTTGTTTACCGCGAACTCCTGGCTGACATCAATGATCTTGACGCTGACCAACCCGAAGTTGGTACCAGTGTCAAAGTATATGCTAACCCTGCCGCCCGACCGGTGAACAGCATTGATGGTGGTGGGCAACAGGTATTCTTTGCCACCGAAAATGGTCTGATCGAATATGACGGACAAAGCTGGTCACGATCTGGCCTGCGTGGTCTGACAAGGGCCAACATTGTCGGTGTCAATACTCTTGGCAATGAAAGTTGGATTGCCAGTGACGAGAAACTGGTCATCAAAGGTCGCGGTCATTCGGAACTTTCTTTGATGCACGTCAAGTGGTTGCCGGAACTGGCGGACGATCTCTATTACGAATTTTTCTCAGTTGTATCCAACAAGGAAGGGTGGGGAACATTTGGTGGCAGTGTTACATTTATTTCCTACGGTAAGTTTGCTCGGACCAATGAAGACAGTCCGGAAATTGTCGGTGAATTTGAATCTTTCGATATTGCCGGGGCGATTTCCTACGGTACTTCGTTGAATAGCAAGCTCAAGGCTGGTCTATCATTCAAAGTCATCTATTCGCGTCTAACCGATCAAGGCGCCGGCGCCGAACAGGGTTCCGGTACGGCTACGGGGTTTGGTGTTGATCTTGGTTTGTTGTATCATATGAATTCGCGTCTGACTTTGGGAATGGCAATAACCAACCTGGGTCCCCAAATGTCGTACATTGATGCCGCTCAGTCCGATCCATTGCCACGAAATTTGGCAATTGGTTTTGCCTACACACTGCTCCAGTCAGATTACACCAAGTTGCTGGTCACGGCTGAGATAAACAAACTCATGGTGGGTCTTGATGACCGATCGGGTGAGGAACTCCGGCAGAGTGTTATAAACGGCGGTGCTGAGTTTACATACGCCAATTTGTTTGCCGCCAGAGCAGGTTATATTTACGATTCGGAAGGCTCAATCAAAACTCCGACACTCGGTTTCGGCCTGTCGCCATTTTCATGGGGTGAGTTCGATTTTGCTTATATCCCGAGTCAGGATGATTTTTCCTTAGCTAATACCTTGCGCATCTCGGCTCGGTTTATTTTCTAAGAGGCTACTAATGATATCTGTCATAGGAAGACGACAACAACATAGATTTATTTCGCTTATCTGCCTGATGGCTGGCCTTATGGTCGGCCTGCCATCGGACGCCGATGCGGACAAACTTTGGAGGGGTGATCGCTTAGCGCCTGACACGCTCACATCACCCAATATTGTGCATCGCCATTGTCTCACACCGGAGGGCAATGACCGCCGTTTGGGTCGAACTTCGGACGGGCGGTGGATGTTGCCGAAGACGGCGCTTGCGGCCGATTTTGACACCACGCTCCACTGTTTAGTTTTGCGGTTCAATTTTCAGTACGAGACCACTGACGACCCGAATACCACCGGGCGTGGGAGCATGGATATGTCGCGGCCACTGGATACTCTCACTGATGAGGAGTATATCGCGAGAGTGGGCCATTTGACTGATCCGCCGCCTCATGATTCGCTATATTTCGATGCGCATCTGCAGGCACTTAGCCGGTACTGGGAAACGATTTCCGGTGGGAAGGTTCATCTTACCTGGGATATTTACCCGCCGGCACGGGATTCTGTTTACGAATTGCCGTACCCGATGAGCCACTATGGTCGGTGTGATTTCTCTGATGTTGTAACAGGTCTGGAGTACTATTTTGTTGACGGTCTTCGACTGGCCGATACCACCAGTCCCGAGATAGATTTTTCAAACTACGGGGCTATCTTTCTGTTTCACGCTGGTTCAGATCGCCAAAGTGATATTGGCTTTCCTGTTACCTGTTCGGATCTGTTCAGCGGATACATCAAGTTTGGTGGCGAGGTGGCTGTGGACGACTCCACATACTTTATTTGTGACGGCTTGATGATGCCTGAGACAAATGTTCAGGATAACCGGGCGACCGCACTCAATGCCGTGATGGCACATGAATTCGGACATCAACTGGGTCTGGTTGATATGTACAGCACCGAGAATTTCTTTTCCCAATTAGGTGATTTTGCCCTGATGGACAACAACGGTTTCGGCACTGGTATCGATTTTGGCTGGCCGGTTGGTCGAGTCTTTGGTGCTATTCCGTTATATCCTTGTGCTTGGTCGCGCGCTTTTCTTGGCATGGATGAAGTCCACGACTTTAGGCGTGATACTTCCGATGTGATGATAACCGCGGCTGAATTACGTCAGGATCCGGGTATCAAGATTGCCCGCATTCCCATTACCGAGAACGAGTACTACCTGGCCGAGGTGCGACTGGAAGAAGTCGATAACCACACCACCTATGTTTTAGCTGATCAGACCACCAGTGTTATTCAGGGACCGGTTGACTCAACGCGATCTTTCACCGGTGAATACGACTTCCTGATGCCTGGTTCCGGAATGTTAATTTATCATGTTGATGAAGAAGTCGCGGGTCTTGATTACGTTGGCAATGGCCGAAACAATTTTCTCAACAATACTCTCCAATGGTATCGAAATGAACGTAAGTTCGTCCGTTTGGTGGAGGCTGATGGCCTGGTCCATTTTGGTGGTGACTATTATGCCGGGTTCGGATCGCAGGGCGACTTTTTCCGAGATGACCTAAAAACTTTGCTTACGCCCAATAGTAATCCGAATACGTTCGACAACTCCGGCAACAACAGCCATATCTTTATCGACAATATCCATCGTCTTGAAGTCGATAGTATTGGGGGGCGTGATAACCACTATATGTTATTTGATCTTGAGATCGATCGCAAAGTAAATGGTTTTCCCGTTCGGGCTGGAGTTCCCTGGATGGGGCTGGCTCCGATAGCCGATGATCTCGATGGTGATGGTACGCCCGAATTAATTGCCGCTACAGGACAGGTCCTGTCGGTTGTGACGTCCACCGGCGACAATTTCATTCGCAAAATAGACAGTTGCCCGTCCTGTCCGATTTATTACGATACTGCGGTGACTTCGATCAATCGTGGTATTGATGTCAATCCAGCCGCGACCTACCCCGTCCCGGTGTATGCCCTTGCGCCTTCCCCAATCACAGCGGGTCCGGTGACTGGTCGATATGATGCTACTGATACCGAGCGATTGGTAGCGGTTGGTCATCGGGACGAGTTATTTAATAACTGGTCGGTGGCGTTGTACGAACCGAGAGATTTGGACAACGACGCCGAGGCTGACCTGAGGGTGTCGCTCCTGATTAGTAGTCAACCGCTGGGACTCTCGTTCGGTGATTCGATACTTTACTGTGTGGCAACAGGTGGTGACTCGATCAATTCTCCTAAAGTGGTTTACCGGTGGAGTCTTCCAAATGCCACTCCACAAGTTGTTACATGGGAGGACAGTAGTCTCTACTATGGTCATAGTCGTATTGGCGATGATCTGGTAGTACTGACGAGCAATACGATAACCGGTGAAAATGACTATTCTACGCTTCATATTGTGTCGGACACGGTTTACACCTATGATTTGGATAAGCTGTATATCTGGGGTCCGGTGACGGCGGATATCAATCTGGACGGTCAACCCGAAATAGTGCTTTTCACTCCTGAAGGCGATGGCCTGTTGCTGACTGTCGATACAACCGGTGCGGAAACAACATTCTCGATTTTGAATCAGCGGGCAATTGGCCGACTTATCACAACCGCTCCGGTGATTGGTGATGTTGATCTTGATGGTCGTCCGGACATCATCGTGGGTGGCGTGAACGAGCTGCTTGCTTTTAATGCTGACCTTATTTTTAAGACCGATTTTCCGCGCGAGGTTGATGAGCGCTTCCTTGAAGTCGGCGTGATCGCCCCGCCAGTCGTGGCTGATATTGAGCGTGGTGGGGTGCCGGAGATTATTTTCCCCACAGCGGTCGGAAATTTTTATTCGTATAGTTCGGAATTGAGTTATGGTTTTCCACTCTCGAGCGGTGAACAGCGTTGGCCGGGGTCGAGTTCTTCGGCGGTTGTGTTTGATGACTCAACCGGTTCCAAGCTGGCCTTCCTGGGAGGCGATGGCTGGATGTATGCATGGGAAGTCGAACCGGGTATGCAGGCAAGTTTCTGGCCGATGAACGGTGGTGGACCTGAAGGCAAATTTACTTTCGAAAGCGAACGCCTGCCGACCATTGCGGAACCGTCAACAGTTTTTGACGATAGTCGATTTTATAACTATCCTAATCCGGTGCGAGGTGATCAGACCTGCATCCGGTATTACTTAGGCGCTGACGCATCGTCAGTTGAACTTAAGATTTTCGATCTCTCAGGTGTAGAGATTGAGCATCTTAACGGGACAACGCGCGGTGGTGCCGACAACGAAGTGCTGTGGTATTGTTCAAATGTGACAACCGGGGTGTATCGCTGTGTGATAAGCGTTGATTTCGGTGGCGACACTGAGACCGCGTTCACTGATATCGCCATTGTGAGATGAAGGATTATTTGATGTCTGCAAGATTGATTTGGCTTATTTTGATTTTTTGTGTAATTTTTGGTTCTGTGTCCGTTATTGCTCAGACAGTAGAACTGCAATCCTCATGGCTGGAAGAAGACGCCCACAGGGTTAGATTCGGAGCTACAATGGCCTCGGGGGCTGTTGGCTTTAGTGGCTCAACTATGGCTCTGTTGAGCGTTGGCGAGGATAGTATATCCACTGTCGAAATTAAGCAGGTAGTGCGCAAATCACCCATTAAGGCATTCCTGCTTTCGGCGGTATTGCCGGGTGCGGGCCAATTTTACCTCGGCAACCGCCTTAAGGCGTTGGTCTTTCTTGGTGTCGAGGCGACCGCGTGGGGTTTTGAGGCTAAACTCCGGGGGCAGGGTGACACTCGCACGGACGAATTTGAACAGTTCAACAGGGATCACTGGATTCAATCAAACTACGAAGATTACCTGGCTTGGAACTATGGTGGAATTCGCGATGACGAATTAATACATGTTACAGAAATATCACACCATTTGCCGAAGACTCGCACTCAGCAATATTATGAGATGACCGGTAAGTACAACCAGTTCTCCTGGGGTTGGGACGACGCCAATTACGACGGCAACTACCTCGAAAATTACGATGCCATTAACCCGCCCCCGACTATTACCAACGAAGTGTTTGCACCGGTTTCGGTCCGGCGGGTGGCTTACGAAGGTATGCGCCACGATGCTAACGAGAAATATGATCAGGCGCGAAAGATGGTCGCTGTGGCGATTGTGAATCATTTGGTGAGTGGTTTCGAAGCGTTATTCGCGGCCAATCGGTACAATAAGCAAGTCGCCAGCAATGATACCGAATTTGCAAGGCTGGATTTCCAAGCCTCGCTTAAGTCGTACTCAGCCAATAGGGATACCCCGTTTGTGCAACTTAGCTACAAGTTTTGATGGAGGTCTGACGTGACCGCAAAGTACATCATGATGTTTTTTATCCTGCTGTTGCTGGCAACCAGCGCAAGTGGCGCGGTACGGTTAGGTGAGACTCCGGTCCAGAATGCGTTGCAGGCCGAGATCGCCTATGACAATGTGGAACCGGTGCGGGTTCGCTTTCAGGCGTGGGGCGATGATGATTTCGGTGGCTCCGGCCAACAGTTGATATCTGGAAGTAAATCAGTTTTCAAAGCCGCGCTGTTTTCAACCCTGATTCCTGGTGGCGGACAGTATTACCTTGGTAAACGCAAAACCGCGCGGTATTTCTTTGCCGCTGAGGCGCTGACCTGGCTCGGCTATTTTTCATTCAATACCTATGGCAACTGGCGACAGGATGACTACATTGCTTATGCGGCTACCCACGCCAACGCTGACCTGGCAGGCAAGAACGATGAATTTCTCACCTGGGTCGGTTTCTATAACAACATCCGTGAGTTCAACAGTTTTGGTCGCGCCTGGGATCCCGATCGTCCCTACCTGCCGGATACACCCGAAAATCACTGGGAGTGGAAAACTGACGATGAGCGCCAAACCTACCGCGATCTAAAGAACCGCAGTCTTGAAGCATTTCGTCGTTCCGACTTCATGATCGGGGTGGCAATTCTGGGTCGGGTAGTATCGGTAATCGATGCCGTACGCAGTGCTCGACGGATGAGTCGTCGTATCGATATGGATTTCTCAGATGTGGGTCAGAACCGCAGTGTTAAGTTGTCGGTGGATCCATTTTCAATGCGACGTCAGGTATGTCTTACTTTTTATCCCGGTTTTTGAATCGTTACAACCAGTGCGGTCTGACCGCTCTTGTTGTGCTGACCATTATAATGTGGGGTTGTGGCGGTCGCCCTCAACCAGCTAATGAACAGTTTGTCATTCAGTCGATTCCGGTAGCTCTCATTCTCGAAAAAGAAATTAGGGGTAGAATCCTGGGACAGAGTATCAAAGCCCCAACAGGATTGGCCGTAGATCGCCGTGGTACGTTGTTCCTCGTTGACGGCGGGAGCAATCGGGTTATTTGGTTCAACACCGATCTGGTAGCGTTACGATCAATTGAAGGTGCTACCACTCGTAGTGGGCTATTTGATGAACCCCGTTCGGTGACGGTTGATGAAGACCTGAATCTCTGGGTGGCCGATGCTGGCAATCGACGCCTGGTGCAGTACAGCGAACGAATGGAGTTTATCGACGAAATCGACCTGCACGACGACAATAACCCGCTTAGTTTTGGGCATCCGGACGGCATCGCGGTGAGCAAATTCGGCGAGACCTATGTGGTCGATTCCGATAACGACCGGATAGCGGTGCTAAATACGTTTGGAAAGATCGATCGTTTTGTGGGAGATTTTGGCTACCCCGGTGGCAATCTGGATGAGCCAGCCGGGATGACGATAGACCGTCACGATCACCTATACGTGTGCGATGCCGGTAACCATCGGGTTATGTTATACGATGACCGTGGAGGGATTATTCGGGAGATAACCCACGAGACGCTTGATGAGCCAGGATCGGTTGCGATAGATCGTGGTGGGCGCGTGTGGGTGCTGGATCGCGTGACCTCGCTGATTCATTGTTTTTCTGCCGATGGCGAACTGGTGGCGACTGTCGGGCCGATGATCTCAGGGGTAGCTACCGCTCTCAGGAATCCGTCAGATGTGGCGTTTACTACCGAGGGTCATCTCGCGATTTCCGATACCGGCAACGATCGTCTGCTGATTTGCCGCATCATGTATGAAGACGCCCGACCAGAGTAGCGATCATCATATCTGCTTATCCGTTCATTTAGGATAGTAGGTTGGAACCCCTTGGTGGTTCCGCCAGAAGCTCTATTGTAGCGGGTTCGAAGACGGCCCCGCCCTTGTATCTTAACTTCCAACTGCCGCGTGATCAGTATCCAAAGCGGGGATTGACAATGTTGTTGTATATCGAGCCGAACGAATAACTGAGACCACATGATATGGAGTAAGAATAACTGGTGGCCAGTTCCGTGCGGTGCAACAGGACGTCATTGTTGGACAATTCGCCTTTGGGTAGCGAGAGTTGGTCGTGGATACGGGAGGTGCGGCCCCACATATTGAAGGACAGACCCTCGGTTACCCGAAGCGACAAGTTGCTGTACAGCTCCAGTCGGTACTTGGTTGCATCATAAAAATAATGTGAACTGCTTAGACTAATGTCCGCGTCGCTCCAAGGCTCAACCATCTCCAGGCTTATGCTCAATCTCTGGCTCATGAGCCATTCGTTCTGTTTGTCGTAGAGGGTTTCTTCTTCGTAATCAGAATAGTAGTAGACTCCTGTACGAAATGCAACCTCGGTTTGTTTCAGCGGTGCCTGATACTTGTTGACGGGGCGCACAATATCAACTTAACCTTGATCGTGCTACGATTCCTTGATATTTTTCGTCTTATACGAGTTGCCAATTGTCTGTTGGCCGGTGTGGGGGTTTGGATTGGTGCCTACCTGACCTGGTTGACACCTACATACTACGGGCCGGTCGTAACAGCGCTGGCGGCTTTTCTGGTATGTGCGGCTGGTAATGTTTTCAATGATTTGGTAGATATAGAAACCGACCGCGTCAACCGGCCCAATCGGGTTTTGGTACGAGGTGGTCTGACCCGTAAATACGCCCGCAATTTGGCAATTGCGCTCAATGTCGCGGCGTTTATCATGTCCTTGGCGGTATCGTTTTGGGTGAGTGTTTTTGCTCTGGTTACGATTGGTCTTCTGTTCGCTTACAACCTATACTTGAAACGAATTCCGTTGGTGGGCAATTTGGTTGTGGCGCTTCTTGCCGGGATGACTTTTCTGACTGGGGGCCTGGCGGTAGATCCGGTACTTGTTTTTCGCCTGCCCGGACCTCTGATTGCTGCTGTTTTTGCTTTCCTGTTTCATCTCACCCGTGAAATCGTAAAAGATGTTCAGGACATGGAAGGGGACAGGCAGGCCGGACTCAACACCCTTCCGCTTGTCTGGGGTGTTTCGAAATCTCTCCAACTGGCTTTGGGCCTTTTTGCTGTATTGGTTATCTTTACTTATTTGCCGATTTTTAAGGGTTGGTTTGGTCGAACCTACGAGGTGATTACAGTTTACGTTGTCGATCTGCCTCTGCTCGCATTGATGATTTTTGTCCTGACTAACCCTTCACCCCGAATGCTGACCATTGGGTCATTAGCGCTGAAAATCGGTATGATTCTGGGGCTTATCGCTTTGGTTCTCGCTTAACACTTTTTAACGAAACCTAAACCCTCGAATGTAGTATAATCCCAAGTAATGACTTATGTGTTGTCCTAACTTAGGACTTGGTAGACAGTTAACGTATGGTTACATAGACTTGATTGTGTTTTCAAGAATTACTAAATTACAACGAATGGTTACTGTAACGATCCGACGATTCACTTTTTTGGCATATACCTTTCTGGGGCTGGTCATACTGCCACAGTTCGGGGCGGCCTCGATCTCGGTTTCTCAATCTGTTGATAGGAGCGAGATGGCCTTCGAGGATACTGTTAATTTCCAGATCAGTGTTATCTGGGATGGCCCCGCGTATGACTATCGTTTCGATAAACCGTTTAGGGTTCAGGCCGACCGGATGAAAGTGACCCGGTTTTCCTCAACTGTGCGGTCCTCCGGATCAGGCCCTGATGAAAAAACAACCAAGTTCTTTGAATACCAGTTGACGCCACTTCTTTCCGGGATGGCAACGATCGAAGCACTCAACATCGAATATGTCACCTGGCCTGATTCGCTGACCGGCATCATGGTGACCGATCCGGTATCAATCAGTATACGCAAGCCGCTTCCTCCGAAATTGAGCGAAGAGAACGTTATGAATAGCGGTTGGTGGGCTGTTATAGCGGTCGGCTTGATAGGGCTGGGGTTTGGTTTGTATTCGATATTCAAGCGTAAAACGTCGGTTGAGAAAGTCCAATCCGCACGTGAGAAGTTCCTCGAAGAATTAGATGAGGTAAAGCGGGAGTCTGGTAGTGATCTCAAGAAATTTCAGACCGGTCTTTATGGTAGTCTGACCTCGTATTTTGAAACCAAATACGGCTTGAAGATCGACAACCAAACAGCCGACTTGATCGCGTCTGAATTGGACCAGATAGAGCCGGATCAGACCGTAAACCGAACGTTGGCCGATTGGCTTATCCGTGCGGAAAAAGAGAAATATGCCCCGCTTACGACCTCCCCTGGTGAGGTGACTCGGTTGGCATCGGAGATAAAGCAGTTCTTTGAAAGAATGAAGTAAGTTATTCGTAGTATGGAGGATAGATGAGTACCGATATTAAGGAGATTCAAGCATTGGTTGAGACGGAGGCATCGTTTGTCGATCGTCTGACCAGCCAGTTGGGGTCGGTTATTGTCGGCCAGAAGTATTTGATCGAACGGCTGTTGATGGGCATTCTGGCCAATGGCCATATTCTCATTGAGGGGGTTCCGGGGTTGGCCAAGACGCTCTCGGTCAAGACTCTTTCGGATGCTATTGAGGCAAAGTTTCAGCGTCTGCAATTCACCCCGGATCTGTTGCCGGCCGACTTGATTGGCACCATGATTTACAACCCGCAGAAAGCAGAATTTACGGTCAGGAAAGGTCCGATTTTTGCCAATATCATACTCGCCGATGAAATCAACCGCGCGCCTGCCAAAGTGCAGTCGGCGTTGCTTGAAGCGATGCAGGAGCGGCAGGTAACTATTGGTGATACCACTTACCCGCTGGACGAGCCGTTCCTGGTTCTGGCAACTCAGAACCCAATTGAACAGGAAGGCACTTATCCACTGCCGGAAGCCCAGATCGACCGCTTTATGTTCAAGCTGAAGATCGGTTACCCCAGTCCTGCTGAGGAGCGGGAGATTATGGATCGCAACACCGGCACCGGTACGGTCGTGGTCGAAAAAGTGATCAGTCCCGATGATATCATCCGGGCGCGATCGGTGTTGAGGCAGGTATATGTTGATGAGAAGGTGAAAGAGTATATCGTCAATGTGACTTTTGCGACCCGTGAACCGGAGAAATATGGTCTGGCTGAGATCAAAGATCTGATCGCATTCGGAGGTTCACCACGAGCTACGATTTATCTTAATCTTGCCGCCAAGGCTCACGCTTTCATCAAGCGGCGTGGTTATGTGACGCCGGAGGATGTTAAGGCGGTTGGCCCCGATGTACTCCGTCACCGGATACTCTGCACTTACGAGGCTGAAGCCGAAGAAATCACGACGGATGACATTGTTGAAAAGATCTTCAACGCAGTTGAGGTTCCGTAGGCGATACCCATGATTCCGAAGGAAATCCTCAAAAAAGTCCGGCATATTGAGATTCGCACCAAACGGTTGGTCAATGATCTGTTCTCCGGTGAATACCACTCGACCTTCAAAGGCCAGGGTATGGAATTCGAGGAGGTGCGCGAATACCAGCCGGGGGATGATATCCGTCTGATCGATTGGAACGTGACTGCTCGAACCGGTTTCCCGCACGTTAAAAAATTCCGTGAGGAACGCGAACTATCAATTGTTCTGTTGGTGGATGCTTCATCATCGGGTCGATTTGGTACCCGAGACCGGTTCAAGAGTGAAGTGGCGGCTGAGTTGGGTGCTTTGCTGGCGTTTTCGGCGATCAAGAACAATGATAAAGTTGGGTTGATAATTTATACCGACCGGATCGAGAAATTCGTACCGCCCAAAAAAGGACGGTCACACGTCCTGCGTCTCATTCGCGAGATTATCTTTTTTGAGCCGGAAGGGGTAGGCACAGATACCGGTCTGGCACTGGAGTATCTCAGCAAAGTTATCAAGCGGAAATCGGTTGTCTTTTTGATTTCAGATTTTCTGTGCGAGGATTTTGTCCGGCCTATGCAGGTGGCCAACAAGAAACATGACGTGATAGCGATCAAGATATCTGATCCACGCGAGGCCACTTTTGAGAATGTCGGTCTGATTGAACTGGAAGATACCGAAACCGGTGAAGTGGTTATGATCAACACCGGTTCCAGGGAATTCCGTCGGGAGTTTGCCGCTCGGGCCGATGAAGATCTTCAGAATCTCCAGAGGAATTTCAAACTGATCAACACCGATTTTATAAACATCCGAACTGACCAGTCGTACATTGCGCCACTGGCCAATTTCTTCAAGATGAGGGAGAAGCGTCACTGATGAACCAGCCTGCTACGAACCGTCTCTTTCTTTGGCGTTTTTGGTGCCTCTTGTGTTTGTCGGCCGTTACCTGTGTGGCTCTGTTAAGTGCCTGCGCCGGTGATCAGGCCGAGCGTATTGAACGTCACAAGCGTCTGGCGAGCGAACTTGACAACAATGGTTTGCACCAGGCGGCTATTGAAGAATATGGGAAGGTTCTCGATTTCGATGGATTGACCAACCGCCAGCGGGGGAATATCAATTATCTGATTGGTCGCCTCTATTTTGAAGATCTGAAAGACTACACTAATTCGGCCGCTTACTATATTAAAGCGCGAGAATATGATCCGGATGGTTCGTTTGCTACCGAGGCCACCCGCAACCTGATAGCATCGCTCGAAAAGTTGGGTAATGTCCTTGATGCCCGGCGACAATTAGGATCAGCTACAGATATAGATCATCAGCCGACCGATGGCGATGTTGTAGTGGCTCGGATCGGACAGCGAGATATCTGGCTGTCGGAAATTGAAGATCAGATCAGGCTCCTTCCTCAGGAGTATCAATCCCAGTTACTTAATCCGCAAGCCAAGGTTAAGTATATCCACCAGTATGTTGGGGTGGAACTGATGTACAACGCCGCGGTGAGAGAAAACTATCTCGCCGATCCCGAAATTCAGCGTCAGAAAGAACAAATGGTGAAGCGACTGGTTGTCGATCGGTTTGTGGCTGAGAAAGTTATTACTTCTGGTCAGGTTGACTCGGTTGATGTACACAATTTCTATGGAGCCAATCGCGATAGCCTCTATCAGGGGGCACCGTTTGACTCGGTGCGGTCGCAGGTCTATCGGGACTATCAAACGCAGAAAGCGGAAATCGCTTACAATGAGTATATTATGAACCTGGCTCAGGCCGAACAGGTTGAGTTCCTGGATCGTAACGTGAGGTAAATTAGCAAGTTGATGTCGTATCGCTATCACATAGTTGTGCTTTTGTTAATCTTGAGTGGACTGGTTACGCCAGTTGTTGGTCGGGAAGCTGACACTGTCGGGTCTATTTCGGGAATCGAGATTGAGACCTCGGTGGACCGGGTTGAGTCGTATATTGGTGATCTCATTACTTACACCTTGAAAATCACTTATGATTCCACCTATGATCTGACTCCGCCGCCATTAGGTGCTAACTTGGGTGCGTTTGATGTCAAAGACTATCAACCTGATATCGAAACCGTACTGCCTGATGGTCGCTTAGAGAGCCGGACGATATTCACGCTGAGTACATACACTACCGGCGACTACATTATCCCGCCTTTGCCGGTCGTGTTTGTTCTTCCCGATAGCTCGCGCAAGGTGATGCTGGCCGAACCTATCCCGATCAAGATACTGTCGCTTCTGGACCTCCAGAAAAATGACTCGGTCGATATTAAACCGCTCAAACCACAGCTTACGGCGGATGAGATTTTTCCACCGGACTACAGTAAATACTATTTGTGGGGTAGCCTTGGACTGGTGCTGTGTATAGTAATTGGCGGTTTGATTTTCTGGTGGTGGCGGCGAAAACGGCAGGCGGCGGCAATCATATCACCGGCGTGGGAAGTCGCGTTCAAAAGACTTGCCTTCCTCAAGGTCGAGCATCTCGACAAAGGTTTTGCCGAGCAGTTGAGAGCCAAGGATTACTATGTTGAGTTGACCGAACTGAGCCGCGCTTATCTCGGGCGTATCTATGAGATTGACGTTTTGGAGATGACAACTGAACAGTTTATGGATCGATTTGCGGAGATCGAACTTCCAGATGATTTGTACTCGATCCTATCTGACTTCTACAAGCATGCCGATCAAGTCAAGTTTGCTAAAATGATGCCCGAGATGAAACGTACTGAAGATGACTTTCTGATGGTTCACGCCATGATTGATTCGGTGCGGATTGATTACGAACGACGCCAGGAAATGACCCTCCATGAAACGGGCCGGACGGATGAAGCGACACCGATAGCCGAGGAGCAGAAAGTATGAATATTCTGCAGTTCTATGGCCTTGGCATCAATCTCTTTGATATGATTGATATCACAATTTCTCCAATTGTGATCTTTGCACTCGGAGTGCTGGTCATCGCGGCTATGATCTGGCATTACCTGCGACGACAGCAGGTACGCTCGGCGGCGATAAAGTATTCCGATGTTCGTATTGTCAGCCGTGCCACCCGTTCGCATCGACGGCGTTTTCGTGTTATTTTGCCGATTCTTCGCATTGTTGCTGTTGGCCTGTTCTTTGTCGCTTTTGCTCGTCCTCGATCCGGGACCGAGGTGCGCGATATAACCTCGGAAGGGGTCGATATCATGCTGGCTCTTGATGTGTCATCATCGATGCAGGCCGAAGATTTCAAACCACATAATCGTCTGTATGTTGCCAAGGAAGAGATCAAGCACTTTGTTGAAAAACGAGTCAATGACCGTATCGGGCTGGTTGTGTTTGCTCGTCATTCGTTCACCCAGTGTCCGCTGACTGTTGACTATGGTGTCTTGCTCCGTTTCGTGGATCAGGTTGATTTCGGTATTATCGAAGATGGCACCGCGATCGGGATGGCGATTGCTAACGGTGTCAACCGCCTGCGTGAATCAGAATCCAAATCCAAGATCATGATTCTGCTGACCGACGGTGACAACAATGCCGGTGAGATTGATCCTGTCACGGCGGCCAGCCTTGCCACGGCGTTTGATATCAAAATTTATACGATCGGTGTTGGTCAGACGGGCAATGCGATGTTCCCGGTGAACGACCCGTTGTTCGGTCGCAGATATGTCTATCAACCGACCCGAATCGATGAGCCTACCCTCAAGGAGATCGCCAGGGTTACGGGCGGACAGTATTTTCGTGCCCGCTCCGAAAAGGAACTGGCGGCGATATACACGTTGATTGATGAGATGGAAAAAACCGAGATAGAGGTATCGGCTTCGATTCAGTATCAGGAGTTGTTTCATTACTTTACCCTGGCTGGTTTGATACTATTGGTGCTGGAGCTAATTTTGGCGAACAGCGTTTTCAGGAAACTGCCTTAGGAGATAAGCGAGTTTAGATAACAAGATATGCGTTTTGCCGAACCTATATATTTCAGTCTCCTGCTCGGAGTTCTTTTGTTGGCCGTATTTGCATTTTGGGCTATCGGGCGCAAGAAAAGATTGCTCGAACTGTTTGGTGACCTGCCGTTGTTGATGCGGAACGCACCGTATATTTCATTTGCACGCCAGCGCACCAAAGCCATTTTGGTGCTGATTGGTCTTGTGTTTATTTGTCTGGCTCTGGCTCGGTTGCAGTTTGGGACACATCTGGAGAAACTGGAACGCGAGGGAATTGACATTGTAGTGGCGGTTGATCTTTCCACGTCGATGCAGGCCCGCGACATGAAACCGAACCGACTGGAGAAGGCAAAACAGGAAATACGTGGTATTATTGATCGGCTGGCTGGGGATCGGATTGGTCTGGTAGCATTTGCCGGGGAAGCTTTTGTTCAATGTCCGCTTACCCTGGATTACGCCGCCGCCCGTCTGATGTTGAGCGTCATGGACCAAAATACCGTTTCGATTCAGGGTACCTCGCTTGAATCGGCTATACTGGCATCTCAGCGAGCTTTCACTCAGTTGGAGAAGAAACACAAGGTACTGTTGCTTCTCACCGATGGGGAAGATCACGATGGTCGGGCGGTCGAAGCCGCGGCCGATGCTCGCAAAGAGGGCATTAAGATTTATACAGTTGGAATTGGTAGTGCCACAGGGGAACCTATTCCTATTATTGACCGTAGAGGAGAACAGGTAGGTTTCAAGAAGGATCGGAACGGTGAGGTAATTGTGTCTCGTCTTGACGAAATAGCTCTGCAAAAGATTGCCCTTGAGACCGGCGGTAAGTATTATCATGCTACGGCAGGTGAAATTGAATTGGATCGGATATTTGAAGAAATATCGAGCATGGAGAAAAAAGAACTGGAAGGCACCCTGGTGACACGATACGATGACCGTTACCAATGGCCGCTATTGCTGGCTATCCTATTAATAGTCGGCGAGTTCTTTGTCTCGGAACGGAAGAAACCAACGGAGGTGGTCGATGCCTAAGTACACCATCTTGGGGATAATTTTATTGGCTATCGGTGCCTCTGGAGTGATGGCTGGTCCTGCCGAAGATGCGGTCCGAACTGGAAACGATGCCTTTTCTCAGGGTCAGTACGATGAAGCTCTGGCGCAGTACCAGATCAGCGAAACCGAATCTCCGGAGTCACCTGAACTGGATTACAATATCGCTAATCTGATGCATGAGATGGGTAAGTACGAAGAAGCCCTTGATCGCTACAACGGTGCTCTTGACACTCAGGAAGCCGGGTTGCACGCTAATACCCATTACAATATGGGTAATACTTATTACCGTATGGGCGATTACGCGCAGGCAATCAGTTCGTACACGAAAGCACTCGAAGCCAACCCTGATGATATGGATGCCAAGCTCAATCTGGAATTGGCTCGGAAGATGCTCAAAGACAATATGCAACCGGATGAGAATAAGGATCAGGATAAGAAGCGGGAACAGGAGCAGAAAGAACAACAACAGCAGAAACAGGACGAGAAAGAACAACAACAGCAGAAACAGGACGAGAAAGAACAACAGGAACAACAGGAAAAACAGGATCAACAGTCAGACCAGCAACAACAGTCGGAACAGCAAGATCAACAGGAAGACGGATCACAACAGTCTGATAAACCCAAGGAAATATCCAAAGAGGATGCTGAACGAATTCTCAATGCTTTAAAAGATGATGAGCAGGATGTACAGAAGAAAATTAAACGCCAGGTTATGGGCGGGGATTATACTGGTAATGACTGGTAGGCGTCACATTGTTGCGGTTGTTTTTCTGGTTGGGTTGATCCTGGCCGGAACTCTGTCGGTGGCCCAGACGCCGCCGCCTCTGGAGGTTCAGGTCAGTCTGAACCGTGATACAATCGGTATGGATGAGCAGGCGTTATTGGAGGTGATTGTGCAGGGTGCGACTCAGGATATTCCTGATCCGAGAATGCCAACTCTGCCGATGTTCGAAATCTTTTCGCAGGGACGTTCCACTAATATCAGTTATTCCAATGGGCAACTTGATGCTTCTGTTACCCACCGCTACCTGATTCTTCCGAGCAAGCCGGGCGTGTTTCCTATTGAAAATATCTCCGTAGTGTCGGGCAACAAACGCTATAGTGGCAATCCTGTAACGCTGACTGTCGTTGGCAAGAGTACTAGTGCGTCAAGACAAACCGAGGATCAGGCCCGTGACACCGAAGGCAACAGTCGAGATTTGTTTGCCGAGGCGATCATCGACAATGACAACCCGTACGTCAACCAGCAGGTGACGCTTACGCTCAAACTCTACATAGCCGTACAGACTTACGGTTCGCCGTCACTGGTGGAACCCATCACTACCGGATTCTGGACCGAGTTATTGGGTACCAGAGGTCCCTACCAGCAACGATTGAATAACCGTACCTATCGCATAATCGAACGCAAGTACGCGATTTTTCCGACCAAGACCGGTGAGTTGTCTATCGGGCGCGCAACGTTTACTTCAACCGTGGCGACCAAGCGTCAGAACCGACGGCGCGATCCGTTTGATATTTTCGGCATGTTGGGCGGTGGGCAGGAAGTACAGGTTAAGTCACGGCCGCTGACAATTAATGTCAAGCCTCTGCCAATGGAAGGTCGTCCGGCTGATTTCAGCGGTACGATTGGTCGCTTTACATTCAAGGCGACACCAACCAAGCGAGAGATCGAGGTCAACCAGCCGGTGTCGGTCAACTTTGCCATTACCGGAGTGGGGAATATCAAATCTGTGGCCGAACCGACTATTCCTGACCTGTCGGATTTTCGAGTGTATCGTGCGTCGAGCAATGAATCGATTTCGAAGCACAATGACCAAATTGGTGGTACTAAGAATTTCGAGGAAGTTTTCATTCCGAATCGCCCCGGCCAGCTCACGATCCCATCGCTCAGTTTCAATTTCTTTGATCCGCAGGCCGAACGGTATCGAACCGTTCACACTCAGGCGATCAACCTCAATGTGATCAAGACCGAAGGTTACGTAGCTTCGCCTGATCTGCCGTACTCTGCGCCGGACAACGTGATCAGCGCTGATGCTCGCGATATACGGTATATCAAGAGTGATCCGGGTGACCTAAGTCGCCGGGCCGAGGTTGTTTTTGTCAACCCGCTTTATTGGGTGGTGAATGTTACTCCAGTGCTGGCCCTGTTAGCTACCGTGCTGGTTCGACGGCGACGTGAACGACTGCAGGGGGATATCGGTTATGCGCGTGCTCGTCGAGCCTCAAAAGCGGCCAGGCAACGTTTGGTGCAAGCCCGAAAGTTGGCGTCCGAAGGAGACTCGAGTCAATATTTCGCCGAGATAAGTCAGGTGCTACTGTCGTTCATTGGTGACAAGCTCAATCTTTCACCGCATGGTCTGACCAATGACAAGATTGCACAATTGCTCCAGGAGCGCGGGGCTGAGCCATCCTTGATTGAAACAACGCTCGAATTTCTTAAACGATGTGACTTCGCCCGTTATGCGCCGGCCTCTATTGGTAAAAGCGATATCGAAGAAACATTGGTGAAGGCCGAGAACCTAATGGTGCGAATGGAGGAGGTCCGGTTCTGATGCGTGGCTTGATTGTTATTGTTAGTATGTGCGTTTTTTTTGCTTCTGTTTCGTCTGGTGTGACACCTGAGGAACAGTTCCATCAGGGCAACGATTACTTTGAAGCTCGTCATTTTGACAGCGCCCGGCAGGCATACAATCAGGTTATAGCTCAGGATATGCAGTCGGCGTCACTCTATTTCAATATGGGCAATGCTTGTTTTCGATCGGGTGACCTTGGTTACGCAATATTGTACTATCTTAAAGCACAGCGTCTCGACCCTTCCGACACCGATATTATCAGTAATCTTGATTTTGCCCGCCGGTTTACTTCGGTTCAGATGGAGGGAGTAGCACTCAATCCTGTTCGTTCGTTATTCGAGTCGATCGTGGAACCGTATCAATTGAGCACGCTGGCCTGGATATCCTCAGCCGCGTTTCTATTGTTCTTCGGCTTTTTGATTACGCGTTTCGGGTTTGGTTATCGAAACTCGATTGTCCGCGCCGGTATCTACAACTCGCTTTTCCTGTTGTTGGTAGTAGCCACGCTAACGATGATGAAGTATGACAATGACTATCTTACCAAACGAGCGGTTGTTATCTCTGAAACAGCCGAGGTGTACACCGGCCCATCGGATTTATCCGACAAAGAACTGGATGCCGCACCCGGATTGATTGTTGAGATCCTGTCCGAATCAGGCGATTTCTACAATGTGCTGTTCGAAAATAAGCGGCGCGGCTGGATAAAGAAAGATTTGGTTGCTGTCGTTTAACGACTTAGCTCTATTTATCACCCCTTTTTGAATTGACACCCTCAGGATGATCGTCTATCTTAAAAAATTGTAATTGAGTAGCGAAAGCTGTCATGACGACATTCTGGAAGAAAAAACAGTTCTGGGGCGCTCTTATAGGCCTCATCTTACTGGTGTATTGTGCCAAGGATCTCAGGTATTCCGATATTGATGATCTTCTCAAACAAGTAGACATACTCTATATCGGATTCGCTCTGATATCCGGCTTTGCCTTTATGGCTTTTAAGGGCCTGCGCTGGCGTTTGATGATCTCCCATCAGAAGAAAGTGCCGGTGAAGAAATCTGTGACACTCTACTCCGTAGGGCAGTTACTGAGTATCACTATGCCGGCTCTTACCGGTCAGGTCGGACGGGTTGTGTTGTTCTCGCGCAAGGAGAAGCTTCGTAAGACGGTGGTATTCTCTACGATCGTGTTAGAGGTTCTGTTTGATGCCATCAGTCTGATCGTTTTCATGCTTTTCACATCGCTCGCTTTTGCGTTTCCTGAGAAATATCGCTACCTGAGTTTTGTGGTTGCCGGTATCACTTTGGTCGGGATGATTATTCTCTACCTGACCCTGCAATATCAGGTCCGTCTTGAAGATTTCGCACGGCGTCGGTTCCGGGATCGCTGGCCCGGATTGTATATTGTCTGCCGTAAGTTCATCCGTTCGTTCGTCAAAGGGATCGAAATGCTTCGATCCAGTCAGCATATGTTTGGCACTCTGTTTTTGTCATTAGCGGCCTGGACCTCCCATATGATGGTGGTCTGGTTTTTGATTATGGCCTTTGGGTTCCAAGTGCCGTTTGCTACTGCCGCAGTGGTGATGGTGATTAACACGATTGCCCTGATGGTGCCGATCACTCCTGGCAATGCCGGTACTTTTGAGATAGCGGTTTCACGTTCCCTGGGAGCTTTCCCCGAAGTTGGGCAGTCCGATGCTGTCCTGTTTGCGCTCACCCTGCATATTATGGACCTCTTGCCGGTCCTCATTTACAGCTATCTGTTTCTGCAGATCGAGAAGACAACGTTACGCGAGATCAAGGCTGTCCACGAAAAGGATATTATCCTCGATCACATTGACGAGGATGGTTCCTTTATCGAGAAGGAGCGGGTATGATCAAGTCGTTCTATTATGTGCCGGGGGAAAATGTTACGATTATTGATGGTGTTGCTGATTTCGATAAGCTGTGCGCCCGTGAAGATGCCTTGCTCTGGGTCGATATGTGCAAGCCGACTGATGAAGAGTTGTTTATTCTTACGCATGATTTTAAGTTTCACCCGCTCGCCGTAGAAGATGTTATCTCCGAAAAGCCGCAGACCAAGATTGATGATTACGATAAATATCTCTTTATGGTTTTCAGTATTGTTGATTATGTTGGTCGCGAAGAAGGTCTGAGTATCAGCGAGCTGGATTTGTTCCTGACCGATCGGGCCGTTGTAACGGTGCACTACGATGAGCACCGGATTTTTGATTATCTTTATTCTCGGATTCAAAAAGGCGATCGGGGGCTGGCTCTTGGTAGTGCTTATGTCCTCCATGCCGTGATTGATGCGGCGGTTGATAACCTGCAGACTACGGTGGATATTTTCGAGTATGAAATTGACCAGATCGAGGAAGATATGTTGGGGGGATACGATTCCGACACCCTCAAATCGATATTCGCTCTTGGTCGGGATATTGTACAGCTCAAACGAATTGTTCGGCCCCAGCGCGAAGTGGTCGATAAACTGGCCCGCAAGCCGTATGACCTTATTTCAGAAAACCTGAAGGCTTACTTTTCGGATGTTCATGATCACCTTGTCCGGGTCAACGAACTTGCTGATGCCAACCGTGAAATTGTGAACTCCTCGCTGGTGGTGTATTATTCTTCGATCTCTACCAAAACTAACGAAATCATCAAAGTCCTGACGTTGCTCACAGCTATATTTATTCCACCCACTTTCTTGGTTGGACTGTGGGGAATGAATTTCAAAAATATGCCCGAACTGGATGCGCCATGGGGTTATCCGGTCTCGTTGGGGGTCATGTTGGTCATAATGCTCAGTATGATTCTCTTTTTCCGAATAAAGAAGTGGCTCTGAGCCGTCCGTTGACTGATCGGACGACTGACTGGTCACGTTATATATTAGCATATCAATCAGGGAAACCAATCATCTCAATAATTATTGCAGAGACTATGAATCGCAATGCCGGACAGGTGAAAGGCAGGATCGATTACATCTTGAACGGTTTCGAGAGTAAGCTGTTTGCCGCTCGCAAGAAAAAGAGTCAACATCTGTGTGATTTTCGATCGGATGGATTTCAAAGATACATCGCATCAACTGGTTTCTCTGTTAGAGTATGAGGTTTAGATGAACATTGGTATTACCTGTTATCCTGTAGCTGGCTAGCTGACGGTTCCGGTGTTGTGGTCACAGAACTTGGTAAGAAACTGGCGACTCGCGGTCATCAGGTGCATTTCATTTCGTATGCGTTACCGTTTCGGTTGGACAAGTTTCAGGCCAACTTGATGTTCCATGGGGTCGATACAACATCATACCCGCTCTCATTCTCTGGGACAACAGGTCGGGGTGAAATTCGCCGAAGCCTTCACTATTAAAGAAAACCTGCTGATCGACACCCCCCCAAATGCCGGTGCGGTCGATATGATGGTCAAATTGGCTCAATAACTGTTCAAGTTTTTCACTGATTCGACCGAATTAAAACAATAGATAGTGAATAAACATTTGTGGGGGTATCATGAAATCTGATACTACAATAACGAAGAAGAAGGGTAATGGCGAGTCGATTTCAACCGAGAATCGCTTAAAAGCCACTCCGCAGGCATCGTCGCCAGTGCCAGAAGCAAAATCAAGTAAGATCGAGCCTAAAAACCGTATGGTCTCCGGTTCCCATCGATTCACTAACGATGGTATTGAATACGATAATTCGGCTTCAACCAGCGTTCCAGACATGACCAAACCAGTTCTGGATAACCCGCCATCAAGGCCGAAGATTATCCCTGAGTCTAACGCCACGCAGGCCGCCAGCCAACGCTCACGGGAGATGAACAATCTTCTCGGTGGTACAACCCGACTTCGGCTGAAACGCAAACATGTTGTTAAAACAGTTGCGTTTATCTCAAACAAAGGCGGTGTGGGGAAGACTCATATTTCGACTAATATGTCGTTCGGCCTATCCCGTTCGAATCAGAAGACATTGCTGGTTGATCTGGACTTGGGACACGCAGATGTTACTTCCAAGCTTGGCTATTATTGTGAGAATACGATTGTAGATTTGCTTGAGGGACATCACAAGGTCAAGGATTTGATCTATTCGACTCCTCACGGCTTTGATTTGATTGCCGGTGAATCGGGCGATTTCCGACTGGCCAACTTAGGGGCGGCTCAGCGTGGTCGGTTTATTCGAGCTTTCCGCGAGACATGGGGTGACTACAACTATGTACTCTACGATTTGGCGGCGGGAATCGGTGCCACCACTCTGGACTTCGCTCTTGCCCAGGATCACCAGATCATCATTACAACTCCGCAGGACATTGTGGCTGGCTATTCATGTATCAAGGCCACTTTCCACCGTTTCTGTGAACTTGAAAGAAAAATGATGGCTCGCGATCCCGAGTACAAGCCGCGGAAAACCTTCCGACCGTTTGTGGTGCTTAACCAGATCGACAATTTTGAGATTGGCCGCGATTTCTACGAGCGGATCAAGGATGTGGTAAAGCAGAATCTAACTCAAGAAAAGGATTTTCAAATTGACGTGCATTTCCTTGGTGTAGTCACAAATGACCCAACCCGGATCCGTCAAGCTGAACTGGGTCGATTCTTGTACAGCCATGAGCATGGGGCTTCCCGAACCGGGCAGTGTATGAATTTCCTGGTGGAGAATCTGATGCGGTACCGGGATCCGGATCCGCTGACTTTCACAACCAAAATACGTAGATTTGTTAACATCTTTATGAAATCTGTGGGCGAGGCCAAATACGCCAAGTAATCGTCCCTGTATTGTTATCAATTGCCCCGGTCGCTTTTGTGATCGGGGCTTTTTCTATCACGTTCTGAGGGAGAACTCGATGTTGATTTGTGTAAGGTGATGAAGTAATTTAAGATTGATGAATGCGATGATGCAACAAAACCCAAAGGGAGAACTAATCGATACGACTGTGAATACAACTTCCGGTCTGCGTGCTACCTGGGTTGGTGTCGTCACCAACGTGGCGTTGGTTATTTTCAAGCTCTGGGCGGGGACTATCAGTAATTCACAGGCGTTGATCGCCGATGGTATCCATTCGCTTTCAGATCTGTTCTCTGATTTCGTAGTGATACTCGGTTTCAAGTGGGGACGGCAGGCGGAAGACGCTGATCATCCGTACGGTCATGCTCGGATTGAGACAATATCAAGTATGATTATCGGCCTGTTGCTGATTATCGTCGGATTGGGGATCACCTACAGTGCTGTTTTGTCTATCTATTCGCACGAACCAAGCCGTCCAAGTATGTTTGCGATCTATGTGGCGGCAATTTCGGTTTTGTTTAAAGAAGCGTTGTTCTGGTACACGCTACGGGTGGGGCAACGGCTCAAGAGCATGGCTCTGATCGGCAACGCCTGGCACCATCGCGCTGACGCACTCAGTTCGGTGGCAGTGCTGGTTGGTGTTGGGGCTGTATATATGAATCCGAACTGGTACTTGGCTGACTCGTACGCGGCGTTACTGGTTACTTTTTTTGTTATCAAAGTTGGTGTCACACTGGTCTGGTCGGCATTCAAGGAGCTGGCCGATACCGCGCCTGATCGTGAAGTTCTGAACGATCTGGCCGAATGTGCGGCTAGAATCGAAGGAGTGCTACAGGCTCATGATCTCCGTGCTCGGCATTCCGGTTCTCAGATTTTTGTCGAGGTGCATATTGTGGTCGACCCTGATCTCAGCGTACGTGAAGGGCATAACATTGCACGCAAGGTCAAGCGGTCGTTGTTGGATGATTTCGCCGATGTCACCCGTGTGATAATCCACGTTGACCCGGATATGAAGCCGCAGTGATCGGCGGCTTGCTCTACAATTCTCTGGTCAGCTCAACAATCTTCTTGTACGGAATCGCGGTCCAGCTTTCGGCTACAGCGGCGCCGTGGGTGCGACTGATCATAGATACTTTGGCTGCGATCTCTTCGTCGGGTGCTTCATAGATGTCCATGAAATCGTAAGTGCCGAGCAGTCCGTAGTGTGCCAGGAATCTCACCTGGGGGCATTTCTCGTGGACTTCGTCGAGCCAGGCGGCGCCGATTTCGGCTCGGTCTTTCATTTTGCTGGCCACTTCGGGGGCCAGTTTGGTCATGAGGACATAGGTTTTCATAACGGTTACCTCACATTAGGGTTCTCTTTCAACCAACTGCAACAGAACACCGATGCTGAGTCGCGAAGTGTCCAGTCCAGACTGTGTCTGAACATTGGCGGAAGGGGTGGGAATCGAACCCACCGGGGACAATGCGATTGCCCCCCTCACGGCTTTGAAGGCCGGGACCGCCACCAGACAGCATCCGCTTCCACCACAATAATAGTAAATCGTTTGAGTTTTGTAAACAAAGGACCTCACAGCTTAGAATAGGTTTTTTTGTGCGTGGTGTACGTCCCCGTCTCTGTCGTAACTGCTTCCTCTCAGTCACGCCCGCCGTCTTCTCTGTCACGTCCGTGCAGACGGGCGCCCATGTCCACTAATCTCCGCAGAATAACTTCGGAACCACTCATTATGCCTGACACCGTTTGTCAGTCCATTCGTGTTTATTGGTAACGGACATATGAAACCAGCCTTCGTATACATAATGGCCAGCGGCAAGAACGGTACGCTCTATATCGGGGTAACAACTGATCTGATCCGCCGAGTAACCGAACACATGAATAGTCTAACTGGCGGTTTTACTCAGAAATACGGCGTGCACCGATTGGTTTACTACGAACTGTGTGATGACATCTATGAGGCTATCTGTCGTGAAAAACAATTGAAGAAATGGAACCGCAGTTGGAAGATTCGTCTGATTTGGCGCTTCAATCCAGAGTGGACCAACTTATATTCCGCGATAATTTGAGGCCATAGATTCCCGTCTACACGGGAATGACTGGGCTATGCCTGGACCAGATGGGCGGAAATGGTGCCATACGCACATTTTTTCTGTCACCACCGTCTCTTTTCTGTCTCGCACGTCCTTTCTTGTCACACGCATTCCTTAAAGTCTCACCCGCGAAGGCGGGTGCCCATGTCCACTCGCCTCCCTGAAAAGCAATCAACGATCTATCTGAAGAGTTGCCCCAATAGGCCGTCCGCGCGATAGTACTTCCGTTCTGCGATGACTAGTGGCCATAGATTCGCTCAATTCACAAACGAAGTGCAACACCTGTATAAGGTGTTGTTATGGGAAAGAAATACAATCAGCTCACCATTGAAGAGCGG
>JAGGTI010000085.1 GCA_021163775.1 Candidatus Zixiibacteriota bacterium
TTGCGGTTGTTACTATTATGAAGAGTGTTGCGAGTTGTGATTTATTGCTTTTCATGAGTGTCCTTTTTAAGGAATTAGTTGTTCAAGAGCGGTACAAAGAGAAGTTTTTAAAAGATTCAGTACTGCCTGTATGTTTCTGTCATATATGTTGTCCCTCTGTTTGATTCATAAAGGACGTGAAATGATTCATATTTTTTATATTTTTTTCGATCCTTCGATCCTTCGATCCTTCGATCCTTCGATCCTTCGATCCTTCGATCCATTGTGTAGTAACTCCCGAGTTAAGGGGCAACACTCGGCTAGCGTCCTCACAGCTTAGCTAAATTGTGTCCAAAATAGTATCATGTTATTCGGTTTATTCGGTGTTATTGGGGGATATAGGCGCGATATTTCGCCTAACTTATTGTAGTATAACAAGATGGAGGTGGGAGATCGAACCCCAAATTCACCTTAACACTGCCGTCAAACTGTCCAACAAACTGGGACCACCTCATGGTACGTACATGGTACGTATCACCAGCCTTTTAGAACACATCTGATCGGAGATCAGCCAGATTCGTTTGAGGGCCTTCATAAATTCAGCCGAGCGGTAGATGGGTTTTCGGCCGGGGCGTTTTGTCGGTCCCCTTTTCTGTTGCTTCAACAGCCGAATGGCGTGTTTGCGATGGTACTTACAGACCTCACAGAACTCCTGGAGTATCAATCCTTTCTCTTCTTTGGTCGCTCCACAATAGCGTAGCCGTATTGCACATAAGTATTCTCGTCTCGAATTTCCACTCATAATTGTGTCTCCTCTCGGTAACATCAATTATGAGGCAACGTATCATTTTCCAGCCCTATTTTATAACCCTTCGGTAACATTAATTGTGAGGCAATTCGGATCACTGTTTTTTTCATTAAAAAACGAAAATACAGGTTGATAATTGCTTATAGCGACCATATATTCGCTCCCGGCTTTACAAGTTGTAAAAGACGGTCGGTGAGATCGTTTTCAACAGAAAACTGGAAGGATTGCTTACAGCCAACTGGCTCTCTGGAAGAATAGTGAAATTATCTGCTAAGTCGGTGTGTATTCATGAAATAAATCAGGACATGAAAGGCCTCGTATCTATCAATAACAAGTACCTGATGATTTCCTTGTGCTCCGTGATGATGGATTAGAGAGAGATTACAAAAAGTGAATGTTTGGGCTGAATATTACCAAAATAGCGATTGATTGTAAGGAGGTAAGTCATGCAGAAATACATTACCTTGGTATCGTTTACCGAGGAGGGTGTGAAGAACTTGAAGAATACGTGTAGACGGGCAAAGGCCTTTTCGGAAAAAGTAAAGAAAAAAGGCATCAATATCCAGCAGACCTTTTGGACTTTTGGAAGATACGATATCATCCATATGTTTGAAGCGCCCAATGATGAGGTGGCCGCCGCTATGAGCTTTACCCTGGGATCCTTGGGAAATGTCCGCACGGAGACCCTCCGCGCTTTTGCCATAGAGGAAATGACAGACATCGTGGCGGATGTTCATGAACTACAGATTGATCAAGGAACTTTGAAATAACTGGAAAAAAGAAGGGAAAAAGAATTGTCGCCCCCGTCTGTTTTACTGACCGAGGTTATGTGACTCATGACCGTTCGTGAATTGAAACTTTGGATGGTTTCGGTTCTGTGCCCCTTTCCGGAAGCTTATACATTCAGACAACTATGGAACCACGGAGCCGGTAGTGAAGTGAAATTGCAAAGAAAATAAGGATGTGCCCGATCAGGAAGCTATTCGATATTACGAAAAATCATAGTAATTCATGAACCTGTTTTTAGGAATACTTGCTCTTATTTGTTAGATCTTAAAACAAGTGAAGGAAGAATGATGAAAAAGCTTATTTCAATTGCTGTCTTTGTAGTGTGTCTTTTCTGTATAGCTTCAAACACTGAAGCAGCAAAGGTCCCCATTTCAGATGATGCTTTCCTTGATATCCACGGGTTTACACAGGGACGGCTGTATATGTCAATAGACCAAGAGGGGGAAGAACCAGCTATTATTAGTGACTTTTACATGAAGTGTATCCGACTCTGTATTGGCGGTCAGATAGCTCCTGATGTCAATTTCTTTTTTGCGACCCTTAACAAAGATATGGGCAAAGACGGTAACATGAGTGGACGCACACTGATTGCAGATGCATGGGTGGAATATGTCGTTAATGATAATTTGAAGGTCAACGCCGGTCTGCTGAAACTACCGTTCTCAAGACACATGCAACAAACAGGTGCAAAACTGCACGGGCTTGATTTCCATAGCTCATTTCTAAAGAGGTCCGGAGTAGCAATTGGGCACAGGGATATGGGGGTCATGGTAAGGGGGCTACTGTCGGACAAGAAGATCGATTATCGCCTTGCTATTGTGGATGGTACGGAGTATGATAAGGAAGTAATTACGGGTGATACTGTGATAACAAACAAGGATGATATGCCGCGCTTTGTTGGGCGCATTGGCTATAACGTCTTTGATCCGGAGCCTGGCTATTTCTGGGCGGGCACATACCTTGGAAAAAAGAAAGTGCTATCGTTTGGTGTAAGCTTTGACCTTCAGCCTGATGTAGGTGGTGATGAGGGCGATGAACTCTACAGCGCCTTTGCCTTTGATGCCTTTGCCGATATTCCCATGGGGGAAAACAGCATTGTGGGTACGGTGAATGCCTATTCTTTTGGTTCTGGCGGCACTATTCCCGAGGGGTCCGGTTTGTGGTTTGACTTTGGATACCGCATCAACAAAATAGAACCCCTTGTTGCAGTTGAATTGTATGAACCAAAAGAAGGAGATACGGGCAAGCGTCAGGCAATTCTTGGTGGTTTGAATTTCTGGATGCATGGGCACAATTCCAGCCTCAAGTTTCAGTTTGGTGGTGAAAAACTAAACGGAGCTGATGAGTGGACAAAAACTGTAATCGTCCAGAGCCAGGTGCTTTTCTAAACAGATATTTGACATTAAAGAGTGCGGTAAAAGAGAAAAGAAGGTTAGTAATCACAAGTTTATAAAGGAGCCATCCCAATAATTCCACAGCGAAAAGATGTTCGGATGTTTTGGGGATCCTGCGATTCTGCTTTTGACAGTTGTTTCTGATCACGATAGTAATAGAACACTTTGTCGTTATTGCAAGAAGGCCAATGTGATTACATAAGATAAGAAAGATTTGGTTGTTAGTTTACTAATCAAAAAAAGGAGACAGACAATGGCAAAAAAAATGGTGATTTTTTGTGGATCGGACAATCCCGAAAAAGCGTTCCCTCCGTTCATGTTGGGTATTGGCGCTCAAGTTATGGATATGGAACTTATGATGTTCTTTACCATGAGCGGGTTAAATATTGTTCGCAAGGGGGGTATCGAGAAAATTAAACTAAAAGGTGCACCCAAGCCGCTACCCGACTTTCTTAATGATATCATTGAGGGCGGAGCCAAACTTGTAGCTTGTTCAGCCGTCCTTGACATGGTCGGGATGAAAAAAGAGGAACTGATTGACGGTGTAGAATTTGGCGGCGTAGCGACATTTGTGGACGAAGCAGAAACCGCGGATATCGTATTAACGTTCTAAGTCTGTTATTTTTAATAAGTTAGTGACCGTTTAGAAGTAGAAGCAATAACAGCCGTGTTTTTTTAATAAACGGCAAAGAAGACGAACAAATGGAGGTAATACAATGGCAACTCCCGAAGAACTCAATCAGCTTACACCGGAGAAAAAGGTCGATGCTCGAGGCACACCATGTCCGGGTCCCCTCTTGGAGGTAAAACGGGCAATTACTTCGCTATCAATTGGCGGAGTGATGGAATTGTTATCTGCTGATGAAAGCACTAATAAGGACGTTCCCCGTTGGGCTAAGAAGATGGGTCACGAATACCTTGGCGTAGTAGAAGAAGCCGGCTACTGGCGTATCTTCGTCAAGAGGGGAAAGTAACCTTATGGAGAAAGGTGGCGGCACTGCAGGGGAACAATCCCCCCAGAGAGTTCTTATTTTCTCGACGGTGTTCATCTCGGATGTAGGTATAGACTTAGCAGGTAGTTCACATATGCGCTACCCGCCGTCCAGCATTGCGATTCCGCTTCCATGCTCCAGTGGCATCAAGCCGGAATGGATATTATACGCACTCCAACACGGTTTCGATGGTGTATTCATTGCAGCCGACGGGACCGACTGTCCATTCGTTCCTGATTGTACGAGTAGAACCGCAAAGATCGTGGATGATGGGCAAAAGTTACTGATAGAGCACGATATTAAGCCTGAGCGTCTCAAGATGGCGGCGGTCTGCTCGGTGTGCGCAGAACCTTTCGTAAAACACATGAAAAATTTCCAGGAATCTCTTAAGAAGCTGGGACCAACGCAAGGAGCAGACTGACGTGAACTATGACATTCTCGTTGTGGGTGGTGGAATTGCTGGCATGGAGTCCGCGCTCACGCTCGGCGATATGGGCTACTCCGTGCTTCTAGTAGAGAAAGAACCCACCATCGGTGGCAAGATGATACTTCTGAGCAAAGTTTTCCCTACTCTGGATTGTGCCAGTTGCATTGCTACTCCCAAGATGGCTTCCACATTTCATCACTCACAAGTGACTACTATGACCTATTCGGAGGTGGATGATATCCGCAAAACCCCGAAGGGCACGTTCCAGGTAAGCATTAACAAAAAAGCCACTTATGTCGATTTTGATAAGTGTACTGGATGTCAGAGATGCGAATTTGCCTGTACGGTGGCAATCCCGGACCAGTATAACTTCGACTTGGTGGGTCGACGGTCTGCACACATTGCATTTGACCAGGCAGTTCCGAAGAAGGCGGTTATAGAGAGATATGGTTCGTCGCCCTGCAGCTTTGCTTGCCCGGTGAGTATGCAACCTCATGGGTATGTTTCTCTCATTCGAAGTGGTCTCTTCGACGAGGCAATGGAGCACATTTTGAAATTTGTTCCCATTCCTGGGAGTCTGGGCCGCACTTGCTCCGCACCATGCGAGAATGAATGCGCACGAGGAGAACTTGAAGGTTCTCTCCCAATAAGACAGCTCAAGAGATTCGCTTCTGACCACTATTATGAGAAATATCCTAAGCCCAAGTATGGTCCCCCCGAAGAGATACTCGACAAGAAGGTTGCGGTGGTGGGAAGTGGTCCCGCAGGATTGACCGCGGCATACTTTCTGGCTAAAGACGGCTATAAAGTAACCATCTTTGAGGCCGAAGACAAGCCGGGTGGTATGTTAACGCTCACTATCCCTTCGTATCGGCTTCCAGAGGAGGTAGTAGAACGCGATATAGAGAATGTAACTGCTCTCGGAGTGGAAATAAAGACCGGACATCGTATAGAGAGTCTGACTGAATTAAAAAAGGGGTTTGATGCGGTTTTCGTGGCTTGCGGAGCAATGCAGGACACTAAGATGAAGATTGATGGAGAAGACTTAGCGGGGGTAGTAGGTGCCGTTGATTTTCTCAAGGGTGTAAATAGAGGGGATAAAATCGATCTCACCGGTAAAACCGTGGTGGTGGTCGGAGGAGGCAATGTTGCTATCGACTCAGCCAGAGTGGCTCGCCGTTTAGGAGCAAGCAAGGTTTACATTCAGTACCGACGAAGCCGAGCCGAGATGCCTGCCTTTGATGTGGAAATTGAGGATGCTATCGATGAAAATATCGAAATGCAATATCTTAGAACACCAGTACGATTCACAGGAAAAGACGGCAAGCTGGCTAAGGTGGAATCAATCAGCATGAAGCTCGGCGATCCGGACGAAAGTGGCCGGAGGAGACCCGTACCCGTAGAAGATTCCGAGAGCAGTATAGTGGTGGATCTCTGTATCGTTGCAATTGGTCAACGTCCGGACATAGCTTCCTTTGCCGATAATGACAAATCAAAATTGACTCGTTGGAATACGCTGGTAGTTGATTCGACCACTCTCGAGACGAACATCCCCGGTGTGTTCGCCGGTGGTGATGTAGTCTCTGGAGCGGCTACTGTGGTGGAGGCGGCACACGCCGGAGCTCACGCCGCTGAGTATATGAAGCGTTATCTGAGAGGGGAGCAGTTTCCTGGCGAGCCTCTCCAGCAACTGTTGCCTGTGGTTGATAGGAATGAGGTGCTCAAAAGGCAAAGTGAATATCGTACGCTCAATCTTGGAAAAAGAAAAGAGCTTCCTCCAAGGGAGCGAGTGAGTGATTTTAGTGAGGTGGAATTACCATTTACTGATGATGAGGCTCGCTATGAAGCTGGCAGGTGCCTTGACTGCGGCGGATGTTCAGAATGTGGCCAATGTATAGTTGCCTGTCAGGCCGATGCTATCGATTTCACTATGCGTGATGAGATCAAGGAGCTGGAGGTTGGATCAGTAGTTATCGCGACCGGTTTCGAGCTCTTCAACCCAAGTCGCAAGATCCAGTATGGATATGATAATATCCCGAACGTAATTACTGCTATGCAGATGGATCGGCTTCTGGCGCCGACTCGACCCTACAACACCGTTCTCAGACCATCAGATGGTAAGTTACCCGACAACATCGCTTATGTTCTCTGCGCAGGCTCGCGTGACTGCCAGGTGGGCAACGAGCTCTGCTCGCGGGTATGCTGTATGTACTCCATAAAGCAAGCTCAGTTGATTATGGGTACATTACCCTTGGCGGATATAACCATCTACTACATTGACATACGCGCTTTCGGCAAAGAATTTGAGGAGTTCTATCAACAAGCTAAGCAAATGGGTGTTTCCTTCGTCAAAGGCAAAGTAGCCCGTATAGAAGAAGGCGATAATGGGAATTTGATAGTTCAACATGAAAACATTGCTGGAGATGGAAAATCAGAACGTACAGAACACGACTTAGTTGTTCTCTCGGTGGGTATGTTGCCTAATCAAGATGCTCTAGGACTCTTATCCGGCGGCGAGATCGAAGCGGATAGTTATCATTATGTCAAGGAGGTAGACGAGGACCACAGCCCAGCCCGGACGAGTTTGGAGGGAGTCTACGTAGCAGGAACAGCTTCCGCGGCAATGGACATCCCTGACACAATTTTACATTCCGGAGCAGCCGCAGCATTGGCTGCGGCCCACGTCGAAAGGGTGAAGAAATGAGCGAGAGGAGAATTGGTGTTTACATCTGCTACTGCGGTGGCAACATCTCTGACTTCGTGGAAGTTGAGAAAGTTCGGGATGCAATAGAAAATGAAGAGGGTGTAAAGGTAGCCAAGACGACTATGTTCGCTTGCTCCGATGCGGCTCAGCAGGAAATGATAAACGATATCCATGAACATAAATTGGATGGTCTGGTGGTGGCTTCGTGCTCGCCGACACTTCACACATTTACATTCCGTGGTGTTGCCGAAAGGGCGGGACTCAATCCTTATCAGTACGTTCAGGTCAATGTTAGGGAACAGGTTTCCTGGGCTCACACAGATCTCAAGGAGCAAGCTACAGAGAAGGCAATTTACATGGTCAAGGCCGGTATTGCCAAAGTGCGTTTAACCCAACCCCTGAAGAAGACCAGAATCGATACGGTTCCCAGAACATTGGTGATTGGTGCGGGTATATCCGGACTGCGTGCGGCTATAGCACATTCCGATCTGGGTATCAGTGCCTTCGTGATAGAAAAGAGCGATCGCATCGGTGGCTGGGTCTCTGAATTTGGCAAGATGTACCCTCACAATCGTCTTGGAAGTGACCTGATTACGGAACTCAGTGAGGAAATCAAGAAGAGAGAAAATATCCATATCTATACAGAGGCGGAGATATTAACGAAATCCGGAAGCGTGGGTGACTTCGATGTGAAAATCAAGGTCAAGAATGAGGAGATTTCCCTTAATGTAGGTTCGATAATTGTGGCTACAGGTTTTGTCTCGTATCAACCCTCCGAAGGCGAATACGCATATGGCGCCGATGGCGTACTAACGCTACCAGATTTCAAGGAGCTAATCGATAACTCCAAGGGTGAGATCATTTACCAGGGTAAGCCCGTGAAAAATGTAACTTACATCTACTGTGTGGGTAGCCGGGATTCATCTGGAGAAAAAGGGCACGCATATTGTTCGAGATACTGTTGCAACGCCGCCATACACGCATCCTTAGTCGCAAATGATATATCATCAGAGCTGAATCAGTTCCATATCTACCGAGACATCCGAACTTATGGAAAATATGAACTTCTCTACCGGGAAGCTCTCCAGAATGGGGCGATATTCATAAAATTTGACGAAGCCTCTCCTCCACGTGTGGAGAAAAGCAACGGACGATTCAATGTCCAGGTTAAGGATGTTCTGACCTTTGGTGAAGAGATCGAAATCGAAAGTGACCTGGTGGTTCTTGTCACCGCTATGGAGCCTCGTGAAAATAAGGCTATGAACGATGTGCTTAAGCTACCAGTCTCGCTGGACGGTTTTTTCAAGGAAATCCATCCCAAGTTGCGGCCGGTGGAAACGGTCATTGACGGAGTCTTAATCGCTGGCACCTCCCAGGCTCCCCGCAACTCAGCTGAGAGCGTTGCCATGTCGCTGGCCGCTACCTCCAAGAGCGCTTCTCTACTTATGAAGGGCTATGTGGAACTGGAACCGCTGATCGCTATGGTCAACGAGGATACTTGTGTCTGGTGCGGCAAATGTTCTGAAGCTTGTCCATACTCTGCAATTGAGAAAATTAGCTCTGGAGAGAAAGAGATTGCCGCAATCAACACGGCCCAGTGTAAGGGGTGTGGATGCTGTGTGCCTGTTTGTCCCGAAAACGCCCTTGCCATCAAGGGTTACACGGATGAGCAGATACGAGCTATGATTGATGCCATGGAGGTCCTGCTATGAATGACAAGGTGCGAGATCCTCGTGAAATAATGAGAGATGAAATGCTCATGCGGGACAAGGTATTGGCTATTTTGAATGATGGTCCTAAGACTGTCCCTGAGATCGCCGAGGTAATGGATTATCCGGTTAGTGAGGTGATGTATTGGGTCATGGCCGCCAGGAAGTATGGCTATATCGAGGAAATCAAGGAACCAACTGAAGATGACTACTTCCAGTACAAGCTGGTGAAGAATGAGTAAAGGGATAACAGCGATGACAAAGGTAAACCCGGATTTTATAAAAAAGGTTACGACGTCAGAGGAGTTCAATGCCACGGCTTGCATAAACTGTGGTGTCTGTACAGCTGTATGCCCTATGGATGTCGAGTTGCTTCCTCGTAAGCTTTTCAGGTATGCCCTGCTTGGGTTAGAGGACAAAGTGCTCGAGAATACGAATGTCATCTACCAGTGTCTGCTGTGTAAGATGTGTGAGGAGAACTGTACGGCCGATGTGCACATCGCCGAGAACGTAAGATTCTTGCGCAGTTACATCAGCAAAGAAGTATTCAAACTTTAGCGAAGGAGAGAGACCTTATGCCTCTTCCTATTGGTGACGTGATTGGACTTATGGTGGACAACCTCAATAAGAGGAAAACTGTATTTCCCATTCCGCACAAGAGAGCAACCGAGTGGGCCAAGGGACTTAACATTCCCGAAGGCGGTAAAACAGTAATCTACACTGGTTCAATGTACCAGCTATTGCCTTATATGATTGCCGCAGTAAAGAATATGGAGCTCGTAGAGGATTCTTTTCTTGGTAAGTTTGTATTTATGGGTAGGTTTTTTAATAGAATGTTCAACGTGTCGGCGTTTGTTTCAATGCCTAAGAAAGCTGATGTAAAGCGCTACAGGCAAATTGTCCATAATATTGCAAAGTTATTGAAAAAGGCTGGAGTGGAGTTTGGTTATCTATACAAGAAAGAGCTTTACGCCGGTACTCTTGCATACGACTTAGGCGTAGATGACGCATTTAGTCTTCAGGCCAAACGAGTCTATGATTTGTTGAAGGAAAACGGCGTTAGCACCGTGATTACAGTTGATCCCCACACCACAAACATAATGCGCTCTGTGTACCCGACTATTATCGACGGCTACGATATTGAGGTCAAAAGCTATCTAGAGGTTCTGGCTGCCAGCGATGATTTTCAGCCGATTCACAGCGTTGAAAAAGAAATTACGGTCCACGACTCCTGTGTTTATGCGCGCCATGAAGGTGTCATAGATGAGCCAAGGCAATTGCTCGAAAGGGCGGGGTACACAATAAAAGAGCCAAAGGACAACAAGGCGCTGACCCATTGCTGTGGGGGGCCCATAGAGTCAATTTTCCCCAAGATGTCTCACACAATTGGCACTAACAGGGTTCAGCAACTCAAGGATGTCACCAACGGGGGAGCAGTGGCCACTATGTGTCCGATCTGTATGGCATCCCTTAAAAAGGCATCCGGCGGTGCGTTGGAGATTGAAGATATCTCCAGTTTTCTTGTGAAGGCTTTCTGTGATTAATCTCTGAAGTATAAAAAAGCCTAAAAAAGAAACGAAAGCCCCGGAAGCAAACGCAGTGAACTGTGACATGTGCTACACCTGCACAGTGACCGGATAACTGAAGAACAATATGGCAATAAGCATCATCGAGTTAGTTGGTAAGTCGATGAGATTGGGATGAGGCCATGGTTCCTGAAGAAGCACCGACGGACAATATCTGTGCCCAGATGATCAGCGTTATGTCCGACATGGTGATCCTTGTCAATCTGGACGGGATGGTCATCGTGGCAAATCAATCAACCTTCTCCTTATTGGGGTATAGTGAGGAGGAAATACTTGATCATCCGATTCAAAAAATCCTGAGCATCTCGCAGGACAACGAAAACAAATTGTCCTCGAACAAGACGATTGGTGAGCGCCTACTCGACGAGGCTCTGGCCAACATTGAGGGTTTTATGACTCCAAAGGAAGGAAACCAAATACCAATCTCGTTGAGGAGTTCCGCGATAGAAGGCTGTCCTCGCGTCGGGTCAGGAATAGTATTAGTGGCACGCGATCTCAGACCGACAAAGAAATTAATTGCAGATGCGGCAAGAGCCGAGGCGGAACGGCGCAAGCGTAAGGAGTTGCAACAAGCTTATGACGAGCTCAAGCAGTTGCAAGAGCAACTAATCCAGAGCGAAAAAATGGCCTCCATTGGCCAGATCGCCGCTGGTGTGGCTCACGAGATAAACAACCCTATTAGCGGTATTATGGTTTACTTACACTCGCTTGCAAATGATATCGAGAACGACCAGTTCGACAGAAAACAGGCTTTGACATTTCTCAATGACTCTAAACATGAGCTCACCCGATGTTCCAAAATCATAAAGAGACTACTGGATTTTTCCCGACAATCTCAACCGATGCTTGCACCTTTGAACCTTGACAATATACTGGACGAGTCTTACAGCATACTGGATTACAGGGCAAAGTTGCAAGATATCGAAATGGTCTATCATATTGATTCGGGACTTCCCCGGATTGAAGCGGACTCAGACCAGCTTAAGCAAGTTTTTCTTAATCTTATTCTCAACGCAATCCAAGCGATGCCCCATGGAGGTCATCTGACCATCCGCGCCACCCAGGCCAACGATAGGGAGAGGCCGACTAAGAACACCAAGGTGGTACTAATCGACGTTGAAGATACAGGTTGCGGAATATCCAAGGAAAACATCGACAAAGTGTTTACTCCTTTTTTCACAACCAAGGAAAAAGGAGAAGGTATCGGACTCGGTCTGGCTGTGGCATACGGAATCATCAAGCGCCACGGTGGTGATCTCCGTGTAAAGAGCTCAAAGGGAAAAGGAACTACATTCAGCATTTTTCTAAAGAGTAAAGAAGAACTGGAATAAGGAAGACTTTAGTAAGGTTACCCGATGAAATCAGTGGCTCGGATCATGGTGGTGGACGACGAGAAGATCGTCCGCGAATCTCTCTCGGTGTGGCTTCGGAAGTTTGGTTACGAAGTCGTGCCAGTGGAAGGTGGTCAGGAGGCACTTGATATCCTGGATCGCGAGGAGTGGAATATCCTACTCGTGGATCTGAAGATGCCCCGCGTTGACGGAATCGAGGTGCTTCGCAAGGCAATAGAGGTAAAACCGGGTATCCCTGTCATTATCTTTACGGCGTATGCCACGGTTGAGACAGCGGTTGAGGCAATGAAAGTCGGTGCCTGCGACTACCTGATCAAACCTATCGATCCCGACATGCTGACATTGAAGGTGAAGAAAATACTTGAGACGCAGAATCTTACAAATGAAAATGTCATGTTACGCGATAAGATCGATGCCATCTACCAGTTCGACGAGATCATCGGTAACAGCAAGTCCGTACAAGAGGTGCTGGAGATAGTCGGTTCGGTGGCTGCTAGTGATGCGTCGGTTCTTATAACCGGTGAGAGCGGAACTGGTAAAGAGTTGATAGCTCAAGCCATCCACCGCAACAGTGATCGCCGCTATAAACCATTCGTGGCAGTTTCAATCGGGGCGTTGCCGGATACCATGGTGGAGAGTGAGTTGTTCGGGCACGAGAAAGGTTCCTTTACTGGGGCAAGCCATGCACATATGGGAAGGTTTGAGCTTGCTGATGGTGGCACTCTGTTTCTGGACGAGGTCGGTGAAATGAGCTCCAAGGTACAGGTCGACCTACTGCGGGTGTTGGAGGAAAGGGCTTGCTACCGGTTGGGTGGCAATCGCAAGATACACACGGACGTGAGAGTACTCGCCGCAACAAATAGAGTTCTGAAAAAGAGTATTGAGGAAGGCACCTTTCGTGAAGATCTCTACTATCGTCTTAACGTCATCGGAATTCACCTCCCCCCGCTGAGGGAAAGAGGAGATGACGTTCTTCTTCTGGCCGAATATTTTCTAAGAAAGTTCTGTATGAAGATGAACAAAAAGAAGGAGGGCTTCTCCCCCGAGGTGATTAAGTTGTTTTTAAGGTACAAATGGCCTGGCAACATTCGCGAGCTGGAGAATGCCATTGAGAGAGCTGTGGTGGTGGGCAAGGAATCGCTGGTTCAACTATCGGATATGCCCTTCGGTGGTGGCCAGAAGGTCCTCGAAGAGAAAACCGCAATAAGCCTGAGAGAGGTAGAGAAAAAGCACATACTGAAAGTACTGAACGAGACCGGATGGAATGTTACCCGCTCCGCACATTTGCTTGAAATCGACAGAGCTACGCTGTACAACAAGATCAAAAATTACGGGGTGTCTAAGCCCAGGGACCAACGCTGACAGGGCCTAGCCACTGATGCGGCCACAAGAACTTCCAAGTAAACTCCGTATCGTCTCACTTGGAAATACTCCCCAAAATGCGGAGGAGAGAGCTTACTCTGCCATCCAGTCCTGCTTTGGGTTGAACTGCGAGTTACTTTCACCCGAACCACCACCAGAATTCGCTTTGGACGTCTTACGGGGCCAATGCAACTCACTGGAAATACTCGATTGGCTGGAGAGCAGATTTCCCCAGCCCGACCAGTGGATATTTGGTATCACCGACGTCGACTTAGCAATTCCTGTGCTGACTTTCGTCTTTGGGGAAGCCAGGCTCGGTGGCCGTAGCGCAGTAATTTCTACCTTCCGCCTGCATGAAGAATTCTATGGGCGCCCAGCCGATACACTTATGCTCCTATCGCGAATTGAGAAGGAAGCCATACACGAAGTGGGGCACATGATGGGTCTCACTCACTGCTTAGACCGTAACTGTGTGATGTATCCCTCAAATAGCCTGTCTCAAACCGACGTGAAGTCAATCAAACTCTGTCCTGATTGTCGCTCTAATCTTTATTCTTGATGCTTGGCGGTATCACTTAATAGCCTATAGGATCATGTGATCCGGATCAAGTGGGCGTGTGAATATCACGACAGTACCGTTGAATATTTCGACAGTTAACAATACCAAAACGTCCTCAGGCTCAGATTTTCGAAAGCGCTATCCAGCCACAAGGCCGTGTTAGCGTTACGGTTATGGTTTTGTTTTCAAGCTACTTTGGGTGTTGGTACGTTAATTGCTTAATCCCTGTTGTAAATATAAGCGATGGTCAATAAGGAGAATAAAATGTCGCTGGTAACCATGAATATAAACGGACATGAGGTCAAAGCAGAGAATCGAGAGCCAATTCTGAAGTCCATAAGGGCTATGGGCATCAAGGTTCCCACTTTGTGCCACATGGATGGTCTGGAACCTTACGGTGTCTGCCGCATGTGTGTCGTGCAGGTAAAACATGGCAAGCGCACCAAGCTGGTGACATCATGTAATTTCCCCGCCGCTGAGGGACTTGAGATCCAAACCGACACTGAAGAAGTACTTCAACATCGCAGGATGATGGCTGAGCTTCTGCTGGCTAGATCTCCCGAGGTTAAGAAGGTACAGGAGATTGCAGCCTCGCTGGGCATTACCAAGTCGCGGTTTAAGGTTGCCGAGACCAGCGATTGCATCCTTTGCGGTTTGTGCGTCCGGGTGTGCGACGAGATTGTTGGCGCCTCAGCACTTGGTTTTATTGGGCGTGGCAAAGATCGGGTAGTTGGTACTCCCTGGTATGTAAACACCGACTCTTGCATTGCTTGCGGAGCTTGCACCTATGTGTGCCCGACGGGAGCGATGCAAATGGAGACGTTGACCAAGGAACGCTGGCGGAGAGAACTGAGTGGAAAAGAACGGATCTGCCGCTACGCTCGTATGGGACTGATCTCTAACAAAGTATGTCCCAACAACTTCGAATGCGCCACATGTGAGGTCGACCAGCAGCTCTTTGATGAGTTCGGAACGCATCCGATATTGGCTTTAAAACCTGGTTTGCACCAACATCCGAAGCAAGTCGGGCATTTTTCTCTAATAGAGGATCGCAGTTATTTCCAAGGCCACACTTGGGCGAAAACTTCGAAAGAACACACGCGCGTTGGAGTGGACGACTTTGCTCAGAAAGTCATCGGAGGTATCTCCAGGGTGGCGTTCAGAGCTGAGCCGGGTGATGTAGTGCACCGTGGAGACCCTGCCCTGAATGTATCAAACAACGGGCACCGTGCAACCATGCTCTTTCCTATTTCGGGCAAAATCATCCACATCAATCCAGCTTTGGAGGATGATCCCTCGCTAGTCAACGAGGATTGCTACGACAGGGGCTGGCTTTATACAATGAAACCTACTAATTCTTACGAAGATAAGAGTACTCTCATCAATCCGGACGAAGCTGACCAATGGACCCAGGATGAGTCGGATCACTTGTTCAGTATCCTGACCGATTCCAAAAGTGCCGCGTTGTCTGACGGTGGTGAGTTATTGCATAACTTCTCCAGAAATCTTGAGAAGAAGGACTGGGAACGGATTACTAACAGTTTTTTTTCTGGAGGTGAATTGAGTTAAGCTACTCAGGAGGTGAGTCATGTTTGAAAAACGAGCGAATAAATCGAAACTGATACCCACGTCAGCCAAACAGTGCATATGGGTTGATGCTGGAGTTATTTCTTACAGACTCTGTCCACTTAACTATGAGTGCGAGCGTTGCTCACTGCATCAGGCGCTGGTCGATGGACCGGTGCTTATTCCGCCGCGTGTTTCCCCATCTCTGAAAAGTGAGGAGAACGCACCTCAACGTACAGAGTTTGAAGAGTTCTTTAATAAATTACCGGCATCTGCGCGGAAGTGTCACTACATGTTGACAGGGGAAGTTTCATACAAGCTGTGTATCAACGGGTTTAACTGTGCTAATTGCTCTTTTCAGCAGATGATGGAAGACTCGCCCGAGGCGGAGAAGGATTTGGATCTTCCCATTGATGACGATTCGCTCTCGATTGAAGGTTTCCATCTTCCACACGAGATACACTACCACAGAGGACATACTTGGATTCGTGTGGAACAAGAAGGCAACGTTCGCGTGGGTCTGGATGACTTCGGGCAATGGCTACTGGGTTCCGCTCTGGGTGTACAGCTACCGGCTTCCGGCGAAACCGTCTCCGAGGGTGCACGAGCCTGCGATATTCGCCTCGATGCCGGGCAGATCGGTCTCTTAGCGCCGGTATCCGGACGGATTATTACAACAAACGATAGGCTACTGGAGCAACCGGAGTTAGTGAACCAGTCACCATATACCAATGGGTGGTTGTTTACGATGAAGCCTTCCAATCTGCCCGCCGAGTTGGTGAACCTCCTGTATGGTATTAGAGCTAAGAAATGGATCAAGCAGGAGATTGAACGGGTCAGAGCTAAGCTCAACGGGAATGGCGAACAGATTAGTATCTATGAACTGGAGAAGGATACAACCTGGCGAAAGGAAATAATCGGTGAGATAGCGAGCGAGTTCCTGCTGGCTATGTTGAAAAAGGTAGCATGAAAGGTGTCTCCCAAAATACAACGAAGGAGAATATTTGATGGAAGTGCAGAAAATCGAAGTTGACAACATATTGAATCACTGGAAACGTGACAAGAGTAATCTGATCGAGATGCTCGAGGATGTCCAGGAACATTACCGTTACATTCCACCGCAGGTTGCCATCACAATTGCGGAGGAACTGGATATATCCATGAACCGTATTTTCCACATCGCCACTTTTTACAAGGGATTCACCCTGGAGCCGCGCGGAAAGTATCCTATCAGTGTGTGTACTGGTACGGCCTGTCACGTAAAAGGGGGAACGCGAATCCTCGAAAACATTATGCGCGATCTGGATTTGGAAAGAGAAGGACAAGCAACCGAGGATCAGCTTTTCAGCGTGGAATCTGTGCGCTGTATAGGATGTTGCGGCTTGGCGCCTGTTGTAGCTATCGGTGGAGAGGTGCACGGGAAAACCTCCTCAACAAAAATGAAGAAATTCATAAATAAATTGCGAAAAAAAGAACAGGCACAATAACAAATTTTGTGGAGGCATTTGATGCCCAAACTTAGAATTGAAGACCTTGACAAGATAGTGAATGAGCAAAAGAAGATCACATCTTTAAGGGATGGGGCCGGTAGGGTAAAGATCACAGTGCATATGGGTACTTGTGGAATCTCGGCTGGCGCACGGAAAATAATGACTGAAGTTATGCATTGCATAGAGGAGTCAGGCGCCAGCGATATCATCGTTACTACCTCCGGCTGTGCGGGCTTTTGTAGTCGCGAACCAATGATAACTGTTGAAGTAATCGAGCAAGCTCCTGTAAAGTACGTGGATCTTGACAAAAAGAAGGTGAAAGAGATTTTCGATGAGCACATTATGAAGGGAAACGTCGTTAAAGATTATGCCCTTGCCATAGGAAGTGAGCAGACATCATGAGTGTGACACCAGGCAAGAACGTAGATGAGATGAAATATGAAAGCGGTGGGGCAAATGGTTACCGTATGTACCTGATGCTCTGCGGTGGTACTGGTTGTGTTTCTGCTGGTTCCTACGAAATTAAAAATGCCTTGGAGCATGAGCTAGAGAAGTATAATCTCAGCAACGAAGTATCCGTGGTCATGACCGGATGTAACGGCTTCTGCGCCAATGGGCCGATCATGGTAGTCCAGCCTGATGGAATCTTCTATCAATTTCTCAGTGTGAAGGACGTTCCCCATCTGGTTGAAGAGCACATGCTTAAGGGCCGGCCGGTCGAGAAGCTCATGTTCACACCACCAGACGAGAAGTCGGTTGTGCCCAAGATGAGTGATATAGGCTTTTTCAAAAAGCAGCGCCTACTTGCACTTCGCAACCGAGGTCTCATTGATCCGGAGAAAATCGAGGAATACATAGCCCGAGATGGTTACAAGGCCCTGGCCAAAGTACTAACCGAGATGAAACCTGAGGAAGTCATACAAGAAATGATTGCTTCTGGGCTTCGAGGGCGCGGAGGTGGGGGTTTCCCCACCGGCGTTAAGTGGAAAACCTGCCGTGAAGCCCCCGGAGAACCTAAGTATGTCGTCTGTAATGCAGATGAAGGTGATCCCGGCGCTTATATGGATCGTAGCATTATTGAGGGTGATCCTCACTCCGTACTTGAAGGCATGGCAATTGCCGCCTATGCCGTCGGGTCCAGTAATGGATATGTTTACATTCGCCATGAGTACCCCCTGGCCCTTGAGCGTTTGGAAAAAGCGATCGCCGACGCACGTGAGTATGGACTTCTGGGCAAAAATATCTTCGACCAAGGTTTCGATTTCGATATTAACATTCACTGTGGAGCTGGCGCCTTCGTGTGTGGCGAATCTACGGCTTTGATGGCTTCCATGGAAGGCCGACCTGGCGAGCCGCGTGCCAAGTATATCCATACCGTAGAGCATGGTTTATGGGACAAACCCACCAACCTGAATAACGTAGAGACCTATGCCAACGTTCCTCTTATCGTTCAGCGTGGCGTTAAATGGTTTACCTCCATTGGTACTGGCGACGTATCGGAAAATCCCTGGGGTGGAAGCAAGGGTACCAAGGTCTTCTCTTTGGTGGGCAAGGTCCGGAACACCGGATTAGTAGAGGTGCCCATGGGGATAACCCTGCGAGAGATCATCTTCGACATTGGCGGCGGAATCCCCAACGGCAAAAAGTTTAAGGCTGTGCAAACAGGGGGACCTTCAGGAGGTGTGATTCCTGAAGACCTGCTCGACCTGCCGGTGGACTTTGACCAGCTCACCAGGGTAGGTTCGATGATGGGCTCGGGCGGTATGATCGTGATGGACGAAGATGATTGCATGGTGGACATTGCCCGGTATTTCATCGATTTTCTCGTTGGTGAGTCATGTGGTAAGTGCCTACCGGGTCGCGAGGGACTGACGCAGATAAGCAGAATGCTTAATGATATCTGCGACGGTCAAGCCCAGGAGGGAGTCCTTGAACTACTGGAGGAGACCTGCAATACAGTTACAAGCTGTTCGCTCTGCGCACTGGGCGGATCGGCGCCCAACCCAGTGCTTAGTACACTCAGGTATTTTCGAGACGAGTATGAGGCTCACGTCCGGGAAAAGAGGTGCCCGGCAGGGTTATGCAAAAATCTTATCACTTATTCTATTGATCCCGATAAGTGCAATGGCTGTATGCTATGTGCAAGAGAATGTCCGCAGAATGCCATTGACGGCGAAAAAAAGAAGCCCCACAAAATAAATACCGATCTTTGCATCAAGTGCGGAATCTGTAAAGACGTATGCAACCGGGATGCGGTTATAGTAAAGTGAAGTTGTTTGTACAGTCTAGGTGCCAACCCGATCGGTTCTTGCGTCGGTCATGTTTAATATCCTTTTATGTAAAAAGGATTTATTTATCAGGTTAGGAAAACATGCTATTGTTGCGTAGTGTGTTGTTATGAGTTGGAAGAATGCGGTATGGTTCCGGTTGAACGTAGGCTTCATTGCGATCATTCTAGTGACCAACGTCGTATTGTTTCTGGTTACCATATTCGGTATTAGCGAGATCATCATTGAGGAAGTGCAGACCCGCGTGCGCATGGACCTCAACTCCGCCGACAAGGTATTTAATGAGCACATAGGCGATATTTGTCTCCTGCTCAAGGCAACCTCAGCGCGCCGTACTGTTCCTGTTCCGCTTGAAAGCTGGGACAGGGAGGATCTGCACAAACTTATGCAGAGCATCTGGCAAGCGGGAGAGCTGGATATGCTCTCCTTATTGGATAATGATGGCCGGGTCATCTACCGCGAACATAACCCAAGTCAGATGGGAGATAATATCTCGAATAATCCGATAGTTGCCCGGGCTCTGAGGGAGAAACATTGTGTCCGGGGTGCGGCAGTCGTAACGTACGAGGAGCTGGAAAGAGAAAATGCCGATATGCTACGCATGGCATCTCTCGAGATAAAGTCCACCAAGGTCGATCAGTCTGAAAAGAGGACGATTCACCGCGATGGAATGGTCGTCGGGGCAGCTGTTCCCTTGGTAGACCTGCGAAGAGACGGGGAAATCGTAGGATTCCTGTACGGAGCAAAACTCCTGAACAAGAGTTCCGGAATTGTAGATGAGATCAAGGAGGATTTGTACAAGAACGAGAGTTATCAAGGCATGGACATCGGAGCTGCTACGATTTTCCAAGGAGATGTTCGTATTTCCACAAACACAATGGGGAAGGATGGCTTGCGAGCCGTTGGTACCCGGGTCAGCTCTGTGGTTTATGAGCAGGTGGTGGAAATGGAGAAGATATGGACTGATCGAGCCTTTGTGGTTGATGATTGGTACATCACTGCCTATGAGCCGATCCGTGACCCCGAAAACAGGATCATTGGAATCCTGGGAGTTGGCGTACTGGAAGAGGCATTCGTCCACGACAGAAAACTTGCAATGTGGCTCTTTCTTAGTGTAGTAATTTTAATGACCGTAATCAGCTTACTACTGCTGACACTCATGACCAGAACCGTCCTACGTCCCATCGGAAGAATCATCAAAATGTCTGACAAAGTCGTAGCGGGCGATCTATCGGCCCGGGTGAACATGCGGCTACCCGGTGAAATGGGCATGCTCTGCCTGGCGATTGATCAGATGGCCGACGCCGTGGCACAGAGAGAGGAGGCTCTTGCCCAGGCAACCCGTCGAAAGATCGGGCAGAGCGAGAAGATGGCATCAATAGGTAGAATGTCAGCAGGTATAGCCCACGAGATCAACAACCCGCTGACTGGGCTACTGACCTTCGAGCATCTGCTGAAGAATGAGGAAGGCCTCAGCGACAAGGGAAAAGAATATCTCGAAATTATGTATAACGAGACCTCCCGGATGCGTGAGATCGTCATGGGACTGCTGAATTTTTCCCGTGAGTCCTCCCTGGACATGAAACTTCTGGATGTCAACGAGGTGATTCGGCAATGGTTAAAGTCTCCGTGTAGCCAGAAAGATTTCAAGGATATAACCGTCGAGAAGAAACTCGCCGAGGGTCTGTCCAAGGTAAATGGAGATGCCAATCAATTGCAGCAGGTACTCACCAATCTTTGTTTCAACGCCTGCGAAGCTATGCCTGAGGGTGGAATACTTTCAATTTCCACCTCAGAGGAAAACGGAAAGGTACTGATCTCAGTCGCAGATACCGGCTGTGGTATCAAAGAAGAGGACCTTGAAATGATCTTTGAACCGTTCTTTACTACCAAGTCGGTTGGAAAGGGAACAGGTCTCGGTTTGAGTGTTAGCTACGGTATCGTTCGTAAGCATGACGGAATCATGAAGGTGGAGAGTGAAGAAGGTAGGGGTACCACCTTTACCATTACCCTGCCTGTGGTGTCGGGATGATGGCTTTGCTGTCGAATTCCAGATAGCTGATGAAAGAGGTAACGATGCGGAAGAAATTCAGAATACTTGTTGTGGACGATGAGCTTTCCATACGCATTTCGCTGGGAGATTTGCTGAGATGCGATGGATACCAGGTGGAGGTAGCCGAGAGCGCAGAGTCGGCGCTGGAGATGTTGAAGACGCAGTCGTTCGATTTGCTAATGGTGGACATCAAGATGCCCGGTATGGACGGTCTGGAAATGCTGAAGCGTGTCAAAGGAGATGACCCCGACACCACTGTAGTCATGATGACTGCCTATGGTTCTATCGATTCTGCGGTCCAAGCGATGAAACTTGGCGCCATCGATTACGTGATCAAGCCATTTGACCCAATGAAGATTGGAGCATTCGTCAAGCGGATTTTTAAGAACGAGCTAATGCGGCGCGAGCACAGGTTGCTCAAACACCAGGTGCAAGTATGTTGCGGCTACGGACCGATGATCGGGCAGTCGCCAGCCATGTTGAAGTTATTCGAACTCGTCGAAGACGTGTCCTCCACAGACTCGGTGGTATTGATAACAGGCGAGAGTGGAACCGGCAAGGAGGTACTGGCACGTACAATCCATGAAAAGAGTTCTCGGTCGAACGGGCTATTCGTGGGTGTCAATTTTGGTGCTTTCACAGAATCCCTTCTGGAGAGCGAGCTGTTCGGGTATGAAAAGGGAGCCTTCACAGGAGCTAACACATCCAAGAAGGGTCTGTTGGAGATCGCCTCAGGAGGGACATTTTTTTTAGACGAGGTAGGAAATGCGAGCCCAAAGTTGCAGATCGATCTGCTCAGGGTGCTTCAGGAGCGAAAGTTCCGAAAGATTGGGGGGCTTAGAGATGAGGAGGTAGACTTCAGGGTGCTCGCGGCAACTAACCGTGACTTGGAGAAAGCCATTGAGGAGGGAAACTTTCGACAGGACCTTTATTACCGGCTAAACGTTGTGCAGGTTCACATACCACCTTTGCGGGAACGTAGGGAGGATATTCCGGCTCTTGCCAGGCATTTCCTGGAAGTGCTTCGTGCTCGCTTGAACAAAAAGACCAGTTTGATTTCCCCTGAGGCTATGCAGTATCTCGTCGCCTATGATTGGCCCGGCAATGTCCGCGAGTTAGAGAACGCCATTGAGCGAGCGCTGGTGGTGGGCAAGCAGAAACGGATCATGCCAGAGGACCTGCCCATCGTGCTACAGGAACCAAGCGGGGAACCAATCGATGAGTCTCTCGATTTGCGGGAGAAAGACTACATTGCCAAGAAGCTCGCGCAGTATGAGTGGAATATAAGTCGGACAGCTCAAGCGTTGAAAATCGACCGAGGGACATTGTACGCCAAAATCAAAAGATACGAGCTGTCTTGAGAGCGGCAAGCAGGAGTTAACGGTCATGGCTCCGCGCATGGTTGAGGTGGTACCCCTAAACATCTCGGACAAGGATCTCATGTCTGCCGTAGCTACAGAGATCACGAGGATATTTTCATTCCCGTGTCGGGTTGGCGTTGCTGAGAGACTACCGGCAGAACTTCTGGACGAAAGAAGGGGACAATATCACGCTACCCGGATCCTCGAACATTTGGCTGTCTCCGATCGGACTTCCTTCCGGCTTCTGGGAGTAACGACTTTGGACATCTTCACACCGATTTTGCGTTACGTATTTGGTGAGGCGATGCTCGAAGGGCGAGCTGCACTGGTATCAACGTATCGGCTCAGTACAGCACCACCCGGAGACGACTTCCCCAGCAACCGTAGCGTCTTTGTCAGCCGCGTCCTCAAGGAATGTATCCATGAGTTAGGCCACACATTTGGCCTAACTCACTGTGACGATCCCGCTTGTGTGATGGCCGCCTCGCTCGACATGACACACATCGACGCGAAGTCCACGCAACTGTGTTACTACTGTAAAATCATGCTAAAAGACGAGTTAAATAAAAATTGAATACCTTAATATACTGCATCATACTCTTTAGCCTCTAAGGAACTTGCACAGCACTTTGGACCAACGAACACCGGAGATGCCGGTCAAGGCATCGTGGGCAAGCGTGGCTCCGTCCGCGGCCGTTGCAACCTTGTCCTGAAACATCTCGCTTAGCCGAACCACTTCGCTTCTTTGCCAGTCATGAGCGTTCTGCCCGAACATAAGTCCGGAGAGATTGTCCTCATATATCTTGGGACGAATTGTCAGCAGCCAACCATCGTTGTACGGTTTAGTCGAAAGAACTCTGGGGGTATCGACGACCGACTGGTTGACCACCATTACCTCACCATCCATTGGGGAACACACTTTCACTGACTCGCCGTCGCGGATCAGGCGCAGTGCCGGCTTTCCCCGTCGCAGTTTCTCGCCTGGTTTGGGCATCTCGATAGCGTCAATGCTACCAATCAAATGGGCTACCAGATCATCAAGCCCGATGCGGAAGGAATCATCCTTTTCGGAGCGCACCCAAGAGTGTCCACGAGAGTAGAAAAGATCAGAGGGCATCTCGCAGCCGAGCAGTGCCGGATCCAGTTCCTCTTCTGCTTCAGGTAACTCTGCGTAGGCAAGAGCCTCGAACTGATCGGCATTACGCGCAAGGTTATCCGAACCCATGATAGCCAGTAGCGAAGCGGGGTCAGCATACATGTCACCTAATTTCTTGAACTGCTCCTGGAAAGAACGTAACACCGCTTTTGAGATCAATGTGCGTTCACTGGGCGTCAGAATCAGACCGGAAGCTACAACTCCGGTAAGTATCGGTTGTGCCTCCACCATATTCAGGGTACCTAATTTATCCAGACGCAGTATCTCGTTTAAGAGCACTCGACCTGCGTTGAATGCTACATCTTCCGGGATGGTTTTAAGTACGCGACTAACACGTACAGCTGCCGCCAGCTCAGAAAGAGTGATCGATAGTCCCTTATACACTTTACCGAGCAACCCTTTGGCAAAGCTGGTCAGTGTAACTGCACGCTCAACCGTCTCGTCATCTAGACTAACAGGCTTGAACGTGTGGGACTGGAGTATCCGCTGAACGGTGAGAGCCATTTGTGCCGTAGCCATCGAGAAGTAACGGGTTGTTGCAATGTCATGGTGCAACTTCACCAGCATATTAATGTCAAAGGCAGGTGTCATATTGAGGAGGGACAATCCCTGTATAGCACGGAAGGCATCCCGTAACTCTTCCTGGGACCGTTCCCTGGAAACCGAGTTCAACAATCCATGTGGTAGTAATCCTTTCTCTAATATTGATTTGGCGAATGCTCTGAGATCGAGCAATTCAGGGCAGTCAAGGAACAAGGCTGACGCTACCAACATGAACTGTTCCTCTACAGTGCGTAGACCCAGAACATCCGGGGTGAGCTTTTCATCCGGAGAGATTTTTCCAAGGTTGCGGAGCTTGAACGTTTGGCTCAACAGATCGACATGCAAACCGTTACGGCGGGATACTTGCTGAACAAGAGAAGCGTTAGCGCCAACAGACAGGCTCCCGATGCCCATCATAGTAAGCACCCGTGACGCGGCAGGGCTCGTGCGCGACCAGTTGGCCATGCATGGACCGGCGAACGGACAGGGTGGTTTCTGGGTCGCGCAGGCTTTAACATAACATTGGTCGAAAAAATCCCTGCTAAAGAAACGTCGTTGCTTATGCAAAGCAACCTTGGTCAGGGCGGTTTCCACTGGACATCCCTCGCAGTCATCTGGATGAGACTCGCATGTTTGTAAGGACACCGCACCGGATGATTTCCAAATACAATCATCCTTTCTTCTTTTTGCCTCAGTCTTAACAGTTTTGAAATCCTTCATGGCTATTTCCTTTCTCAATATCCTTCTATGATTTCCAAGACTCTACGTCTTTGGGTTTCTTACAATGCTATTTTTGCTATCAGCAAACCCCGAGCCAACCGATGGCCTGTTGTTTTTTTTGCTGTAATTGCATGAACCCCTTCACCAAATAATACAGGCGATGACCGAGCTCAAATTGCATTCCTCGCCCGGAGACGCATACTGGTGGATTCCTCCACATGTCACACCAACCAGGATGACCGGAAAGGACAGTTGCGTCCGTAAGTCAATGTCTACACAGTGAAATCGGACTGTGGGAGAACGCTACACCTGAAGAAATGAGCCTGTTTTTCCTCATTGAGAGGTCCGGTCGCAATATCGTTTTACTTTGAACAGTACATATATTAGGTTCAAGTGTTATTTGGGATGGAAGGGAACGTAACCTGATATGACACTGAGAGAACTTGCTGAACTTCTGGAAGCGGAAGTGATTTGTGGTGAGCGTCATCTTGATGAGGAGTTCGAACGCGCCGGTGCGTCGGATCTCATGAGCGATGTGCTGGCGTTTGGCGAGTCTGGAATAGTTCTGTTGACCGGATTAGCGAATATCCAATCTATACAAACTGCCGAAATAATCGAAGCCAAAGCCATCGTTTATGTACGTGGCAAGAAACCAAGCAAAGAAGGAATCTCACTGGCCGAGAAGAGAAACATTCTCATACTGTCGACTAAGCTCTTCATGTACAAGGCGTGTGGTCTCCTTTACCGCAAAGGGATAGTCGGAGTGAGGAATTAGAAGTGAGTGGAGCGGCATGATGGTTTCTCATCACGATCTTTCGCGTACTTTCGAAATAAAGGGAAGAGATTTCAGCAAAGCCGGTTCTATATCTATCAACATCAAGGAGATTCTCAGGGAACTCGGCATTGATCCGGTAATTGTTCGACGTGTTGCTATTGCCTCATATGAGGCCGAGATGAACGTTGTAATGTATGCCAATAAGGGCGAAATGGTTCTCAGGTTGAATCCTAAGGTAATCCAGATTACTTTGGAGGACGAAGGTCCGGGTATTGAGAACATCGAGATGGCCATGCAGGAAGGTTACACCACTGCCACCGATGAAATACGGGAGATGGGATTCGGCGCCGGTATGGGCCTGCCCAATATAAAGAAGAATGCTGACATGTTCGAGTTAAAGTCCACGATCGGGAAGGGCACCTCGTACAACATCGTTTTTTACCTGAATTCGAAGGGGGATGTGTGAACCAGTACTTTCACTCCATAAGCATTGATACGGAAAAATGTGACGGCCATATGAAATGTATGCGGGTTTGTCCCACACAAGCAATCCGTATCCGGAATGGAAAGGCCATCATCATAAAAGAGAAATGCATTGATTGTGGAGAGTGCATCAGGGTCTGCCCGAATGAAGCCATCGTGGCATTGACCGATCCCCTGGGTGAACGGAGCAGGTTCAAATACACAGTGGCCATCCCTTCCCCGGCACTATACGCCCAGTTCGGCAGGTCTATCCTGCCAGACAAGATTCTGGCCGGTTTGAAAAAGATCGGTTTTGATGATGCGCATGATTTAGCCATCACCTGTGGGGATACGAGCTTGGCCATAGAGCATTTCCTAGATGAGTATAATGGTCCCAGGCCGCTCATATCTAATTGCTGTCCCTCCGTTGTAAGTCTAATCCAGGTGAGATACCCACAACTGGTCGAACACATCATTCCCATTAAGCTTCCTAAGAGGCTTGCCGCAAGGGAGATCAAGGAAAGAAAATCGAAAGAGCTTGGGCTCAAGCCGGACGAGATTGGGACGTTCTACATCACGCCCTGCCCCGTCAAGATGATAGCCATCAAGCAGCCTTCTTCCGAAGAAGAATGTTATATAGATGGAACCATTTCCATTGCCGATGTTTATGATCCGCTACTATCGGCTCTGGATAGTGAGGACGAAGGCGATTACCGTAAAAGCTTGGAAAGTGTCTGTATTCTTGGTATCGGGTGGGCGGTAGCTGGCGGAATGCACCGCACCCGGAAACTGAAGAATATCCTTGATGTCTCAGGGATTACGGAGATTATCAAAACCTTCGATGATATCGAACGGGGTAAACTGCAGAACATCGACCTTGTCGTGGCGTATACATGTCCACAGGGTTGCGTGGGTGGATCACTGACGATGGAAAATCGCTACATCTCTTATAACAAGATTATCCGACTACTCGAGACTCTGGAAGAGGAGAATATCGAAGCCTGCCGAGATAAGAGGGAGATCCGCGAACGCTATCACCAGAAGTACTTCCACATGCAACAAAAATACGAGCCTCGTCCCATCCGGGCGCTTGATGAAGATTTGGGCAAAGCCATCGAGAAACAGAGAAAAAAGGATGAAATATATAACTCTCTGCCAAAGATAGATTGCGGAATCTGTGGCGCCCCAACATGCATGGCTTTCGCTAAGGATGTGGTTAAGGGGGACGCACAACTGTCAGATTGTATTTTTAATGTTCCCAGCAGATTCAAGGAACTAACCAGCGAGCTATCCAGTCTTTTGAACACTTTCGGCTCTATAGGCGAAAGCGAGGGACAGAAAACGAGTAAAGAGAAACGAAGGAAGAAATCATGACCTTGACAGAGGTTGTCGAAAGACTCGGACTCCATGTCCTAACATCCAGGGGGGGCGGCGACGTTAAGGTAACCGGAGGTTATGCCGGCGACCTTCTCAGCGATGTGATAGCCAACAGCAAGACAGGAAATCTTTGGATCACTATGCAGACGCACCAGAATGTTCTGGCGGTCGTCAAGCTCAAGGACCTGGCGGGAATCGTCTTCGTGAACGGTCGCCAGCCCGACGAAGAGGTTATCCAGAAAGCTAACGAGGAACACATAGCGGTTCTGAGCACGGATGAGTCGGCTTTCATCATTTCCGGACAGCTTTATCAGTTGCTAAAATAACCTTGATCCACGATGCTGAAAAACTACAAGGCTGACCTGCATATTCACACCTGTCTTTCTCCATGTGCCGAAGTAAGAATGTCACCCGCAACGATAGTGAAGCGCGCTAAGGTTTGTGGCGTTAATATCATAGGTATCTGTGATCACAACTCGGCGGAGAATGTTCCGGCCGCGTTGGAGGCGGCACGTAGGCATGGCGTACATGTCCTCCCCGGTATGGAGGTGACTTCCTCGGAGGAAGTTCATATCCTGGCCCTGTTCGGTGCGCAGGAACCGGTCCTGCAACTTCAAGAGATCGTGTACCAACATCTGCCGGGTGAAAACGATGAGGAAACCTTCGGTATGCAGGTGATCGCCAACGCCGCCGACGAGGTGTTAGGTTTCAATCAGAGGCTTCTGATAGGGGCTACGACGATCCGAGTGGAAGAGATCGTAAATAAAATTTGTTCATTGGGAGGGCTTGCCATCGCGGCTCATATTGATAGGGAAAGTTTCAGTATAATCAGCCAGTTAGGTTTTATACCAGACAATTTGGCCCTTGATGCACTGGAAATATCCCCCGCTCTTTCCTATGAAGATGCCATGCGTAGGTACTCTCCATCTTTGCCATTGATTCACTCGTCAGACGCCCATAAGGAAGATGAAATTGGACGAAGTTGCACCCACTTTCTCCTCGAGGAGGTTAGCATTGGGGAAATCAGAAAAGCACTAAGGGGACAGGAGGGTAGAATAATTCTGCGGTAAGAAAATGGAAGATCTGTCACTGCATATACTTGATATCATGGAAAACTCCGTTGATGCACAGGCTCGGAGGATAGAAGTTCGCATCGATGAGGACCCGGACAGGGGCTTGCTGGCACTGGAAATCATAGATGACGGGAAGGGAATGGACGCCGAAACGTTGGAAAAGGCAATGAATCCTTTTTTTTCCACACGCAAGACGAGACGCTTTGGCCTGGGGTTGTCAATGATTTCGGAATCCGCTAAAGCAACCGGGGGTGAGTTGACTGTCGAGTCAGCGCCTGGAAAGGGTACCAGAGTAAAAGCAACTTTTCACCAAAACCACATCGATATGAAACCTCTCGGCGACATCCCGCAGACGCTGCTGACCCTTATTGCCGGGCGTCCAGAAATCGAGCTGAGCTATTGCCATACTATCGGAGGGGAGACGTTTTCCTTCAACACGAGGGAGTTTCAGGATCTGCCCACGGGCTCCCCGAAGGCGCTACGGAGGATCGGCGAGCACATACAGGAGGGGCTTGACAGGCTAACGAGAAACGCAAAGGACTCCTAGTGCGCGCCGCCTCCGGCTTCCAAATACTCCATGATTATAGCGATTGTCATAATAACTTTCCGATCGAAAGTGGTGGAGCGACCATTGGGGTTTGCAGAACTGCGTCCGAAAGCGCCGGTGGGATGAAAGAAAAACATTTCTCACTGCTCCTTGCCAAGTCACCGGAAGATGTCTCTTGCAACCTATACGAAATACGGTAATAGCGTTCTCTGAACTAAGATAGACAAGATGATTTCGCGTACGTCTTCAGTCTTGTCTAACGACTATCTTCCCGTTACCTGCAGAAATTATCTGACCAACAATACTGGCGTCAGCAATGTCGTTGGCGCGTAGTGCCTGTTCCAATCTTGTGCCGGTATTAGAGGGAATCGATATCAATAATCCGCCGGAGGTTTGTGCGTCACACAGTATAGTTTTCATAGTCCTTGATATTTCCCGTGGCCATTCAACACAGTCGGAGACGAAATCCAAATTGTTGAGCGTGCCGCCTGGGATAACGTTAGCCGTGATGAAGTCTTTTGCATGCTCTATTATGGGCACTTTGTCTGCGTAAACTTCTGCATCGACGCCACTGGCCTTGACCATTTCTTTGAGATGACCCAGCAAGCCGAAGCCGGAGATGTCGGTGCAGGCGTTGACATTGAATTCTGACATTGTATCAGCTGCTTTGCGGTTGAGCGTGCTCATGATTCTGATCGCTTCTTCTACTGTTTGCTCATCGACCATGCCGCGTTTGATCGCAGTGGTGATAATACCCAGGCCGAGTGGTTTTGTAAGGATTAGCACATCTCCTGGTTTGGCGGTTGCGTTGGTCAGAATCTTCTCAGGATGAATCAAGCCTGTTACCGCCAGGCCGAACTTAGGTTCGGCGTCGTCCACGGTATGACCACCAATGATACTGACTCCGGCTTCCTTTGCCTTGTCCTGCGCGCCTTTCAGAATCTCTCGCAAGATTTCCATTGGCAGGCGATTTGAAGGAAAACCGACAATGTTTAAGGCGAAAACGGGTCTTCCACCCATAGCGTAAACATCGCTGAACGCGTTGGCGGCAGCAATGGCGCCAAAATGGTATGGGTCATCAACAATTGGTGTAAAGAAATCCACCGTTTGCACGATAGCAGTGTCGTCCTGAAGTTTGTACACCGCCGCATCATCGGCAGTGTTAAGACCGACCAGGACTTGCGCGTCATCCGGCACAGTCAGGTCGGCCAAAATCCGCTCCAGCGCCTGCGGCCTAAGCTTACAGGCGCAGCCTAAACCCTGCGTGAAATGGGTCAGCTTGATATCGCTGAAATCCAGGTCGGCCTGTGCTATTCCAGCCTCAGTCGGTTGCAGTCGCGCCACTGCTTCAGATATTAAACCGATTGCGCGCTCAATATCGTCTTCAGTTGTAAACTTGCCGGTGGAAAACCTGATTGTACCCATGGCATACTCATCAGGTATAGCCATGGCAAGCAAAGTTGGTGAAACGTCGATGGAATCGGAATGGCAGGCCGCACCCGCTGACGCCGCCACGCCGCCTAATTCATCAAGCAACATGTTGGCTTCGATGTTGGGAAAGCTCAAGCTGAGCGTATTTGGCAGACGTTGCTCAGGGTGGCCATTGAGTTTGACCGCCGGTAAGCGCTTTCTCAGGCCGCTATACAACTGGTCGCGCAACTTCTGCATATGAGCTACGTTTTTCTCTATGTCTTGCTTGGCAACCTCGCACGCTTTGCCCAATCCGACGATCTCCAGAACGTTCTCCGTTCCGGCACGCAGATTCTGTTCATGGTCGGCTCCATGCATTGACTTCTCGAGTTTTACGCCGTGCCGGATGTATAACGCTCCAACACCTTTTGGCGCGTATAGCTTATGGCCTGCCACCGTCAGCAGATCTACCCCCAGCTCTTTTACATCAGTCGGGATCTTTCCCACAGACTGGGCCGCGTCCGTGTGCATGAGAACACCGTGTTTTTTCGCGATTTTGGCTATTTCCGCGACTGGCTGGATGGTTCCAACCTCGTTATTGGCGTGCATGACGGTCACCAAGATAGTCTGCGGTGAAATGGCGTTTTCCAGAGCCTCCAAATCCACCACGCCAAACTCATCCACCGCAACGTAAGTAACTTGAAAGCCTTGGTGCTCGAGATATTGGCAGACTTCGGAGACCGCAGGATGTTCGATTGAGGATGTAATGATGTGATTACCTTTGTCGCGGTTGGCAAATGCCGCACCCTTTATGGCGTAGTTGTTTGACTCGCTGCCGCCGCTGGTGAAGATGATCTCATCGGCACCGCAGTTCAGCAGTTCCGCTACCTGCTTGCGGGCTTTTTCAACCGCCAGCTTGGCCTGTACGCCGTACCAGTGTGTGCTTGAGGGGTTGCCGAAGTACTCCTCCAAGTAAGGACGCATGGTTTCTACTACAACCGGGTCGATAGGCGTAGTTGCGTTGTAGTCCAGGTAGATAGGCTTCATCCTTGTGTTCTCCTTACTTCTTCGCTCATTGCCGGCTAGGAATACGACCTTTTACTTTTTATTTGAACAATTACTTCGCACGTATGGTATTACATTTTCACAACTACAGGAAGGAAAACATAGCGCTTTCCATACCACTTTGGCAACATTTCCAGGTTATCTTTCATGAAATCCAGTAAATCATAATCGTGCTCATCTGCTATCATTGGTACTATTACAACATAACCTGCATCATTGTGGGCGTCTTGACAAGCATCCTTACCAGCTCTACCTTCAGCTTCAGGAGATTGAACTAGGACCAAGGTCAGGCATCCGCAGACGAATGGTATCTGCGAGCGGTTCCACAAAACAGTTCTATATGAGTTTTACAAATCGATCTTCAGAAAGAAGATATTCAGCGACACTGTTGACCTTCAGGCTGAGCCGGACTTATGGATGGAGTTCTAAAACAGTGAGCGAACGCACCAGGGTAAACGGTGTCAAGGACGAACCCCGATGGCGACCTTTACTGACGGATTGGAGTTGGCTGGAAAAGCAAAACTGAACTGTGAGGAAAAACTGACAGCATAACCAAAATTTCTCAGAGGTAGATGACTGTCAAATCAAGTACCGTTCAGTACACCTGACCTGCAGTGCGAGCCACCCTATATTTGCTTTGTGGCACAAGGACTTACAGCGTATTGTGACCAAATTGCGACCGTTTTTTGCGCCTCTTTTTTATCCATAGTGCCAGAATGATTGTTATGAACAGAGTTCCAGCAATCATCATCACTCCCCAAGGGATGAAGTCGAAATAAGGGATTATACCCCAATCACGTTGTTTTCTTTGAGCACCGTTGTAATCAAATCTGTTCTGATGGTCTGTGAGCAATCATGATTGAAACTATTTATCATAACCACAACAGAAATATGGTGGTCAGGCAAGTGAACCATAGATGCCGATGTTCCGATATTTGCCCCAGTATGACCAACAGCTGTTTCACCAGATGACATTCTCTTCACAAAGCGTTCCACGCCCAGGCCGATCCCCCTGTTCCTTCGGCCAAAACCAATTTCCCTGAACTCCAGCATTTCCTCCAGCGATTGAGGTTGCAACACTTTTCCCTCGAAAAGCGCGTTGCACCACGTAGCCAAATCTTCGGCGGTCATGAATAGACCAGCGGAACCATAAGCGATACTTTCGTGCGATGCTCTTGGCAGATAAGTTAAATCCTGAACCGAACCATCATCATTGAAATTATCCCCAAAGACATGAGCCAGATTATCAGGAATATCTTCTTCGATAGATAAAATATGCATTATCAATTTCTAATGGTTTCCAGAAGCGTTCTCTGAATTCTGTCGAAAGATTTGATCCGGTTGCTTTCTCAATAATCATTGCCATCAATAGGTAGTTTGTATTTGAATACCGAAACCCTTCCCCTGGTGCAAAACTGTAAGGCTCCTTGATATAGCTCAGCACCTCTTCCGGCGTCCATATTTTTGTTCTGTCTTTTTTCAGATCGTCCCAAATTTGTTGGTTGCTCCAGAACATATAGATTCCGCTTGAATGATTAAGCAATTGTCTGATAGTAATGGTGCTGTCAATATGAGAATAAGCGGGAAGCCAACTGTGGAGTGAATCTTCAAGTGAGAGTTTGCCCTCTTCTACAAGTTTTAAGGTAAGTGAGGCGACAAAATTCTTTGTAATACTTCCAATGGCAAAAAGCATGTCTGGGGATATACTTATTGTGTCATGGGATATGCCAGCTACACCTTTCCATATTGGTCTCCCTGGCATTATGACAGCTACTGAAACACCCCTGCCATTAATGTCTTCAATATTTTCATTGAGGACGGTTTGTAATTTCTCTTCGAGCGTTTGGTTATCAGTCGTGCAAGAAGTAATATTCAGAGTTACCAAAACAAAACAGGTTATGAATAACAATTTATTCATGCTACTTTCTTCCTATCTTATATTTGTCAGTCTGCCAATGACAGAGTTAGCGTTGCTTGTTTTATCCAAGCGTATCCAAAACCAAAATAGAAAAAGAACCATGTCTTATCTCGACCAATTTCAGTTGTCTTCATGTCAGCTCGGATCAGCTTGCCGCAATCACCGGTTAATTCTTCAGCCCAGGAGTACCCATGCCCACGGTACGGAAATAGAAACTTCTTCTCATGAGCAACTCTTGTCGCCGAGAGGTTAATCTTGTGACCACTTACCCAACCACGCATCTGCTTTTCCCAGGCGAACCCATAACCTTGATAAGGAAAACCCCAGTCTGTGTTCTTGCCTATTCCGTCGATATGCAAATCGACAGCAATCCCATTGATCTGGCCAATCATTTTCTTTGCCCAAGCAAATCCATGCCCACGATATGGGAATGACATCTTTCTCTCGCGGCCTACTTCGGTAGTACGCAGTTCTATTTCGCATGAGCCGTTGTTTTCACGGATCAGGTCGGTAATAGTTTCGTACGGCACCGGTGGATGTGCTGGTTTGTCCGGGATTGGGTTTAGTTCGGCCAACAACGTGCCATCGATTGGGCATTTACCGGTCCAGCCAGCATAATCGCATTCACACTTCGGACAATACATAACAGCTCCTTCTTTACCAGTATACTGGCCGACCACCCGAGTATTCAAAAACTCCGGCAGTAGACTTCAGAATGGATTGTGGGGGAGTACCAATTCGTACATGATGCTTGTGATAATTGATATAATCAAGACGCATGATATGAGAGTTCAGAGGTCAATTACTGTGACTAAATTGTGACCACGGTCGTCGTAAGTTATTGCGTGATATTAAACGATATACAGAGGGTGGGGGTATAAGCAAATCATCCGACCCTATATGCCCCCGTAACAGATTGAATTGTGGTGACTTATAACAAATGGAGGTGGGGCGAAAATGGGTGCTTCGGTAACCTTTTGTCCGCCATCTATTTACGTCGCAACGCTCTGTGTGGCAGTGATTTCCAGTTTTTATTTGGTTTTGTTTAGTTGTGTTTGTTTTTACATGTTTTACACTCAATGTGGCACAAATATGGCACAAAATATCAAGAGAATTACATCATTAGGTGGCTGTTTTTGGGTAGTCATCTGCGCTATAAGCATCACGTAATTAATCAGTATTTAAAAATTATCACCTCAGATCACAATAATTTAAAATAGTGCTTGACTATTGGTCGTATATGACCAATAGTCGTATATGACCAATACTCATATATGACCAGTGATCATATATGAGGAGAAAATGAAAATGCATAAATCACAAACTAAAGCAACATCTCCTGACCGGCGGAGCAGGCGAAAGGCCGCAACCCGGGCTCGGATTATCAAATCGGCTCTGGATCTCTTATCAAAGCAAGAGTATGGCGCGACCACAATAGAGCAGATAACGGAGGCCGCCGATGTCGGCAAAGGAACCTATTTCAACTACTTCCCATCAAAAGAGCATCTTCTCTATGAGGTCGGCAAGGAACAACTGGCGACAGTTCGAGTTTCAGTTGAGAAAGCGCTCACAGAGTCTGGTGACACGAAGAAGGTGTTTCAGGAACTGTTGTTGGCTCTCACGACACTATTCGCTGACAACCCTATTTTGGCCCGAAATCTCGTACTGGCAAATCTTGGTAATGAATTGGCTCGTGAGCTCATGGCGAAAAACGTCGCCGAGCGGGCAAAATGGCTGAACAAACTTGTCAAGAAGGCTCAGGAACTCGGTAGTATTCGGCGGGACATCAAACCAGAGATGGTCGCCTATTGGTATCAGCACATTCATTTTGGAAATCTCATGTACTGGGGGCTGCAACCAACGGAAATGGTAAAGAACTGGGTACAATTCTCATTCGAACAATTCTGGAGAAGCGTTGCAACCGAATACAGCGACACCACCGCTGAGCGTCGGGAAACGAAAGGTTAAGTAGATGAATGAATCAATAAAAAATATACTGCTTGTGATGGTGTTAGTTCTCACGCTTCTGTCTGGTCAAGCAGTAGCTCAGGTACTCTCTCTCGATCAGACAATTCAGATGGCCCTGGAGAACAATGACAAGATCAAGCAATACCGCGAGAAGTTTGAGCAAGCGAAGTCTGCGGATCGGGAGGCTCTTGGAAACTTTCTACCGTCGGTAACGCTCCAGGCCACCTATAACCATATGAACGACCCTCTATCGATCGATCTGAGCCCTATTCGGGATGCTATGATTCAGATGCAAGCCGGTAACCAGGTTGAATTTTCCAATGTCTACGAGCTTCTTCAGGGACAGCCTGCTTTGACACCGGAGCAAAGATCTGAGTTATACAATCAGTATTCGAGTGGACTGAATAACCTCTTACCGGTATTCAGAGAAACACTTAAAGATCAAGACTATCGAACGGCTGCCCTTGTCGCCACTCAGCCGATTTTCATGGGTGGCAAATTGCGCGCCGCCAAGAAATTTGCCGCAGCCGAAAAGCGGTCCGCCGCAGATGAATTTACCAGCATCCAAAACGAAATAACTCGAGATGCCGTTGATAACTACCTTGCCATTGTCCTCTTGCAGCAAGCCGTTAAAACCCGTGAGGACGTCCTGGCCGGTATGCAGCGGCATCGACACAATGCCCAACGTCTTTCTGCTGAAGGTCTGATAGCCCGGTACGACCTGCTTCGAGCCGAAGTAGCCGTGTCCGACGCGGACCGGAATCTCTTTGATGAACGTAATAATCTTGAATTGGCTATGGTGGCCTTTCGCAATACGTTGGGATTGGATAACGATGCGCCGGTTACAATTATTGATACACTGATGTATCATCCAGTTGTGGATTCACTTACGAACCTCTGCGAACAAGCCTACTCCGATCAGCCGCTATTACATATGATCAGCGAGAAGAAAAAGGCGGCCTCACAGAAATATACCGTAGAACGATCCAAGTTTCTACCGCAGTTGGTCGGTTTCGGTAAGTACGAGTTGTACGACAACGATCTATCGGCACTGGAACCACGCTGGATTGTAGGTGTGCAGTTAAGTATGAATATATTTAACGGATTTAAAGACCACCATCGCCTCAGCGCGGCAAAGTCGCTTAAGCGGGAGGTCGATTTCCTCGAGGCAAGTGCGAAACGGCAGATAAACCTCTGGGTGAACAAATCATATCGCGATATGCGAAACGCCGAAACTCGCTATCAGAAGTTGGAAGCATCCGTAGCGCTAGCTGAAGAAAGCGTTTGGTTGAACGATAAGCGATTTCAAACCGGGCTCGGTACTTCGCTCGAGGTCATCGATGCTCAACTGTCTTTGGAAAAGAACCTGATCGAGAGATTGACCTCTCTTTATGATTATTATATATCCCTGACCGATCTTCTGGTCGCTACTGGCCATCCAGGGGATGTCGTAACGGCATGGAATAGTAAGGAAAAATAAATATGAAAACTAAACTATCTCGATGGGTAATATTTATCCCTATCGTCATCGTATTAGCAGCAGTGACCGTGCTGATTATCCGGGCATTTATTCCCGATAAAGAAATCGTCACCGGCATGGTGGAAGTCGACGAAATCGATATCGCCTCGAAGATTCCAGGGAGAATTGATTCTCTTTTTGTGCGGGAAGGGGATATGGTAATCAAAGGCCAGGTTTTGGCAAAACTGCAAAGCAAGGAAATAGATGCCAAGGTGGAACAGGCCCGGGGGGCCATGGAAGCGGCTCGCGCCAAACTTGATATGGCCACAAATGGGGCTCGTCCGGAGGAAAAGAAGGCGGTCGAAAAACAGTACATGCAGACAGTGCATCAGTATGAACTGGCTGAAAAGACCTTCAATCGTATCCAGAAAGTATATCAGGATAGCGTCATCTCGACGCAGGAACGGGACCAGGTTGAATTTCAATACATGGCTGCCAAAGAACAAATGGAGGCAGCCTCTGCAAAATATCAGATGGTGTTGAAGGGTGCCCGTGAGGAAGAGATCCGAGGTGCCCAAGGGCTTTTCCATCAAGCAGAAAACGCATACGCTGAAGCAAAAGCCTACCAGGGAGAAGCCGAGTTAGTTAGCCCCATTGATGGTCAAATCAGCAACAAGATTGCCAGCGCCGGTGAGATAACAGCAGCCGGATATCCGCTTTTCACAGTCATCAATCCTGATGATGTCTGGATTGTCGTGCAACTGCGCGAGGATAAAATTGAACATGTGAAGATGGGTGGGAGCACACGGGCCGTTGTCCCTGCTTTAGGTAAAGATAAACACAGATTCAATGTGACACATATTGCCGCAATGGCTGACTTTGCCACCTGGAAAGCAACCAATCAGAAGGGCGACTTTGACCTTAAGACATTTGAAATTCATCTTCGCCCCGAAAAACCGATTCCCGGACTCCGGTCTGGCATGACTGCCCGGGTGGAATTTTGAGCCGTTGGCAAAATCAACATCGGAAAACGCCAGAGCAGGATTCCCAATGAGTCAGTTCTTTTCCAATTCTCCGATCCTGCGGGTGATGCGCCGAGAATTCGGGCGGATAGCTGAGCGGAAAGCTATTTATACGCTCATGATCATTGTTCCCCTGATAGTTTTCTTTCTTGTCTCATATATTTATCGCGACCGGGTGGTTGTTGATATTCCTATAGGAATGTGCGACCTCGATAATAGCGAACTCTCGCGTACAATCGTTCGTTCCATTGAGTCAACCCGTTCGCTGGCAATCAGCGGCAAAGTATCGTCGGTAGACGACATCAAAAACGAAATGCGCAAGGGAGCCATTCATGGTGCCATCTATATTCCTTCCGATCTTGAACGTGATATCAAGAGTGGCAAGCCGGCAACTATTGTCATTTACAAGAACACGGCCAATCTGATAATCGGTAATTTGATCCTAAAAGATGCCTCCACTATAAGTCAGACTGTCTCAGCCGGAGTGTTGATGAAAAGACTACAAGCAAGTGGCCTTTCTCCCGATCAGGCTTTGGCCTTGGCCAATCCGATCAGAATTAACAGCTACGCTCTTTTCAATCCCGGCTACAACTATGCAAACTTTCTTTCACCCGCTATCGTCATGGTTTTGCTTCAGATGCTTGTCCAGATATTGGCTGTAGTTGTAATCAACGATGAAATCAATGATGGAACACTGGTGGATCTGTTTCAAACGGCTAATGGTAAAGTCTCGGCAGTGTTATGGGGCAAGACCCTGGCGCATGTGGCGGTTCACAGCGCCACAGGCTTTGGTGTGCTGGCAATGTTGTTCCCACTCTTTGGGATTCCAATCCAAGGCTCAATTCTTTTGGCTATACCTTTCATGATATATTTTGTTGCGGCCAGCTTCCTTCCCGGACTTGCCATCTCCTGTTTGTCTAATAACAAATTTCTCGTGACGGATATTGCTGCTTTCTACAACTCGCCGGCCTTTCTTTTTAGCGGTTATACGTTTCCACTCTGGGCGATGCCAGGGTTTCATTATTTTTATGCGCAATTGCTTCCGTTTACATACTTTCTTAACGGCTTTCTGAAAATATACCAGTATGACGCTCCTGCAAGCTCTCTCCTTCCAGAAATCGGGGCTCTTTCCATCTTTGTATTTGGTTCGCTCATTGCGGCAGCTGCTCTACTCAAATACCGCGTCAAGCCAATGGCCAATGCAGCTTCCAGCGCACCGGAGGCGATATCATGAGCTGGCGAAATCTTGTGGCAGTATTCTGGCGTGAAACGGAAATTATCCGTCACGACCGGAACATCGTTATCGTTCTACTTCTGGCACCGGCTATCTACGCTCTTTTTCTTGGTACCATCTTCAACAATAAGATTGAAACAAATGTCCCGATAGTCGTCATTGATAATGACCGCACTGCAATTTCGCGCACGCTTATCCGTAGTTTTGATTCCCATCAGTTGTTACTGGTAACGGAGATTGAACCAGACTTTGAGTCTGCTAAAGAAGGCATTATCGAATCCAGAGCGCAGGCGATAGTGTATATTCCCAAACATTTTGAGGACGCTTTGAAGTCAGGGCGGATGGTAAATCTGGAAGTCTATTTAAACACCGCCAGGTTTTTGCCATCAAACGATATAAACAAGGCTGTCAACGAGGTCGCTTTGACCATTGCGGCAGGCATTCGACTAAAATATTTTCAAACAAAAGGATTGAACACCGAGCAAGCTAAAGAGTTGGTGCAACCGTTGAGCGGGGACATTCGCTCGCTTTTTAATGTCTCTGAGAGTTATGGTGATTTCCTTTTGCCCGGACTATTCATCCTTATCCTTCAACAGACTCTTCTATTTGGACTATCGCTGAGTGTTGCACGAGAGAGAGAGATGAAAACCTTAGCGTCACTCAATACGGTCTCTGGCGGAAGTTCGCTGGTGGCTGTACTGGGAAAAGGAGCACCGTACTTCTTACTTTATGGATCATATACGATATTCTCCTTGGTCGTCTTCTTTTCACTTTTTAGCCTCAATGTTCTCGGAAGTATGTCGGCGCTAGCGGTGCTCATGGTCCTGTTTCTCATAGCAATAATTGGATTCGCGGTATTTGTTTCCTCATTTTTCAAACAGGAAATTCAGGCTTTGCAGTTTCTTGTATTTTCATCCATGCCGCTATTTCTTTTGTCCGGTTATTCCTGGCCGGTTTGGGCGATGCCCTGGCCATTGCGCATGACGACACAGCTGCTTCCCAGTACACCTCTTTTCCAAGTCTTTGTAAGAGTGACACAGATGGGCGCTGGTTGGCAACACATCTGGCTGGATCTTCTTCATCTGCTGATACTGGCTATTGGTTGGATAGCTCTAGCACAATGGCGGATCAGACATTTGAGTAAATCGTGACCGAAACGGTGTCACGTTATTCGGTGTTATTGGGGATATCGTCGCGATAATTCTCATAACTGGTTGCGGTACAAAAAAATGGAGGTGGGGGGAATCGAAAATGGGTACTTTCGCAACCTCTTGAACCCCTTCAAATTGTAGCGTATCGTGAAGAATGCCAACGATTTCCAGCTTTTATTTGGTTTTGTTTGGTTGTATGTATTTCGGGGTGTTTTTCACTCAAGATGGCACAAATATGGCACAAACCAGAGCCATGATTATCGGAGGGCAATATTCCATTCAGGATTAAGTACACGAATCAGGTTGCGTTCCAACAGCTTTATTTCTTCCGTATCAGTCATTTCATATACGAACAAACGTAGGCCGTCCTTGTTCGTAAGTACAAGGTTATTCAAGTGGCAGTTCGTCTTTTGACCATCCTTAAAACAATTCTTTGGAGAGATACAGCCGTATCCACTGTTGAATCGCTTTTCGAAAGAATTTAGGCATCTTCCTACGTATTTTTTTTCATCGTCATAAGTAAAGACATAAATACCCTTCTTAGTGCCCCATTCTCTAGAGTCAATGTAGAACCTGCAATATTCGAGATCACCGCAATCGTTCAGGAATTTCTTATAGAAAGAGTCTTCGCTATTCTTAAGTTGCAGTAAGAAGCAGCCAACTGGTATTTGAAGAGAGCGAGAGTAGTGTGCCTTCGCATGCGCCGCCAAGTGTCGATATCGCTTGTGCAGAATTGTTTGTGCGACCGTCTTGTTGTTCTTCCGTCCAAACACATTCGTATAGACGTCGACTTGGAATTGGATGGGAAGCTCCGTGAAAGTGAAACTTACTTGTTCTCGCCCATTGTGAAATTGGATATTCATGTCTGGTAAATAACACATTCAGAGTTCAACGGCAATTGATCTATTCACACGACCACTTTTTGCTTTAGAGTCAAGCCACTGTTTTATGTCGCTCTCTTTGAAACGAACAAACCGCCCCAGCTTGAAATGCGGAATATACCCAATGTGAGTCCACT
>JAGGTI010000014.1 GCA_021163775.1 Candidatus Zixiibacteriota bacterium
GAAAGCCGGGGGGGGAATGTGGGGCCCCAAGGAACGGGGGGTTAAAGTCGCGCGTTGGAAGTCAACGGAGGGAAACCACGCGCCCAAGGTGGCGGTGGTGGTGGCCGTGGTGGTCGTGGTGGCGGCGGTGGCCGTAGCTGGTAGTAACCCCCCGAATTTCAAGTTGGCTATAAAGCTGGCTTAGTAATCGCAAAGGAGACCGGTTTAACCGGTCTCCTTTTTTATTCAAAAAATATTTGTGTTCTCATTAAGGATCGGTTGGTACGAGTTAAACATAATATGCAAACCTATTTATCCAATATGAATTCAGTAGCAATTTGGCGAAAGCCCTTTCGACTGTGACCTATTCGTGCCCAAAATGGTGTCGCGCTATTCGGTGCTATTGGGGAATATACGCTTACAAAGTCAGGGGTCGGGAGATTCATCTCCTGTTCGGTTTGTAATGTGTTGTCTGATCATGAGTTATATTGGCGGACGTTGGGGGGCGGACCCAATACTCGCGTTGTAGCACATGGACTTACCAAAGAACCATTGCCATGATACATACTACGTCTTAAATTTCAGAACACTTGTCCGAATTGTTTAAAGACGTATAGTGTAACAGAGGAGAGTCTCTTTTTGAAACAGCCCATGAAAGACAATGACGCTACGATAAACAATTGGCACTGCTTGTCCACAGAACAGGTCTTCCGTGATACGAAATCATCCCCCCAAGGTCTTTCCTCTGAGGAAGCGGCCAAGCTCCTCTTGGAAAAAGGTCCGAATGAACTGATAGAGAAGGCTAAAAGAACTCTTTTCGCGATGTTTCTTGATCAGTTCAAGGACTTCATGATCATCGTGCTAATTGTTGCCGCAGTTATCGCCGGTCTGACCGGTGATGCGGCGGATACAATCTCCATTATTGTAATCGTCATCCTGAATGCAACTATAGGTTTTACCCAGGAGTTCCGTGCGGAAAAAGCGATTGCCGCGCTCAAGAGAATGGCCGCACCCGAAGCAACAGTGTTGAGGGATGGAATGTTGGCTACAGTGCCGGCGTCCTCCCTGGTCCCCGGGGATTTAGTCTTTCTTGATACCGGGAAAATTGTGCCTGCTGACCTGAGACTTACTGAGGCGGTCAACCTGAAAATGGAGGAAGCCGCGCTTACCGGAGAGTCGATTCCGGTTGAAAAACATACTGGTACAATTTTGGAGAAAGGACTCCCCCTAGGCGACAGAAAGAACATTGTATATAAGGGCACTTTTGTGACCTATGGTCGCGGAACCGGAGTTGTTGTCGCGACTGGCATGGCTACTGAGATCGGGAAGATCGCGACAATGCTTCAAGACGAGGATGAGGTAAAGACACCTCTTCAAATGAGGCTTGTTCAATTTGGCAGAAATCTCGCCATTGCGATACTCGCCATATGCGCGATCTTCTTTATTGCCGGACTTTTGAGGGGTGAGGAGCTTATGCTCATGCTCTTGACAGCAATATCTCTCGCGGTAGCGGCAATCCCCGAAGCTCTTCCCGCGGTTGTAACAATTACTCTGGCACTTGGCGCCCGCAAGCTGGTAAAGCAAAATGCGCTAATTCGAAAACTCCCGGCGGTCGAGACCCTCGGATCGGTAACCTATATTTGCTCGGACAAGACCGGTACGCTGACCATGAACAGAATGACCGTAGAAGAACTGCGGCTGGAAGGGAAAACATATACAAAAAGCGAACTGAATGAACAGGCTCATGGTCTGGGGAATGATAGTATTTTATTAACGGCGATGGCCCTGAGTAACGACGCGTCAGTCGATAAGGATGGCAATGTCATTGGTGATCCGACAGAGACGGCGATCTTTTCGCTTGCACAGAAGTGCGGTTTCGATAAAGAGACTCTTCAGAAAACATTCCCAAGAATCGAAGAAATTCCATTTGATTCTGACCGGAAGCGCATGACTACTTTCCATCGATGGAAAGACGGAACCTTCATCTCTTTTACTAAGGGGGCTATGGAATCTCTCTGTGAACTATCCAGCCGTACTCTGACACTGGACGGTCCCAGGCAGTTCGACAAGAACACAACTCTAATGGCTGGTGAACAGATGGCGGCCGAAGGTCTGAGAACGTTGGGCTTCTGTTATCGACAATGGGATAAACTACCGGATAACTTAACTCCGGAAGTAGTTGAGTCGGGGCTCACTATGCTGGGAATTGTGGGGTTGATGGATCCGCCTCGAGAGGAAGCTAAACAGGCTGTGGCTCTCTGTAAATCTGCCGGCATCCAACCCGTGATGATAACCGGCGATCATCCGACGACGGCCATAGCCGTGGCCAAAAGAATCGGCATTGTGAATGATGAATCAGAAGTAGTGATAACAGGTTCCGAACTCGAACGAATCTCACCCCGGGAGTTCGAGGAGCACGTTGAACAGATTCGCGTCTACGCCCGAGTTGCTCCGGAACAGAAACTGCAAATCATTAAGGCTCTTCAAAAAAAGGGGCAATATGTCGCTATGACCGGGGACGGGGTCAATGACGCACCATCGCTGAGAAGGGCTAACATCGGTATCGCGATGGGGATCACTGGAACAGACGTATCAAAAGAAGCCGCCCACATGATTCTTCTTGATGATAACTTTGCGTCAATTGTAAAGGCAGTCAAGGAAGGCCGTCGCATTTTTGACAATATTCGCAAGTTCATAAAATATACAATGACGAGTAATTCAGGAGAGCTGTGGACGTTGCTTATTGCTCCATTCCTGGGACTACCCATTCCACTATTGCCTATTCATATTCTGTGGATCAATATTGTAACAGACGGCCTTCCTGGACTTGCCCTTGCGGCAGAGCCGGCAGAACGTGGAATTATGCAGAAACCCCCAAGGCATCCCCAGGAAAGTATCTTTGCCCATCGCCTTGGTATTCACATAATCTGGGTTGGACTTCTTATGGGTCTTGTGACCATAGGTACTCAAAAGTTGGCAATCAGCACGGGAATTGATAACTGGCAGACGATGGTGCTTACTGTGCTGTGTTTAAGTCAGTTGGGACATGTTCTTGCTATCAGATTTGAGAGCGAATCCATTCTCAAGCGTGGGATATTGTCAAATAAGCCTCTTTTGGGTGCGCTTGTATTTACCTTTGGCTTACAGATGGCTATAATATATGTACCTTTTCTGAATCCTATTTTTCATACGGTACCGTTGTCATTCAAAGAGTTGATTATCACACTGCTACTTTCTACAGTGGTATTCTTTGCCGTGGAGATTGAAAAATTTGTGGTAAGAAGAAAGCAAACAAACCAACAGGAATAAGAATGGAAAAGTTATTATTACTAATCATCACCGTATTATCCTCTATCAATTATTTGACAGCGATCTCTCCGTGTCCGGCAGGGGGAACTTCAAAAATGACGAACCATGTTCCAATAAATAGGGTCTGCTGAATAAGGTTTAACTTCTTTATCTGTTAATAGATAAGTTTGTTTTGTATTGTTCTTAGTAAACGGGTTTTGTTGTAAATGGCCCAAAAAGCTTGCAGATACAATGTCAGGTTACAAGCAACCGTGACCTACGAGGCTGGTCCGATCTGTCAGGTTACAAGCAACCGTGACCTACGAATCTACTTAACATCCCATTTCCGTCACATCCGCGCAGGCGGATGCCTATGTTCACTCGCGTCTCACCAAAGATATAATCGTGTTTTTGAAAAAAGAGATCCATTCGAGGTTTGCAGGGTGTCGGGACGTCGGAACACCGACCTACAATAAAACGTCTGAGAAATGTCAATGTTGGAACCGCAGGGGATTCCAACTTACTGAATAGCTGAAAATGAATTATTCAGCAAGCCCTAAATAGTTACCAGGTGAGTTACTGGTGGTGAGTCTCAGATTGTGAGACGAATTCCCACTTCGATAACCCGATCTTCAGGAATTTCGAAGAATGTTGATGCGTCATACGCGTTTCGTGACAGGAACGCAAAGAGATGCGCACGCCATCGGCTCATCGGTCTGTTTGAATTTACGACGAGCTTCTCTCTGCCAAGAAAGTAACTCGTCTGATCAATTGGCACTTCTAAACCCTGTCCTAACGCCAGTGCTAGTACACTAGGTACGTTGGGGGATTCCATAAAGCCATAAGTAGCTGTTAACTGATGAAATCCAGAACCGAGATCTTCAATGTGCAACTTGTCCTTATTGGGTACCCGCGGTACTTCGAGAAAGGAAAAGTTGAGGAGGAGCACATTTGAATGTACGGTTTTGTTGTGTTCAAGGTTGTGGATTATGGCAATGGGCAAAGTGCGAGGCTGGCCGGTCAGAAACACGGCATATCCCTTAACTCGCGAAATCTTTTTCTCTGCCATCTTTTTCTTAAAATCGACAAAAGGTACCGTTAAGTGTCGCAACTCCTCGGCGAGGATTTCACGACCACGTTTCCAGGTAGTCATGACGAGCATGACTGTTCCACCCAGAACCAGCGGAAACCAGGCACCGTGCATAATCTTACTTAAGTTGGCTGAGAAGAAGCTAAGATCGGTGACGAGAAACACGGCGACCGGGATACCTGCCGCAAGTCTGCTCCAGTTCCATTTTGTCCGGGCGACAACATAAAACAAGACAGTCGAAATTAGCATAGTTAATGTAACAGCTACTCCGTATGCGGCCGCCAACTTGCTTGATGACTGGAATCCAATAACCAACCCCAGAGTTGCAAACATCAGAAGCCAATTCACCAGGGGGACATATATCTGACCGAAATGCCTTGAAGAGGTGTGCACAACTTTCAGTCGAGGTAGATACCCCATCTGGATTGCCTGTCGCGTGAGTGAAAACACGCCCGTAATGACAGCCTGTGACGCGATAATTGTTGCACAGGTAGCGAGAATGACCATTGGTACTACCGCCCAATCTGGCACCATTGCGTAGAAAGGATGATGGGCTTCAGATGGATGAGACAACAGCAAGGCTCCCTGGCCAAGGTAATTGAGCAGCAAAGAGGGCAACACGAGATAAAACCAGACCAATCGAATCGGCCTGCGGCCGAAATGGCCGAGGTCGGCATAAAGTGCTTCTGCGCCGGTCACGACTAAAAACACAGCGCCCAGCACCGTGAATCCATGAATGCCTGATTCTACGAGAAACTTAATTCCATAAGTTGGAAGGAGAGCCGCAAGTATGCCCGGATAATGAATGATCTGCCATAGTCCAAGGATTGCAAGGATGACAAACCAAACCAGGATAACTGGTCCGAATAAGATCCCTATTCTGGCAGTTCCTCGATGTTGTAGCATAAACAAGGCCGCGAGAATAACCAGTGTTAGCGGAATAACGAACTTTTGAAGTTCAGGAGCGATGATCCTAAGCCCTTCAGCGGCACTTAGAACCGATATGGCTGGAGTGATCATGCCATCACCGTAGAGCAGACAAGCGCCGAAAATCCCCATGCTGATAAGAAATAAACGTCTTCGGGTAGGCGATACCGTGATACTCTTTATGAGAGCGGTCAGAGCAATAATGCCTCCTTCACCTCTATTATCAGCACGAAAAATAAAAGAGAGGTATTTGATGGAGACGATAATTATCAAAGTCCAGAACATGAGAGAGAGAATACCAAATATGTTATCTCTGGTGACAGCAATACCATATTCCCCGTAAAAGCACTCTCTGATTGCATATAGAGGGCTTGTGCCTATATCACCAAAGACGACACCAAGCGCGGCCAACGATAGACCTGTGATAGAGTGCCGTGCGTGCGAGGTTTTAGCGTTCTCTGGTCCGACCATATTTCAACCGATATTTTCTTAAAATATAGCTTCTGTAGCTGGTGATTATCTGATGAACTTTGCGACCAGAATACCAAAACCACAGTGAGCATTATACTGCAATAATGGCGGTTGTATTCATAAAATTTCTATCGAGATAAGACATGGGTACACCTTTTTACACACTTCTCTTGACATTACCTAAATATCATATTCCGATCTCTTGATTTGACAATATTGTCCGATAGTATTATAATGTGGTGTCCTCCCTCACGATACATTTCAGGAGTACAAGTTTTATGAAATTACAAGAAGCATCAGATTTGGTCAGAAAGCAGATACGGCAGTCAGGTTACGTATTCCGCTCCCTTCGGGGGGTTGGGGTTATACTGGGCGGTATAATTCTCGTTCTGGCGTCGATGGCCGGTGTATCCGCAGAGATAACACCAGTTGAGATATCGGCGCTTCAGGAGTCGATTGATGTTGCCGGTGCGAACTGGATCGCTGGCGAGAATCACATTACCCAAATGTCGGCCGACGAGCGTCGGGCGATGTTGGGTCTTCTGCCTGAACCGGCCGGTACGCCTGACCGGGGTCGCCCGGCGGCACAGGCATTAAGTGCGCCCGCTAATTTCAGTTGGGGTGACCATCTCGGGTATAACTGGATTACGCCGATCAAAGACCAGGGCGGTTGTGGTAGTTGTTGGGCTTTTGCGACTCTGGCGTCGTTTGAGGCTCGGGAGCGAATTCGGGTCAACAAGCCAAACCTGTTTATTGATTTTTCCGAACAACAGGCCGTGTCTTGTTATAAAGGCGACTGCGGTGGAGCCAGCGGCTCCTGGATCATGGAAGAGATTCGAGTCAAGGGTATTCCCGATGAAGCCTGTTTCCCATACGTTTCCGGAAGTGAATATGTGCCGCCGTGTGATGATCACTGTACCGACTGGCTGTTGCGGTCGCACTACATAAACACTCACGGCTATTGGTCGACTCCGACGGTTAGCCAGATGAAAAGCGAGATCATGATCAATGGTCCTGTTCAGATCAGCATCGATATTTACGAAGACTTCTACGCCTACTCGGGGGGGATCTATGAACATGTATCAGGGGATTACGAGGGTGGTCACCTGATAATCTTTTATGGTTGGGATGAAGACCAGAACTGCTGGCTGGCCAAGAACTCCTGGGGCGAGTGGGGCGAAGTCGGACCTAACGGACAGACGGGTTGGTTCCGTATTCGGATGGGCACGAATGAAATTAACTGCGAGCGGTATGTCTATTATCTCGACCCGGCTCCATTTGATTATCTGGAAATTGAGTCGACCAGTCCGAGCCTGAACGCTCAAGCGGCGGTAACAGACACTGATATTTCGATCAGTTTTGATGCCGATATGGTTTCTGGGTCATTTAGTTCCTCATCGGTTTTTGTCACTGCCAGTTTGTCGGGTATCCACCCCGGTGCGGTAAGCTATGACGGTCCAAGCCGTTCGGTGATTTTCAATCCAACTGAAGATTTTCTTCCGGGCGAGAAGGTAACTATGACCCTGACTTCTGATGTGATATCAAGCGGCGGCCAGTTGTTGCCGACTGGATTTGTGTACCAATTCACGACCGCGGTCAGCCCCGGTATGGGTGGTTTTGATATACCTTCAGACTATGGCACTTCGGCCGGACCGTTGGGTATGTGTACCGGTGATCTCAACAATGACGGTTACGCTGATTTGGTGTCGGCTAATGCTGTAGGGGCTAACGTGACCGTAATTCTTAGCAACGGTGACGGCACTTTCGGTACCCCAACGGCTTACACTGCCGCTACGGGAGCGCGATCGGTAGTCAGCTCTGACTTTGATGGTGACGGTTATCTTGATCTGGCTGTGGCCAATATGCAAGCACACATTGTTTCGGTCTTTACAAATATGGGCGACGGTACTTTTGGTACGTCAATCCCTCTGGTGACTATTACTAATCCGATTTCAATAGCGGCGGCTGATTTCGATGTTGATGGCGATGTAGACTTGGCGGTTCTGAGCCAGTCACCCGAGGCGGTTAGGTTCCATTTCAACAATGGTACCGGTTCTTTCTCAGAGGTTGTTCAACGGCCGGTTACAGGGACAGCTTACTCGTTGGCAGTGGGAGATGTTGACAATGACGGCGACCTTGATGTCGCCTGCCCAACCTATTCGGGCGATGAACTACTCGTGCTCCAGAACGACGGTCCCGGTACTTTTGATTCCGAGTTTCACTTGACAGCAGGCGACGGTCCGCGCGGGGCAGTTTTCGCCGATCTTAACGGTGATGGCCTCACTGATCCGGTGATAGCCAACTACTCCTCAAAAGATATAACGATTCTGACCAGCGATGGCACTGGTCAGTACACCACACAGACGGTTGTTACCGATCCGTTGAAACCGGAAGCGGTTGCTGTGGGTGATTTTAACGGCGATGGCTTCATTGATATTTCAGCTTACGGCAGTACCGGAATGTGTGTTGTTACCAATGACGGAAGTGGCGGTTTTACGGCATCAATCTCGCAATGCTCGGGGAACTATCTGGGTGGGGTCGCGGCCGATTTTGACGGTGACGGTGACATTGATCTCGCCGGGGTGAGTTACTCCGGACAGAAAATGACAGTGTTGCTGAACGAAGTATGTGTCGATTCCGACCACGATGGTTTCGGCGATCCGGGCTATCCGGGAAACTACTGCGCTGATGACAATTGCCCGTTGATTTTCAACCCGGATCAGACCGACACCGATGGTGACGGGGTTGGGGATGTTTGCGATGCCTGTGAGGGCTTTGACGACAACCTTGATGCTGATGGCGACCTGGTTCCAGATGGCTGTGACAACTGCCCCAACGATTATAATCCCGGCCAGGAAGACGCTGACGAGAATGGTATCGGGGATGTGTGTGAAGGTTGTTGCGAGGATCGGGTTGGCGATGCTAACGGTCTCGGCGGCGACGAACCGACTATTGGTGATATCAGTGTCATGATTGATGCCAAGTTTATCACGGGTACCTGTGATGGCACTTTGGATTGTATCGCTGAGGCTGATATTAACAGATCAGGCGGTATTGATCCGATCTGCGATGACATTACTATTGGCGACATTTCAATCCTGATCGACTACCTGTTTATCACCGGCTCGTCACTTGGTTTGCCTGACTGCCTATAGAGAGTTATATTTCGAATTCAAAGCGGCCATCGTCAAGGTGGCCGCTTTTTTTTGCTCGAAGATCCAGCGGGAACCCTGGTTTATGAGAATCCCGTAGGCGGCAGACGGAACGTCTGCCGCAGAGTCTCGTGGTACACGGGGACATAACATCATTACCAATCGGGAACATCGGTCAGAGGCAAAAGCCGGATCGACAAACGAGGCAACTCAAAACTCAGAAAAACACTCTACATGCCGGCCTTGGTAGCGGTCAATCACAACCCGACCTTAATAAGATTCTACCAACGACTACTCAACAACGGAAAACCAAAAAAACTGGCTCTGGTGGCCGCGATGAGAAAATTACTGCTTATCAGCAGAGCTATGCTGATTGCAAGAAAAACGTTTAATCCACTAATTCAGCATTGACTTGAAAGACGGTATCCACTACCTGACAGTAGTTTGGGATCCCTTACTCCGTTTTCGAAGACCCCGTTGCTTCAATCGCATCGGCAATTTCCATGAGCCGATTGTTCGGGATCGCGGTCCAGCTCTCCACTTGATGGGCACCGTGCGCCCGACTCATAAGCGAGACGATCGCCGCCGTTTCTTCATCGGGGGCTTCATAGATATCCATGAAATCCCACTGCCCCAGCAAAGCATAGTGCGCCAGCCATTTCACTTTCGGACACCGCTCCCGGACTGCTTGGAGCCACTTGCTCTCTTCCCGGACTCGTCTCTTGAGTTTGGTAGCAACTTCGATGATGTTGGCGTCCTGGTGGTCATTAGGATAAACGTCTGCATATTAAACCTCCTTGGAAGGCAGTTTCCTACTCCAGGCACACCGACGTGCCATGAGTGATATTTAGATGGCGTCTCGTAGAGGAATTAATCTTCGCGATATCACCGGTCACGTCCGATGAACATTAGTAATATAACAGAAAAGGCCGGTTTTTGCACGGGAAATCGGAAAGGGAATTATAGCCGCCTATTACAGTAGGTAACAATAGCTCCCATCCACAGTCTGTGCCTAGGTCTCGCGGTGCACGGATGTTAGTATCCCACCCAACGGGTGGGTTTTCTTCCGGGTCCGGATCACCACCCACCCGACGCTTCACTTGACTTCGCTCTGGATGGGGTACCTATGTCTGTGCCGTCGGCGGCCTACAGCTTGATCAGAAAAATAACCCGACCGCTATTTGCGGTCGAGAAAAGTAAGGTACTCGCGCGCCCAGCGTTCACGAGGATGAAACTTCCGGGCGTGGGTGTGATACTTGCGACCCAAATCCTCACCGTCGATAGCCCCGCTCTTGACTTCCATTATCAGGTCGCGCAATTTCTGGACATCATCACTGGCAAACGCCAAGGCTCCACCAGCTTCTTTGAGTTCGCGAATAGCTTCGCCGTCTTTGGCCCCAAAAAGAATCGGCCGGCCCGAGGCCATATACTCGAACAGTTTGGCCGGGAACGTGCCCTGTGTGATCGGCACTTCACGGAGACTTTCGACCAAAATATCCGAGGTCTTCAGGAAATATGGAATCGTCTCCAGCGGTTGCGCACCAATGAACGTGACATTGCGAAGGCCATAGTCACGCACCATACCTTCCAATGCCGAGCGCTTCTCGCCATCGCCAACAAAAATAAACTGCACATCGGGCTGGTCGGTGAGCTTACGAGCCGCTTCAATAATTGTCTCCAGCGAATGTGCCCAACCGAGCGTGCCAGAATATACTACCAGAAACTTTTCTTCCCAGCCGAACTTCTTCCGGATCCCATTATGATCAGCAGTTACAAATTCCTCACCGTAGCCGGACTTGATCGCCGTCACTTTGTCTTCGTGGATTCCGAGCGTTTGCACATAGTCGGCGATACCATCAGTCGCCGCCACGATCTTGTCTGCCCGACGATACAAGCCATGCATCGCCTTTTTGAGCAGGCGTGTAAACAGCGACCTGTTGAGATTGCCAAAATCTTCACTCGACTCCGGTTGCAAGTCTCGGATTTCAATAACAAAACGGCTTCGCTTAAGTTTGCTGATCAACCAACCTAACACCGGTGTATTAACCGGCGGAGTGGATGCCAGAACAATGTCGTAATTTGATTCCAGTCGCAACGAATTCATCAACGCCGTGAACAGGAAAGTGACAAAACCGATCATCCTTCTACCGGGATACTTGTTCGACGCCGGCAACACCCAACTACGGTAGACCTTAACGCCATCAAGTTCCTCGTTGTAGAATAATCGCCCCCGGTACTTTGGGGGTACGATGCCATCCGGGTAGTTCGGCATCGCGGTCAGAACCGAGACCTCATGACCCTGACGCACGAAATACCGAGCGAACTCAAAAAGCCGCCGTACCGCTCCGCGTTCCGGCGGAAAATGTTGTGTCACAATAAGTATCTTCATACCACTACAATTTAATACTACCGACTTACAAGAAGATTTGCAAGCCTTTTATGGCGTATGGTAAACCCCGCGTCTGTCAACTTTGAACTTATTGCGGGACAACGAAATCGCAGTGATATCGGGAGCTAAAACAAGGTCAATCGGAAGCGATTGGAAAGGTCCGTACCGAGACCCAATTATGGTCGGCCACCGGCGAAATCAGGTCGATAGCTGAGACTTCAAATGACTCACTGGGAAGGTGTGAAGCTATCTGGTCTTTTACCAACATTACCCGATGGGGCGAAATCTCTTTGGCAACTGTCACGTGGGGAATGAAGTCCTTGAACGGCAGGGGTTGATCTAACTGGACGTGAAGTTGGCGATAGAGGTTTATCAATTCATCGTTGGGAACAACACGCCAGTAAATGATCGGAGTTTCGGGATAGAAATCACCCACCGATTCAAGCTTAACAGTCAGCGGTGACAACTGCCTTACTTCATTAGCAATAACGCCCGCAAAATCACTGACTGGCAAAGTCGATTCCCAGGGGAAAACAAGCGTAATATGAGCCCCAACTATATCGTAATCGGGGTCAAACCGTTCACGTAGCGGAACCACAAATCGTTCCAACTGTTCTGGAACGTATATCACCACGGCATACTGCTTAAGACTGTTGGCGTCTATCTCCTGATGACTGTAAGTGTAGCCCATATTTGATAGTTAATCCCGCTTATTTGTAGAAAACAATCTGTATGCGACGGTTAAGGGCGCGACCTTTTGCGGTTTGATTGGAAGCCACAAAATCGGTTTCTCCTCGCCCGTATGTTTTGATCCGTTCCGGTGCTATCCCCGAGTTGACCAGAATCCCTTTCACTCGATTGGCCCGTTTCTCAGACAGGGCACGATTCGCTGATGGCTGACCGATATTGTCGGTATAACCATTGATATCCAGCCTAATATCCGTAACAAAGTTCAGCAGACTGGCCAATCTCTCAATACGTTTGCGATTGTGGGGATCAACCTCAAATGAACCGGAGGCGTAATCGATATTCAGAACCATCGGTTTCGACAGCATCGACAAATCAATACAACCGTGTCGGTCAACTTCCACCGCCACCAGCGTGTAAGGACAATCATCGAGTCCGTCCGGGACACCATCGTTGTCGGTGTCGATCGGACAACCGTTCTCATCGACAATCGCACCCACCGGATTGAAGGCACAAGTATCGGCAAAGTCGGGGACACCATCGAAATCAGAGTCAACCGGGCAACCGTGAATATCGACCAGATGGCGTGCCTCAACCAAAGTGCCGGGACAGTCATCAAGACCGTTAGGAACCCCATCGCGATCACCATCGCGCGGACAGCCCTGTCGATCAACATCTGCTCCCTTAGGGGTGTTGAGACAACTATCCAACCGATCTTCAACCCCATCGCCATCACTATCGCGCCGAGCTGAAAGTGAACGATCTACGGCAGTATCCGCAGGTTGTGACCAGGCATCATCGGATTGCCATGTGCGACGGACATCAGCCCGCCCAAAATGAAAATAGAGTATCGCAGAACCACCCCAGGACAGCTTGTCACGCCTCTCGTTGATAGCCGTTTCGAACTCGGCTCCGGCTCCCGTCAAATAGTCAGCCGATGTGCTCAAGTGCAGTGAAATGCGATCGGATGGGCGCACCAGAATTCCGGCTGAACCGGATAAAAACAGTTCACTGGCCGAAAAATCAGTAGTCTCATTTTTGTCACTGCGAACGGTCATAGTCGTGTGCGTAGCCGGGTCAATCACCTTCCATATTGACAGGCCACCACCTAACCCGAACGTCAGGTTCAAAAACCGCTGTGCATTAAACAGTTTATGATCAAACAGGAGGCCCAGCCGCGTTGTTTTGTATTCCAACGGGCTGTTGTTGTACAGATCACCAACCGAGTCGATCAAGTCGACACCGGTATCGTTGGCCATAGTGTACACCTGATATGAAAAATTGAGTTGCCAACCACTGGAGAGCCGGTGCCCCAGGGTAAAACAAACCGGATTTTTTGAGTCAAAACTGAAAAAATCACCGCCACCCAATTCGGTCATACCACCACCCGCACCAAGCGCGAAACGGTACTCAGTTGCGGTTGCCCCCGAAACCAGCAGGGCCAGAATAAATATCACAGTCGTGATTCGCATGCCCCTACGGTGCGACGTTTTCACCAGAAAATCAACCTTAACTAATCGACTAATATAATTTCTTGATATCAACTGCTGTGTAGTAATGGGTCAGGATACTGTCGCAGGACCAGCCATTTCGTGAATGCCCGATCGCTCCACACTGGCACATCCCTACCCCATGTCCGTATCCCTGACCCTGGAACGTCACCCGCACGATATTCTGACCCGAGTCGCGCTCAATATCAAGATCAAACCGATCGGACGGCAAAATCAGGTCCGGGTTGGAAGTACGTCCTATCACCCAGCGGATACGATCTTTCTGAAAGCTGAATACATCAAGGTCAGTTCGCACCAGCAGTTTCCGCACCCTGCCACCAGCGGTGCGATCGACTATACTCAGATCAGTGATTTGCCCAATTCTCAAGTCACGACCTCGATCCGAGGCCAGATATTGCTCTATCCGCCCACGGAGTTGTTGCTCGGTAAAAGTTTCGCTCCAATTGTAATACTTTGACCACGAACAAGCCTCCTGATCATCTACCGACTTGAGATACGGAATATCCTTGCGATCCCATACGTCTGCGATATCATCGGTGCGACCACCACAGGTTGAGTGAAAGTAAGCGTTTATCAATTCGTCCTGGTACATTATCACCCGACCAGCGGTCTGGTCGATCGCTTTGTTGGCTAACTTGTTTTCGCCCGAAGCACCATCGTAGACCTGATCCATAATGCTCGATTTCACATCATAAGGTTCACCCGCGTACTGTTTCAAATGTGCCATAGCGTAAGTTCGGGCGGCTATCGCTTGAGCCTTGACCGCCTCCAGTTCGTATTCGGTTCGAGCGCCTATCTCCGGAGGTACCACACCGCGGAGATAATCTTCCATATAAACGATATTTATCACCCGCACAACTTCACCCCGCGGCAACAAACGCATAATCCCACGATAGCGTCGCTTGTCAAACTTTACCCGATTGCCCACCCCCCGTGGTATGATATTAACCTCGTCCAACGCCTGACGAACAATGTCACCCTGATGGTTGCGCACCGTAAGATGATACCCGACACACTGAATGGTGACTGGCTGGCTGGAGTAGAACACTTCCTGTTGACCGTCACGCAGGCATTCAATCGCAAACGACCCCTCCGAACCAATCTTGAGATCTTCGGCACTCTCCGTCAGCAGCACCCGCACAAACGGCACTCGGATAAACGATGTAACCGATTCTTCCTGCAATCCCGGCACCGTGCCACAACTCCAGACTAAAACCAGCAGGATCAATCCGGATAACAGGCGAACCAGGAGGCGGCTCATTCGTCTGATTGAAATCTTGTCATTTTCGTGGTGTGTCACCTGTTCCTCTTTCGCGGTGGTTGCGCTATCCGACCCAGAATCGGGTTCCGGTTCGACCGGTCGACCCTGTCAAAACAGGTCGGTAATTCTTCACTTCGCAGACAGGCTTCACCCATCACGGCGTAAGCCGAAGCTTCCACCAAATCAGGGTTGAACCCCAGCGCGGTTATAGAAACAACTCCAATTTTGTCAAACTGCTCTCGTAACCGACGTATGAAAAATTTGTTATGTACACCGCCGCCGGTCAAATACAATTTGTGAAGTCGACTATCACGATCGATAAAAATTCTGATATGGTCAGCGATCGAAACTGCGGTCAATTCGGCTGTGGTCGCCAGTATATCGGATTTTGACAGTTTCAACTTCCGTCCCTGTTTGATAATACTCTCGGCCAGTTCGATTCCAAATAGTTCCCGACCGGTCGAGACCGTAGTTCGATCGAGGAACGCCCCGCCGTAGAGCAGGGTCAGAAGCCGTTGCGATATACGTCCCTTTGAGGCCATACGACCACCCCGGTCATACGCCACCCGAAACAGCTTTTGACAGATTATGTCAGAAAGACTGTTGCCCGGGCCGCAGTCAGATGCGGCTGGCAGTAAACGTGAGCGGGCAGGTGGGAAATAAAAGAAATTAGCAATGCCACCTATATTGACAATTAACCGTGATTCATCAGGGGACGAAAACAGCCTCTGCATAGCGGCGATTGTGATCGGTGCCCCTTCGCCTCCAAGCGCAATATCGGCTTGACGAAAATCACCCACTACCACCCGGTCAGTCAGGGCGGAGACTTGTTCCTGATTCCCTATTTGGAGCGTTCCGCGCACCAATTGTCCGGTGATTTTTTTCGCCTGCGGAATATGTCGTACCGTCTGACCATGTGACGCAATGGCATCAATTCTTATCTCCTGCTTCCGCAAGTTACGTACAAATAATGCCGCGGTATGTCCACAGAACATACCCAGTGCTTGATCAAGGCGGATCAGATCATCGAGAGACGTTGTTTTTGAATCGGCTATATTCAAAATCAAACGGCGCAGATCAGCGGGGTATTTCCGCGTTCGTCCAGCCAGAAAACGGGTGCGATAGCGACCCCGCGAGCGATCAATTTCAATCACCGCCAGATCCAGACCATCGGCCGATGTCCCGGAGTTGAGTCCGAGAACATTCATCCGCTTCTTTTTTAGTAACCGCGGTAGACTCATCTCAAACCACGACCGAATGCCTCAGCTTTAATTTAACTCCAGCAACTCGATCAAGCGATTCTCGCACCTGTTCTTTCGGGATATCGCCCGACTCTACCGCATCACGGAAGTATTCGTATGCTTCCATCCCGGCCTCATAGCTGTTACAGAAAAGGAGCAGGTCGTGGCCCGCCATAAAAGCCGCCACCGCCCGCTCACCATAGGAACCGAGCGAATCAACCCCTTTCATTCCGGTCAAATCGTCGGTGATAATTGGCCCATCGAAATCAAGATTGCGACGGATCATCTCCGAACAGATTGTTTTTGAAGCGGTCGCTATGCGGTTGTCAATTTTATCTGCCAGCAGATGAGTGGTCATTATCAGATCGGCACCAACTTCGGTTCCGGCTAAAAACGGAACCATCTCACGCTGCTCCCATAGCACGCGGTCGTAATCAACAGTCGCCATCGCCTTGTGGGGATCAATCTTAGCCTCCCCCAGGCCGGGGAAATGTTTCAGACAAGACAGCATCCGATGACTCTTGGCCACTCGGACCGAAGCTCGCACGAAGCGGCTCACACTCTGAGGATCACTCCCATAACAGCGCCCCGAGAGACACTGGTTATCATCGTTGAGCGCAATATCAGCTACCGGGGCCAGATTTAGATTGATTCCAAGAGTGCTCATCAGGACTACAGCCCGAGCATAGTCCTCGGTAAAACCTTCAAGGTCATTGCGGGCCGCATAGTCAGCGGCGGCGGCATACTCCACCGGTGCCCCTTTTAACCGACAGCCAGGTCCACCTTCCTGATCAATCGCAATTAACGGCGGCACATTTGTGATCCGCCGATTTATCAGCCGGATATTGTCGCGCGCCTGAGCGTGTGACGGACAATTTGCCTCAAACAGAATTATCCCACCAATCTGCTCCGAGGCTAAAAAACGGAGAAATCTCTCCGGGGGCGTTTCGCCTTCGAAGGACATGACAAACAATTGGCCTATACGTTTGAGTATCTTTTCCATAATCGTTAGTCGCTGACGCGACCCTTTCTACGAACATAGTACGTCATTATCTAAGACACACACACTAGATTCTTACCGGAGTCTTTAGCCCTGTAAAGTGCCTGATCCGCCACCGTGACCAACTCCTCCTCGGAACGGCCGTTTTCAGGATACGAACTGACTCCGATTGATACGGTAATCTGAACGGTACCCTTGGTCACAGTATCTATAATCATAGCTTCAACCTGTGATCGGATACGCTCACCGATCACCTGTGCTTCGCTCAAAGGTGTCTGGGGGAGAATAACGACAAACTCCTCGCCTCCGTAGCGTGCAAATATATCAACATCCCGGATACACTTTTCGACTACACTTGCGAGCTGTTTCAATACAATATTGCCTATTTCATGGCCGAAACTATCGTTTAGTTTCTTAAACCAGTCGATATCGATCATAATAATCGACAGCGGCAGATTGTACCGCACGGCCCGCTTCTTTTCTTCCTGGAACTTCTGAACAAAGAAGCGATAGTTGTATGAATTGGTCAACTCATCAATAATAGATAATTCTTCCGTGCGTCGCAGTAGTTCAGCATTTTCCATAGCCAAACCAGCCGAGCGGGCTACTACTATCAAAAGTTGCTCATCACGTTCACTAAACGATTGCGTCTCGTTCGACTCGGCGACCAGCAAACCACTGGCATAATTGTGAAAAGCCATCGGAACAATCAACGCCGACTTGCTATCTTTGCTCAGAGTCTGGTAATCATCGCGTGAGGTCAGATCGTTAATCCGTATCGCTTCCTGACCATTGGCCACACGGGTCAATAACTCGTTTCTTGAGATATCCAGCGGGCGAAGGCTGTAGCTGGTGCGACTGACCATACAGCGCGCCCGATAGTAATACTCGCCTTGGCGATTGCGCAGGATCATCATATAGCTGGAATAACCCAGTGTATTGCCCATAATACGCATCACTTCACGCACCACATCATCCGGTTCCATAAACGAAGCCAGGACGCGGGTGTTTTCGTAAGTCATCTCCAGTTGCGCCTGAGATTTCTCTAACTCCGAGGTTCTCATGTTCAGGGTGTTGAACAGTTTCATCAGTCGTCGTTCCGACTTATGCATGTATTCTGATACGTAGGAAAGTGCCAAAAAGTAAATCCAGAGTAGACCGATACGTATGGAGAATCCGAATAGATTATCAACCGTAAGTTGATGCATCACCAAACCAATATAGCTGGCGGTCAGTATCACCACGATAGTTGCGGCCACTGGAAACACAAGCACATAGGCCGCCACTGATACGGTCAGGTAGAAAAATAGATACAGCGATGAATCCATTCCGCCAGTGTACAGCACAAAGAGTGGCAAAAAAATGAGGTCGTATATGATCGTTCCGAGGTAAGCCAACTTCAGATCAAATTTCCCCATCATACCAGCGGAAAACATCATAATCAGCATGGTATAAGAGGAAATAAGGGCGTAGATTAGAACGTTATCGCTCTGTTCATAGGTACCAAACACAGCAAACCAGCAGACCGATGCAAAGGTCAGAATCCTGGTGAGCAGGACAACCACGTCGATCCTGGGCAGAAGCGTCTTATTGCGATCCAGGAACAGTTTCATATTGGTACCGAACTATAGACCATACACCTTAATGATCGGCAGTATCTATTGTGGCTTAACGGATTATGACAAGTCAGATGGAAGTTGTCCCTAAAATTACATGTTTTGCCAGTTCTTGCGTCCACTCCTGTGGGCGTGTGAACCGGCAGTAAACGGAACCGACTGTACGACAGCGTCTTTGCGCAATAGTCGCCAAGTCACATCGCCAACGTCATCGACACAAAGACCTGGCGAAACACATGAAAGACCCGTAGGTCGAAACCAGACCGTTTCGGGCGGTTTCGACCTACGGCAGATGTGGACATCTGCCGGGCACGGAGTATCTCCTAATGAACCTAGTCCCGTCCTAATGACTGCAGATGGTTACGCAAGCCCGCTATGTGCGGTGAGATCGCCTTCTCCAGGTGTGCCAAGGCATCTATCATAGTATCCTGTACTTTCGGCCACTCGGATTTCTCAGTAAATATTCCACCCGCTGGAATAACGAAAGTAATGTCCGATCTCTTCAGGTTGTCAGCCCGCCTCCATACCAGCGGTTCACCAAAGGACTGTTCGATGTCTTGGCGGCGGGAATGCAACCAGTCAAACGCGGCCTTGTTCTTTTCCTTCTCGGCTTCGAGAACAAACGAAATCTCCCCATCCTTGAGGCGTACCACAAAGCAGTAATGAAAACCGGATATGCCACTTCCAGCCAGGATCCAGTTCTCTTTGCTTGGAGACACGTTGTCGAACAGAGTCGTTTTGCCCTCGATTTGACCCAATAGCCCTTCCCAGAACTCGCGTCTCAACAGGTGGCGACTGGCTTTTCCCGTTCGGTCGATTCGTTCCTTCCCCGCTTTCTCCCTGATGCTGATCATGTAGTCCTGGGCCTCGGGTAGGGGGATCACCTGTTGCACGTCGATGAGGGTGCGGCCGTTGTCATCGTACGGTTTGATGCGGACACATCGGATGTCAAGTCCGCGTTCGTTTAGCCACATGACCGACGTAGTCAGTTCTTTTGAGAAATCGGCGGATACCAGTATGAGGCGCACGTCCTGGGCGAAGTCATCTTCATCCGGTTCGTCCCAACCCAAAAAACCCAGAATGGACTGAGCTGCATCATCTTCACGTCCCTGTCTGGTCAGGTAGGCGGAGTAGGCTTCTACGGCACGATCAAATGTCATGGTAGATACCATGGCCGCGTATCGAAGCGCCTGCAACTCCATGTGGCCGCCGTCTTCGGATCGTTTAAGTTCAATGACCACCAGGTTGGCTTGGGTATCGATTGCCAGTAGATCTATACGGCGTCGAGACCCTTCCCACTCGCCGAACTCTTCAGCGATAACCAATGTGTCTTCCGACACCACTTCGATTTGCTTTCGAAGCAATCGCTGCAAGTCTGATCGCTCTTTCAAACCGACATCAGAAAATGTAGTTTCTTTGATGTCTCTGAGTCCCTCTGACCCTACTTCAAAGATAGGCATATCTGTCTCCCACTGATCAGTCCGTCATTATCGCCAATGCATGATCCTCAGCTTTGAAATATACACCCAGACTTCGGAATCCGCAACACTTGCCGGCTACATAAGCGAGAACAATCTGGTGTGCGAGGGCTCTACTTTTGTTGCTCAAGTGCGGAGAAACCCGACAGCACATAACTGGCCACCCCTTGACCACCCAGCCTGATCCAGGCGATCTCTTTTTTGAGTTGCCTTTTATCGCTCCGAACGGCAACTTGCAAGTGGCGCCTTACGTAAACCCTAACCAGGGAACAAATGATATGAATTGCCTGCGTATAAAACACATACCTTTAATGCTGATCGGCCTGACTATGCTATTGGTCACCCCGATCGGTGCAACTACTGTGGAAAGTGGCAATGATGTTCACATTTCCCATCTTCACGAGATCGATGACGATTTCTATGCCTTTTCCGACAAAATCCGAGTCGATGGTGTAGTTGCCGGTGATTTCACCGGCTTTGGCCGTGATGTAGTGGTCAAGGGCAATATCGGTCAATCTGGCAATTTCGCCTGTCAGTATATGGATCACAATGGTTCTATCGAAGGTTCACTGCGTTTTCTCGGGGAACGTCTCACTGTTTCCGGTCGGGTGGGTGGCTCAATCCTCGGCGCCGGGTCATCGATTATTATTCACCAGGGGTCTATTGTTGAGAAAGATATCAATATCGCGGCCAACGAGATAAATATCGATGGCACTATTTTAGGTAACGCAACTTGTGCGGGAAACAAAGTCAGAGTCACTGCTCAAATTGGGGGGGATCTTGAAATTGAGGCGGACAAAATTATCATCGCCCCACCGGCTGTTATCCGTGGCAATCTTGTTTACCATACCAAGAACGAAGATCAACTAACCCTCGAACCAGGCGTGACCGTAGTCGGTACCACTATCTGGGAGGCACCGAAGTCCGCCAAAGAAGACGACACCAGCATTCTACCCGACATTGCCTATGCCATTGCCAACTTGTTAGCGGCGTTCATTTTCGGAATTATTGTTTTCAAACTATTCAAACCTTACACCGAAGAATCTTTCCGACAACTTCGTGGGCGAGTCACAGCTTCCATAGCCGCCGGGCTGGTATCTCTCCTGGGGCTTATTATGGCCATAGTTGTCCTGTTGTTGGCCCTGGTCGGAACAGGCATAGGTACCCTTCTCCTTTCTGGTGAACTGGCATTCCTGGGAGTGTGTCTACTGGTTTTCTCGCTACTCGCCCTGCCCATTTCGAGTTTCATCACGGTCAGCGGTGCTATCATTCTGTACTCCGGCAAAATTATGGTCGGACTGGTACTCGGTCACATGACGCTCAATCTGATTCGACCCAGACAGGCCAAACCCGGCAAGGCGGCTCTGTTTATCGGCCTGATTCTGATCACCCTGGCCACCGCCATTCCGTATGTAGGGTTGGTGTTCTATTTTCTGACTATGCTTATAGGAGCCGGTGCAATTGTATTGGGTATCTATCGTTGTCGCCATACGTACTGACCGGTGCTGGCTATAAGATGCGTGCAGTTATAGTTGTTTCGCCGCCCGCTATCGCATGGTAGATACGGAAATACCCGCGCAAGGATTGCACATTTCCTCTTGACAAGTCCATTTTGTTTGAGCTATATTATAACAACAATTAAAAGACAGGTGGAACACTTGGATCAGAATATGATAAAATCCAAACATAGGGTGATATTATGAAACGACTGATCGCTTTGTTGCTTACGGTCGTCTTCTGTGTGACACTCTTCCCGACAGTAACAGCCTTTGCGCGTGATCCCAGATTGGACCCTGTAAGCCCCGACCAGTTGACGGATAGAAATGAGGATACGCCTTGGGCAGATCAAAAGTCCCCCACTTGTCCAAATCAGTATCCCATCTGGCTATTCATCAGCGGCCTGACTTCGCTCAGTAGTTCGCCATTATTCTTCATCAGTTGGATAACAATTCCTATCGCCGATGTTGGCGGTGATGATATAGGTAACAATGAAGCAAACAACACTGGTACAACTCTCGAAGTTGGAGGAACTTCTTCGAGATAGACAGTACGACAAGGTGCTCGACGCCTTGGCCTCAATAGATCGGTCTACGCTACCGCGCAAGGATTGCGGGTTGTGGAATCTTCTGTTTTCCGAGGCAAAGCTGTTCAAGGGACTGTGCGGGGAAGTTGAGGGTTGTCTGCGTGAATCTATCGAGATTTTCCGACATGATCCTGATACTGAGAAGTATGCGCTGGGCAAGTTCCTTCTGGGTTGGATGTATGCATTGCTGGGAGATCATCATCCTGGAATAGAAGCCTATACCGATGCACTTGCTCACTACGATCGTTGTGGAAGCCGCCGTAGTTATGCTCGCACTCTCAATAGGCTGGCATATTCCCAGCTCCAACTCGGACAAATGGACGTTGCTATCCGCAACGTGAAGAGCGCTATTGCCATTTGGCAAGACCTTGGTGACACGGCATACTCCTATATGATCAACCTGGCGTCATTGCAATTCAGGGCTGGATTCTTAACTGACTCTATTGCGAGCTACTTACGTCTGATCTCAGATGTGGATGACAAGCATGGCCACCGCAATACCCTGATTCTGTTTGAGATGGTTGCGGTAGCCTTCACTCAGACAGGTGAAGTGGCACGGGCTAGGAAAATGTTCGCGAAGTGTCAGCCATACCTTGGCACATTCCAACGTGAAGACGGAACCTACTATGAGTTTCTCGGTATGGCCGAGATCGCTACTGGCAACTATACCGCCGCAGAGAAGGCTCTCAGCAAGGGGCTCGAAATCTCCCTTGAGATCGCGCCTGAGTCGTCGCTTGTCTCCCAGATCAAACGCCTCTTTGGCGATTTGTATATCGCTACCGAGCAGTATGACCTAGCCCACCAATTCGCCACCGAAGCGCTCGCCGTCGCCGGGAAGATCAATGAACGGGTCGAAATCGCCGCCTGTTATCGCATCTTTGCCCAGATTGAGAACCATCGGGGTAACGATAGCGAGGCGCGCGAGTGGTTCTCAAAAGCAATTGATCTGTTCCGCCTCATCGGTTCAAACTACGAACTGGCCGTCACTCGTTACTCGGCTGGTGCCTCCGGGCTGTACCACAACGGCGAACGGTACGCGATTCTTTACCTGGCAAGAGAGTACTTCGAGTCCGAGGATGTGAAGCCGTATATCGAGAAGACCGATACTGAGCTTCGCAAAAACAAGCATCTGGAACATGGCCCGAGAAAATCAGTCGGTAACCATAACGGTCAAGCCATCATTGCCCTGAGTCCGGTCATGAAGAAGCTGATCGAGAAAGCCAAAAGCATCGCCGAGTCAGATATGACCGTACTGCTGACCGGTGAGACCGGTACCGGCAAAAACCTGTTGGCCAGGCATATTCACGATTGTAGTGACAGGCAAGGCGAGTTCATTACCGTTGAGTGTACGGGTATTCCGGAGGCATTGCTTGAGTCTGAACTGTTCGGGTACGAGAAGGGTGCCTTCACCGGAGCTGATTCGCGCAAACAGGGACGGTTTGAACTGGCTCAGGGCGGCACGCTGTTTCTCGATGAAATCGGAGACATCCCTGGATCAACGCAGGTCAAACTGTTGCGAGCGCTTGAAGACCGCAAAGTCATGCGGCTGGGCTCAGTCAAAGAGATTCTCTTGGATATTCGCATTATCGCGGCCACGAATCGCGATCTTCATCAACGCATGAAGGAAAATCTTTTCCGATCCGATCTATACTATCGCCTTAACAATATCTTGATTGACTTGCCGCCCTTGTCTGAACGGGTCGAAGACATCCCGGCAATGGTGGAGCACTTCCTGACCAATTCAGGGAATGGCTTTAAGGTCAACGGCAACGGCCCGGCGATTGAGCGGCTTGGGGTTCTTCTCTCTATTCCGGATTACGGGGGCAACATCCGCGAGTTAAAAAACAGGGTCGAGAAGCTGTTGTTTATATCTGATGGCGACGTTGACCGGATGATTGAATTGCTACTCGACGACAACGTACTCTCGGAGCGCGACTGGCTGTTGCGCATACTTGATCGAACCGCCTGGAATCGCCGTGAGACTGCTCGCCGATTGGGTGTGAGCGAGGGAACGATTCGCAAGCGCATTCGTAAGTACGATCTCGCGCAGTCCAATACTGATCTCGCTTAGTCTTCCCACTGCGTACCAAATCTCCCCCAATGCGTACTATTTGAGTCCGAACGCGTACCATTCGGGTCCGAATGCGTACCCCTCGGTGGACAATGCGTACTATATCATGAGAATCTCGTACTCGGCCTCATTTCTTGCGTGTGGTCGGCGTGTAAACTGACCGCACTCCACTCCCGTCACACTCTTATGTCACACAGTAGCAACGGCTTATTAGGTAGCCGAAAAACGACCCCCGATTGTGGCACGGTTTCTGTCTACACATAACTCGAGATGCAGGAGTTCGCAACCTCTCAAAGACATGGCGCGTCCTGCGCGCTGAGGCGGCACGTTGGGATCGGGAAAAGTAGCGCGCACACACCCGCCCGCCATAACACAAGAAAGGAGGTTTGACACTGGTTGTGGATTCTGAGACAAGTAGTTGGTCGAAAAATATATTGGAACTGAAAGGTTAAGGGGCTAGATTATGTTGAAATTCAAGTTGCTTTTCGTAGTGATCGCTACTATGATTCTTGGTGTTGTTATGTTTGTAGGGTGTGATTCAGATAAGGGAGTTTACTCTTCAGGCGAGAGTGTTTCCGCTGTAGAAGCGAACAATACGAACCAGCCTGAATCGACCTATGAAGATGCGGATAACATGTACACATGGGATGACGCTTATGGTCAGGAGATAATGGACAAGGCGGCAACAAGGTATACTGTCAAGTCGTATCTTGATAATTATGAATCTCAAGGGTACGCCTTTGCGCCGGAGCATTCATTTGTGGTGGAAGGGTATGGCATTCCGGACGGCGGAACGGACTCTATGCTGGTTCAGTTTGTAACTCTTGCCATGACATACACGCCCGACCCTACGCGCCAGGCGATGTATGTCACGTTTACCGAGAGCGAGTTGGGTTTCATTATTGCGCCCTATATGCTTTCCTTCGTTGAGCCGGATCCGGATGCAGGTTTCACCGTGGAGACCGATGGCGTTTGGCAACTGAATTTTCCTGCGGAGGTAGGGCATTACCGCGGTAGATCAACGGACGGCCCAGCAGCACTGACTCTTCTTGATGACTATCTTGATTGTCTTGCAGAAGGCACCGCCGCTGGTTGTGCTACAACGTTATTATTATGCGCTCCCTCTGGGCTAGCGTATCCGGAATGTGTGGCTGCGGGTTGCACCATCGCATTAATTGGGAGTGTCATTGGGTGCGTATTTGTAGTTTGGGGATAATAACCTTTAACAGTTAGGAAGGAACGATGAACACTAAAGAGCGGCTCAAAGAACAACGGCAAGCGGGCGGGCGTACCGGATGGCTAATTGGAATCGGTATGGGAATCGGCCTATCAATCGGATTTAGCACAAATTTCGTCAGCGGAGCGAATACCTTGACTCCGGAATGGGCCATCTATCTCATTGCCTACTGCCTTGGCGTGGCCAGTGTCTTCGTCATATGGTGGTTGAGAGGCTACGAAACGCCGCCCACTCGCAAGAAAGAATCTGTGTAAGCCGGTTCACAGTAGGTGGTCGGGAGGCCAATCCTCCTGATTCATCTACTACAATTGTTGCCGTCACGCCCGCTGATTGAGGCAGATTCCCCTAACCGGGATATCTGCGTATCAGTTGATCGTCGGTGAGTTGCACCCGACAGCCGCTCCACCATATCTTGAGTCGGAAGCACCACTCATCAATCCGGTGGGTGCGATCAGAATCATCTCCAAATCACCATAACGAGATCGCTCTTTGATCTGGTGCCCGTATGCCTGTAATCGCTGAATAGTGGCTTGGCTGAAACTCTGTTCTTCAAGGTAAATCTTGTCCGGTAACCATTGATGGTGGAATCGCGGTTGCTCAACTGTTTCTTCCAGTGACAAACCAAACCGAGTGAAATTGATAATAGCCTGAGCCACAATAGTGATAATTTTAGACCCGCCCGGTGAACCAAGAATAAGGAACGGCCGGTCATTGTTGAATACCAGAGTAGGGGTCATAGACGATAGCATACGTTTGCCCGGCTCAATCCGATTAGCTTCGCTACCAATCAAGCCGTATCGATTGGGATGACCCGGTTTGATCGAGAAATCATCCATCTCATTATTGAGCAGGAATCCAGCACCCGCGACCACCAGACCAGAACCAAAAGCGGCGTTCAGAGTAGTGGTGATCGACACCATATTGCCGGCACTATCGCAAATCGAATAGTGGGTGGTCTGGTCCGATTCGTACGGCAGGGGATTACCCGGTAGAATTTCAACCGATGAGTTGGCTTCCTTGAGCGATATCAGATCGCGACGACCTTCAAGATAGGCGGAATCAAGCAACGACATTGGGACATCATAAAATGCAGGATCGCCCAAATGCTTCGAACGATCAGCATAGGCCAATCGGCTGGCCTCACAAAATAAATGGATATATTCCGGAGCGTCGGGCGTGTATCTGGAGAAATCATACGGCTCCAGCAGTTTGAGAATCTGCCCTAACATCAATCCCCCGGAACTGGGCGGTAACATACTATAGATGGTCAGCGAATCAAAGGTGAACTTTAATGGTGGTCGCCAAGCCGGTCGATAGCTCTCCAGGTCTGTGTGCGAAATCAGACCGCCATGTTTCTCCATACAGGCAACTAAACTGTCGGCAATCGAACCGGAATAGAACGCCGCGGGCCCTTCGGCCGCGATCTGGTACAACGACCTAGCCAGATCGGGCTGTGCAAATCGATCCCCGACTCCCGGAAAAACACCATCAGGGGAAAAGACCGCGCGGGTTTCCTCAAATTCCACCAAAGAACTACGGTGACCATCAAAAGCATCAGCCAGAAACTGATCAACGACAAAACCAGTGTCGGCTAAGCGCCCGGCAATATTGACCAGATCCGACCACGGCATAGTACCGTAATTCTCCCACAATGCATGAAGTCCAGCCACCGTCCCTGGCACACCAACCGCCAGAGCTCCTCGGGTAGAAAGACTATCATCGGCCTTGCCGTTCTCATCGAGATACATTCCTTCAGTAGCACCCTCTGGCGCCATCTCGCGAAAGTCCAGCGTAACCACCAGATCGGAATTGCCATCGCACACCACAGCAAAACCGCCTCCGCCAAGATTACCTGCCTGCGGATAGGTCACGGCCAGAGCAAACCCAACCGCCACAGCGGCATCAAACGCATTACCCCCCTGGGACAGAACTTGCTGACCCACCTCGGAGGCAATCGGCGACACCGAAACAACTACCCCAAGCTCATAGAGTTTAGTAACTTTGAATAAGTCGCAACCGCCGACAAATAGCAATCCGACCAGCATCACGCCCACCACCCCCAAGCGCCGCACCGTCGAACTGTATCTCTTTAACATAGCCGGTCAGATGTGGCCGCTCGGCCCTAACCCTTTTCCACCCTGAAAATCATTCCGTCTGGGAACTGAACCGGCAAAACCAAACCACTACGCAGTTCCTTGGCCGTAATTCGAATCGGCTTAACCTCTTCGGCGTCCTCAAGAATATTAGTGAGCTTGATCTTGGCCGCCGCAAATCCGGCCTGGCGCAAATCAGCCTGAATGATAACTTCCTTACAGGCCGCCTCAAGACCATCCGATAATTGGCCCGGCGGAGGCGCTACAACATAAAGCAATCCCTTCTTACCACCCATATGGAAAGCCAGATTGATTGATGGATCACTGCAATACAAGTAAGATTTGTGACCAGTGACACCAAGAATTGATTCGATGTAGGCTAGTTTGTTATGATCGCCACCTGAAGCAATATCGAACGAGAAGAAATACAGGCTACCCTTGAAACGTGTACTACACACACCAACAGTCTTACTATCAGCAGTGGCCAGTATGCGCACCTTGCTTTCATCGGTAGAACGAATGGAACCATAGGCATAACCGGCAAAGGAACCGGTAAAAGCACCGGCCTTGTGAGATACCGTAACCACCTGGTGACCGACCGTTGTCTTGATTCGGAAATGCTTGGCCAACACCTGACAATCTTTGAAATGCTCGTTGTATTTCGGCATCAGGCCGCACATAATAATTGTCGTGCCTGCTTTGGCCAGCTCAATGATCGCCTCCTGATCCTTCTCCGCCATGACTTCACCGGATGGTACAAAAACCGTCTCAAACTGATTCATGTTATTATAGTCGCGGTTTTCACGGATACTGTACTCTAATCTGAGTCGGGCCAGATCGCGGCAGAATCCAGTCGTGGTTTCGTTGAGAAGACGCTCGAAATACTGGAAGTCTCTCTTGCCTTTAGCTTCCCGCATCCAGTAATACAACCGGTTGGCCAAAATAGCCACTTTTGGCTCCGATGTTATCTCATCAAAATCAACCGTCTCAATACCGATGTTGAAGTTCTTCACTACATCATAAGTGCTGGCCACAGTGCCATCCTGGCGAAGCGGTGCCCCATACCAATGATCTCGATCTACAAACATGTAATGATTGAGCCCCTTGAGACCAGCCGCCAGCCCGGCCGCAATATAGAAACGCCGCACGTTGGGATTGATAGGAGCGATAGCTTCATCACGCTCCGGATCCGATGCCGCCGCACCTGACGAGAACGAAGCCGCAAACGCAAAACCATACTCCGCCTTAAGGAAACGGGCTTTATTGGTCAGATCAAAATAGCTTCCCTCCGGAAAGATATTAGTCCCCAGGAACGGTGAGCGATCATCAGGCACAAGATCAAAAGCGGGAAGGATGTCACCCGGTCTGAAATAAAGTGACCGGAAAAGTAAAGGTTCGACTGTAAACGATGTAAAAACATCCTCCAAAATCGACAGGTACTCGTTTAGCACGTACTCACGAAACCGGAACCAGTCGAGAACCTTAGGGTAATCATTCAACTCCAAACCATCAAACTTGCGTGGCGGCTCAACTGATTCAAAATCCTTGTTTTTCTCTTTATAGGCGGAATTTAGCTTCTTGATGTCCTCGTAGCGATTACACAGAAACTCTGGAAAGAATTCAGCCAAGACATCCGGGTTATAGTCGGCTGAACCCGGATTCAACAAGTGACCAAACGAAGTCTCGTAATCCAACTCCACCATGAATACCGGACCTCGCGGATGTACGTAGTTTTTGGTCGTCTCAATAAAAGCTTTGAAGTAGTTGCGTAGGTGAAATTGAAAATTGCGATGCAAATACGATGGCAGATAGCCACCTTTGACACCATTCTGATCCGGCAACTTAATCTCAGCACCACTGCTATCACGAGCATAAAGCTTGATGTCAGTGAACAAAGCTTGTGGTAGACCGGCGTACGGTAACTGCCCGAAAACCATCGGACCTGGACGCAGGATAACCTTAAATCCAAACTCGCGAGCTAATTCCAAAAAGACAATCAGATCCTTGCGAGGATCATCAAAACCGGCAAAATCAACATGCTTGGTATTATCCTGGTGAATATTCCACGGAACCGCGGTGGAGATAATACGAAATCCGGCCTTTCGAATACGCTCAAAACAAATCGACCAGTAGCGTTTTTCAATCCGAAAATAGTGAAGCTCCGCCGAAAATGGCGTGTAGGTTTCTTTACCAATGGAAAATCGATTGCCGATAACACCTAACATATAAGTCCCTACGTTCCAGTAACTTAGGTTTTCGTAACTAGCGGATAGACATTAACAATACTACAGATCACACAAAAAGTCAACATAATTCACCTAACGACAAGGGGGCCAAGACGTTAACTGACTAACACCGCCATCACCAACCATTTGTGAGATTTTTCATACCACAAAAAAACCCCCCGGCCCAGCCGGGGGGTCATTGCGTTCAAATAAATTGCGCCTATTTCAGGAGCATCATCTTCTTGGTTGTCACATTCTCGCCTGCGCTCAAACGATAGAAGTAGATACCAGAAGCGACCTGATTACCGGCATCAGTGGTGCCGTTCCACTCGATTTCGTAAAAATTGGGGGCCAGGTCTTCGTCCACCAAGGTGGTGACTCTCTGTCCAAGAACGTTGAAAATAGTCAGAGTAGTGTGGGCCTTTTTCGGCAGATCAAACTTGATCACCGTCACCGGGTTAAACGGGTTCGGATAATTCTGGTTCAACTCAAACTTGGTCGGGAGTTCCCCAGTACCGGTTGAGTTAACGTCGGACGGATCAAAAAAGGAGATGCTACCGCCAAACTGAGGTGCCCATTCGGTGGCCGGACTCGCGGCACTAGTGAACAACATCCGAACATCCGAAAAGTATTCAAAGGTTATTTCGTCAGTACCAAAAAGTGAATCTATGTGGAACTCGTACGTGGCAACCAGAGTTCTCCCACCCGAAGGAAGCAGACCAGCACCCATCATCCTTAACCCTGATGTCTGAAAAGTCTGGTTCGCATTTGAGCCAGCCCGATCACTCGGGAAGTACACCGCTTGTAACAAATTGAAAGCAGTAACAGCTGTAGGGGAAAAGTAAGCAGTATCTAACTGCATCCACTCAGGGGTCCACTGCCAGCCGCAACTCATACCACCCAGCGCGTAATCGTGGAAAACATAAACTTCAACCACCAGGGATGAATCGCCAGCGGCAACGTCGGGTGTATGAGCAAGCGTAATGAAAATAGAATCAGCCTCACCCTGATCGAGAGTATCCTGTTGAGCTGAAGCACCAGCGGCAAAAGCCACCAGCGCGAAAATGGCAATTAACAATTTAACTTTCATGTTGGTTTGAGCCTCCATTCCTTCCAAAAACTACAATATCAAGTTCCTAATCTATTTATCACATCTATATTATGGAGTTACTACACCGCATATCCGGTAAGACTCAGACGAACGACCAAACCTACCAGACATACTGGCATACACCACCACAATTATAATAACCGGCCATCTTTCGCGAGTCAACAGTAAATTACCATATAAAACCATCAAAAAGGAACTTTCCGATAAATAAATATGGGCAATCGGATCGGCGCAGAATCTGCTCTATCGACCCCCTTATCCAAAATAGTAGGTCGGGCCCACTTGAGGCCCGACGCTTTACGTGTCACGCCCCAAGTAGGCGTGACCTACGAATCTATCAAGGGGCAGACGAGGACGTCTGCCGCCCACGACCGCACACGCAACAACAAAGCGGCCACCCCAAATCGGGGTGGCCGCTAAATACTGTCGGCTAATAAATTAACCGAAAAAACCTAAGAAGCTGTCTAGAAACAGGCGTTCAAACCAAGGCTTGGACCAGTGATGAACAGGTAATCAATCAAAATCGAAATGTCACCGATCGTGACATCAGCACAGGTCGCCGCGTTGGGCGGACCCGACTGGTTGATATCGCTTTCATCAAGACACTCTAAGATTCCAGCACAACTGCCGGTAATGAACTTGGCATCGATCATGACACTAACGTCACCGATCGTTGGCTCATCAACACCAGAACCGTTGGCATCACCAACACGACCAACACAGCAACCGACGGCACAGCCGCGAACCGTCGCTGTATACCAGTTCTTGGCGTAAGACACTTGAGCCTCAAGATCAGACAGGGTGCCATTACGGACCGTCGTAAGGACTGTCCAGAAGTTCAGCGTATCAGTAGCACCAAGGTCGTAGTCATGGACATACGTGAACCAGACCGCCTGGTCACTTGAATCCGTTTCGACTTGGGCACCCAGACCAGACACACATACCGAGTCCCACCAAAGATCAACCAACGGCTGATCAGGATCAAGAACTACTCCTGCGCGAGTATGGGTAGTATCAACCATCAGAAGCTGGTTATAAGCCTTGGAGCCAAAATAGTCACTACCGTTTACACAGTTGTTGGCTTCCCATTCGGCCGAAGTGTAACCACCACCGAAAGCTTCCGTAGCGTATCGGTTAAGACTGGACTGACAGGCGTCAGATAATAATGTGTCTGTACCCTGCATATAGACGAAACTGCTACCGAGGCCACTCTTGTTGAACGGTGGTGCGTCAGACGGCACATCCCAGTCACACACGTTACCGATAGTAACATGACTGTGAGCGGCGCCGTCACCAGAGTACACCTTCGTGTTCATGACCACGAAATTGATAATTTCGTTAGTCGGATCAGCCGAACGCGGACCGTAAACAGTGCGCTCCATAGCAATCGTGGTGTCACGGTTAACGAAAGCACCAGTGTAAACATAGGCATAATCGTTACCATTACCACCCGTACCCAGACCTCTGGTAAGGCTTCCTTTGGTACCAATCGGATCCCAGCCGGTCTCGTCACCCTGGTGGGGATCGTTAGTCGACTGAGTCAACTTGGCACCGGTGCCATCACTGGCATCGGCCAGAATCGTAAAGGCAGTTGAGCCCATAAGGTAGTAGCGGTCACGCCCACGCTCGGTGCTACACTCTTGCTCGGACTCATAATAATCGAGGTTTACTCCACCGGAACTTCCAGCACCCCAACCGAGGTCACCGTTGTTACCGACCATCAGAGCAATACATTCGCCTTCAGGAGTAAAATACTCGGTGAACATATTCTCATGGGTCATAACCGTATCCCACATCACCGGCTCAACTTCGGACGCGGCCAGGACATGGATAGGAATAGTGACCGTAGTGTAATTGGCGGCGTCTGAAGTAATTACAACTTCACCGTCCAGCCAAGTGGTCACGCTCAAACCGGAAGCATCAACATTGATGTCGAAAGTGTCGGTGTTGTCCACACCAGCGGTTACCTGGAACGGAGCACCCGAAGTTGGGGTAATGCTCGCACTCAGCCAACCACTACCAGTAGTCTCGGTGACACTGACATCGGTCACGTTGAGCATTACGTTACCTTCGTTAATTACCGTCACCGGGATAGCGTTGGCCATACCAAGCTCAACCCATTCCGGCCACTCAATAGCAAATGGTATAATGCTGATCTGCGAAGCCTCAATCGGCTCTACGCAAGCAAGGCGGATCCACTTTTCTGAGTTTTCGGTTCCCGGAGGATTAGTACGACCCCAGGCATACGGGCCCGGGAACTGGTCATCCATGTATTCCATATTGAGATACCAACCAGCGTTGTAGTCTTCGCCCGGCGACATATCGACTTCCGCTTCGGCCGGCCAGGTCAAGCTCAGGCCAGACTCGTCGAGAGCATACTTCTCAATCGTTGGTTTCCACTCAGAACCACACGGCCCCTCAGCATCTTCATGACCTTCTAAGCCAATAATGCCACAGTTCGGCGTGTAGGTATCGGTGATATTACGAGGATAATCCCAGAGATCGGGAGTTGCCAGCTTGGCCACCGACATCAGGATTTCCCAGTTGGCCATAGCCAGACGCTCACCAACAACCGAACAGTCATCAAGGACGCCCGGCGCCGGCTGTTCTTCAGCATCCCGCCAATTATACCGGTTAGCGCGCTCATGAATCTGTGCCCAGACCGCGTACAGTTTGCCATCACATTCGCCCATTTGCGCGAACGAGAGATACAAGGCGTTACTGCCACCAAAACCACAGTGAAAGGTGTTCATGGAACCATCAAGGTTGCCCGGATTCATGAAGTTACCATTGGCGACCTTGACTATATCATCACTGGCTTTATCCCAGTGATACAGGTTATTGTTGAAGTCATTCCAGTTGAAACCATCAAAGTACGGATCAGCCGAAGTCGGGGTGGCACCGAAGATAATGTGCAGGTTACCATCGGATGTATACATACAGAAAGTCTCCAACCACGCTTTAGCATCGCCAGCAATAGCGTTCTCATAATTGGTGACACTGACTGCATCCTCCCAAGACAAACCACGGTCCAATGATTCACGATACCATACATCGTTGTCTTCAGCGTTGTTTAACAGAGCACCATAGTAGCTTGCGTTGGTGTAGGAATAGGCTACACCCTGGTCGGGGTACTTCGCCGCCGCGAGACTTCCCCAAACAAACCACATGGTGTCAATAATCTGTCCAGTACTCCAGGAACCGGTATACGCATCGTTACCGACTCTACGATAGTAAGAATAAACCCTATACTCGCCACCATCGGGGAAATGGCTACCGCTCAACACGGTACCATTGGATTCACCCATCACCAGGTGAACGACGGTGTTAGTACCATCCCACTGAGTGGCGATCTGTGGATCACGGGCATAGTTACCCTCCGAAACATCCATGCCGTTCGGCCGGTAGACGGACGTATCAACCCAGGTCACATTTACGCCCGAACGAGGATCGTAGACACAGTTGAACTCCGCACCCTGGTAATAAATCAGGTTGTCAAACCTGTACTCATCATCGGACTTTTTAACAAAGAACTGGGCCGAAGTCGCAATGACGGCCCGGCCGTTATCCATCATATCCATACTGGCAAGCCAGCTATTACCGCTATCGTCTGAGGCTTCAAGGTCACAACCATCATCCTGACCCCGAGGCCAGTTGTTGGTCGCTACGGTCGCATCATAGACGTTGTAACCGGTCGTGGTAAACGGAATACCTACCACCGTGTCCGGCCTATCGCGATAGGCAAAGTGGACACTGACTTCCGCATCCACACCAGTCAAACCGTTATACCATGAACATATCTGACGGCCGATACCCCAGGTATACTGCTCATCACTCCAGGTTAAATCAATGCTAACGCCCTTGCCTATACCCAATTCGGGTGATAGGGACGAACCGATCGACTGCCGGCCCGAGTTGGGCATTCCCTCGCCGTCCCAGTGGTCACCATCAGCCAGAGCCTCACGGTATTCCATCGGGAACGGTCCAAGGTTGAAATTGCTTACGTTGTTGAGACGTGCGGCGTCATTTATATCAACCCGCGTGCCGGTAGCGGCAGAGGCTGATATCGCCATGAACCCAAACAACAGCACCGATATGCCAAATGCAAATAGTGCTTTTTTCATAATACTCGTTTCCTTTCGAACGTTTCGTTTATGAACTCCGCTCGTAAAAAAGAGCCGAGTTACTGTCTTTTGATTTCTTCTTCAACAGGGGCTTATGGTCTCCTCACACCCTGTATCAGCGTTACTCTTCGGTTTCAATTACCTCCTTCATACTCAAAGGTTCACTCGTCCAGTCGACATTATAATATAACATAAATTATGTGCGTTGAGGTCAGCCTAATCGGCTGTCGCACTTGTTCAATAAAGCCTGATTTACTCCGCTTCTTAATTACCACATCATGTTCTTCAGCTGGTCACACAAACACACACTTGCCGAACATCCAGTTGCAAACATCACACTTCCTACCGACCAAGGCCAAACAACCTTCTCAGAGTGAGGTAGGGATCCGGGCAGAATTATTCTCTACTGCTAACTCCACCAAACCCCGCAGGGGAGGTAGTTCTGATGGCACCGCACTCTTATTTTAGCATAAAAGCCTTGTCGTGTCAAGGATTATGATGCTTGAACCATGACCGAACTGTGTGAATACCCGATATAATTCCGGCGCAGAATTCGCGCCAAAAAGACTTGTTGATAAAGTCCTTTTGTGTAGTTGCTTGTGGGCGGCAGACGCCCTCGTCTGCCCCAAAACCTCGTGGCGCACGGAGGCGTACACCACGCACAAAATCAGACAGATGTGGAGAGGAGCTAAACCCCGTTTTGACGGAACAATAGCTGGGCACAACTGTCTACTGGGTTTGTAGGCAAGCCTCAAATTATCAGGAAAAAAGAAAGGGAGCCGCTAAAAAGCGGCTCCCTTGGCATCGTGTGGCCCGTATTTACGGTGCCGGCTGTGGTCCCCACTTGAACATGTAGTAGATCAGGTAGGAAAGATCACTGATAGTAATTGTGCCGCTATCGTCTACATCGGCCGACTCAAACACAACCGGTGGTGGACCTTCACGGAACAGGTAATCGACAAGATAAGCTATGTCGTTGACCGAATAGAGGTTATCAGAGTCAAGGTCACCCCTCAGGAATGATACTATTCTCGGATGTGTAACCAGAGTATCGGTGGCCAGGCCGGGGTAATCGGTCACTACAAAGGTTATCTCATAGATATCCCCTATACTGGTCGAATCAGCGCTGAAGCTATAAATCCAGGTTCCGTCACCGGTTTCGGCAAATATTGCATCTGGAAGCATCGGATACGCCTCAACCGTGATCGAATCGAATTCAGGGTCATATGGGGTCACCGCAATCTCATACTCATGGTCGGTTGGTACCATGAGTGTATCCGGCAGATTGATCCCAAAGCTCGGCGGTTGATTACCGGCTTCAAGGACATCAATTTGGACTATTGCGGTATCAGTGGCTCCGCGATCATCGGTCGCCACAAACGTGATCAGGTATGTTCCAGCCTGAACGAAATCAGGAGAGAACGTAAACTGACCTACCCGACTCGGGGCATCATAAGTGAATGAGGCGTTGGTGGCCGGTACGTCCTGAGCCGTCAGACTCGGATCGGTGATAGCATCATCATCAATAACAGCGACATAGAATGATAACATCTCACCTTCATTTATTGTATATGGTCCCGGGCCGCCCGGCGGCGGGAAGACCAACTCCGGCGGCTTGTTGCGATCTATCACATTGAACACCACTGGCGCATCTTCTTGCCAGACATCAGTGTAAACCGAATCGGTCGCCCTGAACAGAACCGAATACTGGTTCGGGATGCTGACTGAACCGCCCTGATCCCAGTCCGGGATAAATGTAAATGTGCCGGTTGCATCGCCGTTGTCCACAAATGTCATATTCGTGCCGAGCGAATCAACACCCGAGAGGTGTGCCGATAAAGTCGGGATTGGGCCGTCGAAGTCAATAGCTTCGACGACGATCGTGACCGTATCAGTCTCATACAGCGTGTAACTGTAGGCCGGAGCTTGGACATACGGAGGCCGGTTGTTGTCGGTCACGGTGATAGTCAGAGCCATCGTGTCGGTATCGGTACCGTCGAAGGCATAGAACTCAATCGGATAAGAGCCAGCCTGATTGAAGTCCGGACTAAAGGCGAAGCCGCCGATGCCATTACCATCGTCAACAAACGAGGCGTTGGTCGGCAACGGGCCAGTCGAGAGAGTCAGCACGTCGAGATCAATATCAGAGACGCTTATGTTAAAGGCCAGGGTAGAATCTTCCCAGACCGTCAAGTCGGGCAGTTGCACGATTTCCGGAGCGTGGTTGCCGAATTCAACCACATCAAATGTTATGGTAATCGTATCGGACAGGGTCGTTGAGTCGCCCTCCAGACCATCCCAGGCAACAACACTGATATCGTAGAGACCGGCCTGGGTGAAGTCGGGATAGAATGTTATTGCACCGACACCGAATCCAAGATCAAGGAATTCAGCGTTGGTAGGCAAGCTCACGACCGATTCGTCCAAAGTGAGCGTTAGAGTGCCACCATCCGGATCGTGCGCGGTAATGCCCTGAATTAGGGTATCGCCTTCAATCACCGATGGTGTCGGGATACTATCAAAGGCCGGAGCCTGATTACCAGCATCGTAGACCTGGATCAATACCAGTTCTTTGCTCATCGAAATACCATCGGAGGCTTGGAAAGTCACTGATTCCAGACGCTGTCCACCGAAATAATCGGGAGTATAGTCGAATACACCGGTACCATCACCATTGTCGATAAAGACTGAACCCTCGGGGGCTTTACTCACTGATAACACCGGAACCAGACCATCCGGATCAGTAGCCGAAACGTTGATTGTCAAGAGCTGACCTTCAGTGACAATTCGCGGCCCAATCGGAGTAATGATCGGCCACTCGTTCTCAAGCACTACGGAGATATTCACATCCAAAGTAGACGACAGGGATGGGATACCCTGATCGACGGCCAATAAAGTTACCATGACCACACCCACCTGGGAAGTATCTGGGACAAAAACAAGCGTTCCGGTCTTGTCACCGTTGTCTATGAATGAGGTGTTGGCTGGCGGTGCCAGGACAGATAAAAGCACTGTATTGGAGGTTGTCGGATCGGTAATATCACTGACTGACACCGTGACAACCAGCGTATCACCCACAACCATTGTAAACGGCGGGAGTGAGTCGATCACTGGCGGTTGGTTAACGTCGTCCGTGGTGATAACTGACTGCATCGTGGCAGTCTGTATCGGGCTACCAGAATCAGTAGCAAAGAAGTCAACCGTGTCGACTCCGGCATCGAAAAAGTCAGGACGATACGAAAGTGTCCCGGTACCGTCACTATTATCTACAAAGCTATAGTTGACCAGCGAAGTGCTTATTGAAAGGGACGGGAAAGCTCCGCCGCCATCGGGATCGGTAGCAGTTACGGTAATAAACAGCGAGTCATCTTCACTAACCGCGAAGTCACCAACAGAGTCGATTACCGGTGCGACATTGCCAAAATCAGTCACGGTAACAACCACCGCCTCAGAATCGGCCATCAGGCCATCATCAGCGATAAACGTCACTGTGTACAGCCCTGCCTGCACGAAGTCCGGATTGAAGTCAAACACGCCGGTACCGTCAAGGCTATCGACAAAGGTCGCGTTGGCCGGAAGGTTTTCGGCCCGCAGAGCCGGGGTCGTTAGATCGGGATCGGATGCGGTGATCACCAGATTCAGGTTGCCGCCTTCGGCTACAGTCTGATCGCCTATGGAGACAAGAATCGGAGCCTGATTGCCAGCATCATTGACCGTGACAACAACCACTTCGGAGTCAAGCTCGGCCGGGAAATCGGCATCAACAGCGTAGAACGTCACAGGGTAAGTACCGGCTTCAACGAAGCCCGGTGTCCACTCAAACAGACCGACACCATTGAGGCTGTCGGTGAAGATAGCGGTGCCCGGAAGGGTGGAAGTGCTCAGCGCCGGAACCACGCCATCAGCGTCGGTCGCCGTGACCAGGAAGGTCAGCGGAACGTTTTCATCGGTAAATTGCGAACCAATCGGCGCCAGGACCGGCAACTGGTTGACATTGGTGACCGTTATCTGGACTACAATCGAACTGAGATTAAAAGCACTGTCGGTCGCCGTGAAAGTTACTCCATAGATACCCGCCTGAGTGAGATCAGGTGTAAACGCAAAGTCACCGGTGCCATCACCGTTATCTACGAAAGTAGCCCCGGTCGGCATATCGGCGGCCGCCAAACCAAGTGGATCAAGGTCTGGGTCGGTAGCGCTGATATACAGAGCCAGAGTTTGGTTTTCTGTAATGGTAGTATCGTTTATCGCACTAATGATCGGTGACTGGTTGCCGGCTTCTGTGACCGTTATCTGCACCACTGTTGAATCGACTGCTGTGGACACCACGGCATCGGTGGCATAGAAAGTTACGCTATAAATACCAGCATCGGTGAAAGTTGTGGTCCAATCGAAAAGACCGGTGCCGTCACCGTTATCAATATAGGTGGCCGTACCCGGTAGGGCCGAACTGGTCATAATCGGGATAGTGCCATCGGTATCGCTCGCCGAGGTAGCAAGAGTCAACTGAGTACCTTCAACAATCGTCTGGTCGAGAATTTGCGTAATCACCGGCACATCGTTGACACCAATAACCGTGAACGTTGCCGGATCAGAGTCGGCCAGCAAGTCGGGATCGTAAGCTGAGAACATAATCGTCTCAGTGCCATCCCATTCCAAACTCGGAAGTACAATCGTTGCAACCCGGTTGATATCGATTGATACCGTTAGCTCGGTGTTGCCGGTGTAACTCCAGGTGAGTTCAGCGTCGGCGTTGTCAACGTCAGAAACATAATCGTCAAGATTGATAGTCGCAAACAGGGAGCCTTCAACCACGGTCTGGTCGGGAATGTCCGCAACTACCGGAGCGTCATTGATCGCTGTCACCGTGAACGTAGCGGGATCAGAATCAGCCAGAAAACCGGTATCGGTGGCTATGAATGTAATCGCTTCCGAGCCGTTCCAGTCAACATCAAGCGGAGTGATCGTCGCGACATTGCCCAGGTCTATTGATACCGAGAGATTCGACTCTCCCGAAGTTGTCCAGGTGATATCAGCATCAGTACCATCAATATCGCTGACAAACGTATTGAGATCGATTGTCGTAAATGTCGCGCCTTCGGCTATCGTCTGGTCGCCAATATCAGTAACAATAGGACCATCATTGACCGCCGTCACTGTGAACGTCGCTGGGTCAGAATCTGTTAGCAAACCAGGGTCGGTCGCTGTGAAAGTCACCGTCTCCGAGCCGTTCCACTCAACACTTGGGATAGTAATTGTCGCAACCCGCGCAGTGATATCAACGGTCAACTCGGTGTTACCAGCGTAAGTCCAGGTCATCTCGGCATCGGTGTTATCGAGGTCGGAAACGAAATCATCAAGACTGATCGTTGTGAATGTCGCCCCTTCGGCGATAGTCTGATCGCCGATATCAGCAACGACTGGAT
>JAGGTI010000006.1 GCA_021163775.1 Candidatus Zixiibacteriota bacterium
TCTTTCCCATAACAACACCTTATACAGGTGTTGCACTTCGTTTGTGAATTGAGCGTGCCTATGTCCACTCGCATCCCACCAAAGATGAAATCATGTTCTCGAGAAAAGAGTTTCATTCGAGGTTCTGGCATATAGTGAAGTCTGATTGTTTCTGCGATGATTTGTGGCCATAGAGCAAATAACCGCAGGGCCGCCGACTTATCTCGGCGGCCTTTTTCTTGTCGTGCTGTTGACGAAGTACCGTTATGTTGCTATCGTGTGGTAGTTGAGGTGTCTCCGAACGAAACAGGTAGGCGGAACGTCTTAAGAACAGGTTAAACCGGAGCGGTACAATGGTGCTTGGTTATCTGCGTCTCACTTGGTTAATGGCAATGCTGGTGGCGGTAGTCCTCCCCCGATCGGCAGTTGCGACTTCCGAGACCAGGATGATCCAACTATTGACTATCCGCGTGGATTGCGATGGGCGCTACTGGTGGAGCATTGGAAGGGAGGCACCGGATAATCTACCTCAGCTTGTTCCCAATGTATTCATCGGTGACGAGGTAGCCACCTATTTTCCCGACTATGATTTTCTGAGAATGATCATCATTGATTATGCATCGGCTACCCCCTCGGGTTACATGCTGATATCGGTTCACCCTAGCTCGCACTACAAGCACTTTGGCAACCTCTACGCTCTCTTAGAAAGTCAGTTTATAGACGACGCAGAACGGTACTCTTGGGCAGATCGCGAAATGGAGGTTATCGACGACAGCTTGAAAGACGTTTATGTTGATTTCTATGTCCACAGAGAAGAGCGTGAGCGTTTGTATCAACGGAAGGCGGAACTTCGGCGACTTCCTCGCTTCCGTCTGCGACATTGTGTCAAAAAGTGGGAGGAGCGAGATAACCGGATAATGCAGTTTTCTTGGGATAAGGCTGGCGTTGCCCCGGCGTCTGATCTCAACCCGTTGTCGGTGATGAGCTTTGCTTCTCGTTGGGAAGCTGGCGAGTGGGCCGAACAACTTGCGCGGTATGCTGATCCCTACTGTGATTATTCTATGCCGGTGATCGCGGCGCCCAAAGTTGGCATACCCAAACCATTGACGGAGCCGGAAGGGGAGGATGAATAGGCTCAACAGGTCAGGTTGCTTATAACCGAAAATCTCGTAACCATCCTTCGACCCTTCGTCAAGCTCAGGGCAGGCGTAGCTCAGGATGACTTGAATGCAGACAAACGGCAGATGTGGACATCTACCGGGCACGCAACTATGCTCGATATTTATCCATCCAAATCCCGGTTTTTGCTGTATATTACTATATGCGGATTAAACTGTCCCAGACACTGGTTTTTCTGACTCTGCTCAGTGCGGCTTTGGTCGTTACGGCCCAGACTCCCTCACCTTTACGTCAGATGAGAACTCAGCAGGATGCCAACTATCAGCAAAACCAACAAAACCGATACCATCCGGATCCGTCGGCACTCAAAGTTGCCCGCTTGCATTATTCCGGTGGCGGTGACTGGTACTGGGGGAGTTCGGCGATCCCCAACTTTCTCAAATTCGTGCGTGACAACACCGATTTCCCGGTCGACACAATAGAACGCCAGGTTCGGATCACCGACCCGGAACTGTTCCAGTTCCCGTTTCTATTTGCCACTGGTCATGGCGTGATAAGTTTCTCGCCCGAAGAACAAGAACGATTGCGCCAGTATCTGATGGCTGGTGGTTTTCTGTTCATCAACGATTCGTACGGTATGGATAAGACTTTCCGCCGCGAGATGGCTGATCTTTTCCCTGAACGCGAAGTTGTTGAACTGCCATTTGATCACAAGATTTATCACTCGTTTTATGATTTTCCTAACGGTCCGCCCAAGATTCACGAGCACGATGGTTTGCCACCCCGGGGCTATGCTATCGTCGTCAATGGTCGAGTGGTTCTCTATTTTCTGGTGGAATCGGATATCGGCGATGGATGGGAAGATGAACAGGTACACAGCGATCCGCCCGAGAAACGCGATGCCGCTTTTCGGATGGGTTTGAACATACTTGCCTACGCCCTGTTATACTGATCAGGCATTACCCGTTCCAAAAGGACTGCCCGTCCCACTGGGACCTGCCGATAGACAGTACAAAGCGATGAATGCAATTTCGAGGATAGCCCGATGGCTGAGATCAAAACCATCAACGAACTGATTCGCCGACTGAAATCGACTTTGGTCAAACGCCGAATAATTCTGGCGAGCGCAGGTCTGTTTTCGTGCGTGGCGGCGGTTGTTCTGTTCGGGGTGGGGTTGATGTTGACGGCCAATGTCTGGGTACTGCCAGTCTGGCTCAAGATTTCTTTACTTGTCGTTCTGGTCGTAACAGTTCTGTACCTGTTAGGGCGGCTGGTTATACCGAAGCTGTTGCGTGGATCAGTCGAATCGGTAGCGATTACACTTGAAAAAGTTAACCCATCGCTCAAGGGACGCCTGATTGCGGCGGTACAGTTCGCACAGGGTGATCAGCCGGAAGGTTACTCAAGGGAGTTGATTGAAGCCGCCAAGTTACAGGCCTTGGAACAGGCCGGCGGGGTTGATTTCTCACAGGTTGTCAGCTACTACCCGCTTTGGAAAACCGGGCGACAACTATTGGCGGCCGGTCTGTTGGCTGGGCTTATTTTGGTCACAGCCCCCGGATTTTTCGGCTATGCTTTTGAGGTCTATTCCAATCCGACCACCCGTGTCGCGCCGCCGGTGGCGTTTGATTTAATGGCCGTGCCCGGTACGACTGAGTGGGTAAAGTATCGCGATATTCATGTCGGCGGTATTCTGCGTGGCGAACGGTTTCCTGAATCAGCCAGGTTTCATTATCGACTGGCCGGAGGAAGCTGGCAGAAGACCGAGTTTGATCTTACTGAACTGGTACCAATTACAACCATCGATGGCGACTCGCTTGCGTTCGGCCAGACTTTCCGTCGGGCTGATCGTTCTTTTGATTACTGGGTTGAAGCTGGCGCATTGCAAACCGAAATTCAGCGCATTGATATTGTTGACCGGCCGCGCGTGACCGGTATTCACCTGTCGATATTCTACCCTGACTACACCGGGCTATCACCATTGACTATCAATGAAAACAATGGTTCGTTCTCAGCAGTGATGGGTAGCCGAGCAACGATGAAATTGGAAATCAACCTGCCGATCGAAAAAGCGGATTTGGTATTTGAAGACAGCAGTCGGACACCGCTTGCGATTGATGGAAGGACTGCGGATATATCGCTCAGGATCGACCGCTCGGTGGCTTATCATGTTGAACTGGTTGATCACTTAGGTGAACAGAACCCCGATCCGATTGAGTATTACATTACCGCGATCCCCGATGAGTATCCGTCGATAGAAGTCATCCGTCCGGGATTCGATGTCAACCTCAATGATGAAATGATCCTGCCATTGCTGGTGCGTATTTTTGATGACTACGGGTTCACTTCGCTGGTGATGAAATATACCCTGTTCAGTCAGGGGCGGAGTGCTGGTGAAAACGTGGCGGTTCTGCATTTCTCGGACAAGATCAAGACCGAGGGAGAGGTCGAGTTCAACTGGGATATGGATGCGCTTCAGATGTTCCCTGGCGACTATGTGGCCTACCATTTTGAGATTGCCGACAACGACGTGATTTCCGGACCCAAGGTGACCAGTTCGCGGCAGTACATCGCGCGGTTGCCATCGCTGGAGGAGATCATTGCCCAGACCGAACGGGATTCCCGACAGAGGATAACCGATGTCGAAGAACTGACCCGCACCGGCCAGGAATTAGCCCGACGGCTGAAAGATGCGGCCCGCAAAATTGAAGCGCAAAGTCCGACTGGCCAGAAGGCGGATTGGCAACAGCAGAAAGAATTGAAATCGATCGTCCAGAAGAATGAACAGATGGTTGAGCAGATTAGTAAAGCGGCTGAGCAGATGGATCAGTCACTTGAGCAAATGCGCAATAACTCGCTGATGAGTCGCGAGATCATGGAAAAACTCCAGCAGATTCAGAAACTGTTCGAGGAGGTCGCCACACCTGAGATGCAAGAGGCGCAGAAGAAACTGATGGAAGCGCTCCAGAAGATGGATCCAGAGGAAATGCGCCAGGCGATGGAAGATTTTGAGATGTCTCAGGAAGAGTTGATGCAGAGGTTGGAGCGCACACTGGTTTTGCTTAAGCAGATGCAGGCCAAGGCCAAGATGGAGGCGATGATTCGCAAGGTCGAGGACTTGATAAAAAAGCAGGACAAGGTCAATGCTGATACCGATGCCACCCCACCTGAATCGATGCCCGATCTGAGTCGGGCCGAGAAAGACAATCAGGCCGCAATGGAGAGTCTCAAGAAGGAAGCGGGAGATCTTCAGGAACTGTTCAAAGAGGCCCAGCTTGATCAGGTGCCGGAGGCTCAGCAATTCGCCGATGCCGTTAAACAGTCCGACGCTGACCAGAACATGGAGAAGATGGCTGAGGCGCTCCAACAGAGTCAAAAATCCAAAGCCTCCTCGCAGGGAAAGAAGGCCAGTTCCAAACTGACTCAGATGCTTGACAAAATGCGTCAGGCGCAGATGGCTATGAATCAGGATGACACCGAGGAGATCAAGAAAAGACTTCGGCGGGCGATTGACCACGCCTCAAATATGTCAATGGATCAGGAAGAACAACTCCGGCAGGCACAGCGACTCGATCCCACTTCAATGGTAATTCTCGAGCAGGCGACCGATCAGCTTGATCTGGCTCAGGCCTGTGGGGGACTCTATCAGGCCGTTACCGAGCTGGGGGAGATTTCTCCGTTTATCGCCGCTGAGCTTCGGAGCCTGGTGAGCAACGCTATCCAGAACATGAGTCTGGCCACCGCCGGTTTCGAAGCCAGGCGTGGCATTGAGGCTATTGGATATCAAAAGGAAGCTATGTCACAGCTCAATCGCGCTACTATTCGGCTGATGGAGTCGCTCAATGAGCTCAAGAACTGCGATAACGGTTCCAATTGTGACAAGGGCATGGCCAAGATGGAATCGATGTGCAAAAAACAAGGCAAGCTGAATCAAGCGTCACAGGGCATGTGCAACAATCCCGGACAGGGTAGCAAACCAGCACAGGGAGCTGGTGCGGCTGGTCGTATGCAGGAACTGCAACGGTTGGCTTCCGAGCAGGGAGCGATTCGGAAATCGATGCAGGAGTTGGAGCGGGAGTTTGGTGGTTCGCGCCAGATTCTTGGTCGACTGTCAGATATTACTCGGGAGATGGAAGCGGTCGAAGAGGCGATGCTCAGCGGTGAAGTTGGTCCCGAGACACTGGAACGACAATTGAAGATTCACTCGCGTATGCTTGAGGCTACCCGCTCGTTACAGAGGAAAGATTTCACCGAGCGGCGGCGGGCCGCCACGGCGACCAGTCGACCAGTGCTGGTACCGCCTTCACTGCCGGCCAGTTTACTTGATGATCGGATCAAGCTCGAAGACCGGTTGCGGCGATTCATGTCGGACAGCTATCCGCCTCAGTACGAGGAGCAGATCAAAGCGTATTTCCGGGCGTTGTTAAAAGCTGAAGCTGAACGGATTCAAATTCAGTCGGGCGGGAGCAACTGATGATTTTTCAGCTACCCGGACGGATCGTTCTGTTGTTGTTGGTTTTGTTTGTTTCTGGGGGTAGCCTGCAAGCCCAACAGAATGTGTCGCCATTTGAGGGCAAGAAAGTTTATGATATCCGACCCGGTGGCGAAGACAAGGTCACGGTGGCTCGACGTCTGATTGCCGCTCGTGACTATCAGGCGGCCGCAGACTTGCTGGAACTGGTGTATGCCTCTGATGGCAACAACATTCAGGTACAGAATCTGCTCCGGAATTGTTATGACCAGTTAAGGCAGTACGCCAAAGCCGAGTTGCTGATACGCCGTCTTCTCAAGACACAACCGAATTCAATTGGTAATCAACTACATCTCGCCGAGACGCTGGTCAAACTCGACAAGCAGACGGAAGCTCTTCAGGTGTATGAGGAGATTGCGCAGGGCATGAAGTCAACTGACCCCAGCCGCTATCTGATTTTGGTGAACAGCCTGATACGGAGCGGTTTAGATGATAACGCATTGAGCATCATTGAAGATGTCAGACGACAATCGGACAATCCAGTGATGTTTGCCATCGAGCGTGGCTCCGTTTTAGAAAAGCGACGACAATATATCCCGGCGGCCCGCGAGTATCTGCAACTGCTGGCGCAAGATACTGTCGGCCGGGCCGGCACCGCCGAGCGACGTTTGATGGCCCTTCTGGAATTTGAGGAGTCATCGGTTGTAGTGGAGGAGTTTCTGGCCAGTTTTGCCAACAGCACTGGCGGATTATCCACGATGAGATTGTTGTCAAATCATTTTCTGAAGTCTGGTCGGTTCGAGGAAGCTTTTAGCTTTGTCATCAGGCTGGATTCGCTAAAGGGCGGAAGTGGTTACCCGCTGGTCAGTTTTATGCGGCGCTGTCAGGAACGGCGTTGTTGGTCCCAGGTGGTACGAATGGCTGAGATTGTTCTTCGACAGCATCCGAGGAGCACTTTCGAGGCCGAGGTGTCGTTCGAATATGCGCGCGCCTTAGCTGAAATGGCACAGCCGGAAGCGGCTATCGCTGTGTATGAACGGCTCTTTCGACAGACCGAAGATCCTCAGATCAGGGCTGATGCTCTCTACGGCGTTGGAGCGATCTATCTCAACTACCTGAAGGACGGCCCGCGGGCGCTTGTGTATCTCGATTCTGTGATTACTCATTATCCTCGGGGACGCGCCTATTTCATGGCTCGAATGGCGGCCGCTCTGTGTCAGCTTCGTGAAGGTCATCTTGATGACGCCCGGAACCGGTATGCTGAATTAGGGGCGGCGAGGCTTCCCGCTGAGCTACAGGAAGAAATCCTGTTTTATGAGGGGCTGGTTGATTTTTTCGATCTTAATTTTGATAGCGCTCGGGCGATGTTCCAAAAACTGACGCTGGATTACTCCCAGGGTTATTTTGTCAATGATGCTTTACAACTTGTGCTAGCCATTGATGAGGCATCTGAGGCCGAATCGGCTCTCACAGCCTATGCTCAGGCTCGTTACCTCCTGGTTCGGGGTCAGACCGATTCCGCTTGCACCCGGTTTTGGGCGATCGCTGATAGTACCCCCCCGATTTTGGGCGATATTGCACTATTTCAATTGATTAATCTTAAACTGGAGAAGGTTGACTCGGTGGCGGCGCAGGGAGCGATTGAGCGATTGGCCACGGAACATACGGATTCGTACTATCGGCCACTGGGGCTTAAGATCAAGGCTGATATGCTGGCCAATTCATTGGATAGCATGGTTGAGGCCAGAGAATTGTATCGTTCGTTGTTGGAGAACTACCCCGAATACCCGTTTGTCAGGGAAATTCGAGATAAATTACGTCAGTTTGAAGAATCCGAACCAGTCGGCTAAAAATCGACCAGTTTCTTCTGGTCATTCTGGAGTTTGGAAACTTCACGTTCGAGGTTGAATACACGATTTTTGAGTTTTTCAGTATTCTGGGCGCGGGATTTGGTTGTGGTCCGGATCAGTAACGCCATTGAGATTAACAGAAACAGCACCGAGTTCACCTGGCGGAAAATCTCACCCATATTGAATACTGAGTCGATAAAAGCCGTCACTCCAAGGAAGAAGAGTAGAGCGCACCAAAATAGCATTTTGAACCTCCATAGGGTATTAATCGCATCGGTCGGAAAAGTCGTATAATCTTAGTCGGCCTGCTTACGCTTTGTACTTGAAAAACGTGTAACCGATGCTGTTATTCTATATTGTCGGCTGAGACGTATTTGGATATTAGGAGGAAAATTTGATCCCAATAGGCACCGATCAGAAACAAACATTTGAAAAGCAAAACCGCTTGTTGGCCGGAGTTATTTTTGCGGTCACATTTATAGTTTATGCGCTGACCGTCCAGCGGTCGTTCTCTTTCTGGGATTGCGGGGAATTTATTGCCTGCGCCGCCACTATGGGCATTCCCCATCCTCCGGGTACCCCGCTGTTGATAATGCTCAGTCGGATATTCTCCATGATTCCGTTTGTCGAGGATATTTCTTACCGGATCAATTACCTTACGGTAGTTTCTTCGAGTTTGACAGCTATGTTCGGTTATCTGATAGCGGTGCGAATAGCCGGCTCGTTTTTTGGTGAGGCAAAGTACTCCGATATCAACCGATTTATTGTATTTGTCGGAGGTATTGCGGCCGGATTTTTCGTTGCCTTCTCCGCGACCAACTGGGCCAACTCGGTCGAAGCTGAGGCCTACGGTTTGGCTCTCGCTTTATCGACCTGTATTTTTTGGCTGGCACTTCGGTATCACGAACATCGCAACCAGCCCGGTTCCGCCCGGCTGATGATCCTGGCGATGTTTCTGGCTGTGCTCGGGATCGGCGTACACATGACTGTTTTTCTGGTCGTGCCGGTCTGCGCTATATTCTTCATCTTGAAACAGGAGGCTGAAGCCAAAGACTATTTTATGATTTGTGCTTTTGCCATTATTGAACTGTTGTTGGTGATTGTTTTCAGCAATGATCGCGGAGGGCCAGGCGTTTTCAAATTTGTTTCGGTGGTTCTCGGTATAACGCTTTTTGTGATGCTCCGTGACAAAATTCACTGGGGTATATTGATTGCCATCGCCGCTACCAGCTCATTAATGATTTCATTCAGTCTTTATTTCATGGCACTGCCGGCTGGAGTGGTGGCGGTGCTGGGTTTGGCCGCTGTGGCTCGGAAATACGGCTGGGAAGTTCAGTGGAAGACTGCTCTGATGATTCTGTTGGTAGGTTTTATCGGTTTTTCGGTACATTTCATGGTGCCGATTCGATCAACGCACAATCCCCGCATTGATGAAAACAATCCCTCGCGTGACTGGCGAACATTTGTCAATTTTCTCGACCGCAAACAGTATGGGCAAGTGTCTATGACGGATCGAATGTTCCAGCGGCGCGGCACGTGGTCGAACCAGTTCGGGCGTCATCCCCATATGGGGTTCTGGTCGTATTTCGAGGAACAGTACGGCGGTAATGGTGGATGGGGATTCGTGGTCACCTTTTTCGCTCTCGGTTTGCTCGGCGCGGGCGTGGCGATCTGGAAACGGCTTGAAATTGGTTTGCCGTTCTTCACGCTTTTCTTAATTGGCTCGGTGGGGCTGATTCTCTACATGAATTTTGCGGATGGCACTATGTATAACGCCGTTCGCCACGATGCCTATCTCGAAGTACGCAACCGAGACTATTTCTTTACGCCAGCTTTTGTTTTCTTTGGTGTCGCGATGGGACTCGGGGTGTCGGCATTGATGTATATCATCAAACAGAAAACGGCCGCTATGGCCAATCAGCGACCGGTGATTTATCTCTCTGGTCTGTTGGCGTTGTTGCCGGGGATCACTCTGGCCAGCAACTATTATGACTGTGATCGGTCCGAAAACTTCCTGCCTCTGGTATACGCCAAAAACATTTTGGATACTTGTAAACCTAATGCTTTGTTGTTTACGGCTGGTGATAACGATACTTTCCCGCTCTGGTGTCTTCAGGAGGCTTACGGCTACCGTACCGATGTGCGGGTGATGTGTCTGTCGCTTCTCAATACTGATTGGTATATCGAGCAGATGAAGAATCGCTACGATGTCCCTATCTCACTCACCGAAGAGCAAATCCTTTGGTATCCGTATGAAATGCCCGGTGTGGGTATGACCAACCGTCCCAGGAAGCCGTTTGCCGACCGGCCGCGTGGACGGACGACTTATCTACATCCTCAGTTCTCCGGTGTGCCCACGCAGGATTTGATGGTTGACGAGATTGTCATTTCGAATCGCTGGCGAGATCCGATCTATTTCTCGGCTCCGCCATACGCTGGGTCGCCACTCAAACTCCGTGAACACGCTGTTAATGATGGGCAACTCTATCGTTTGGAGCGTGACCCTGAATCGTTGATTGATGTCGAGCACAGTTATGATCTATTCATGAATGTTTACAAGTTTGACGGCATGGAAGATGCCACTATGTATCGGGATGACAATGCTACTGGGATATTTGCCGGGCTGGGCATGAGTTCACTCCGCGTTATCGACGAACTGCTTCGGACAGGTGACAGGGAACGAGCGGTAGCACTGATGGAGCATCTGATGACGGTCATTCCCGAATTTTGGCAGACCTATGTGAGTATGGCCGATCTCTATCTTCAGGAAGACGACACTGCAATGGCGATCGCTACCTATCAGAGACTGCATGATACTATGGTTGAGTTTGTCGAAATCAACCCGGGCAATCAGAGTTACGTGCAGGATTTGGGTCTGGCCAAGTACAAGATTGGCCGTATGACCGGTGATGTGACTATGCTTGAAGGGGGTATCCGGTTGCAGAGGGATGGGTTTGATATTAACCGCAATTCAGGTCTTGCTTACCGTAAGCTCTACACGACATTGGCAACGGAGGGACGCCGTGCCGAGTTGCTGGAAGTGACTCGCCAGTTTGCTGAGTATAAACGGAATCTGACCGATCCAATTGTTCAGGCGGTGCTTGGTCTTAGGAATCCCGGTCGCTCCGGTTATTAACAAGCGGTGTTCTGTGGGCGGCAGACGTCTCGTCTACCCCTAAGCCTCGCGGTGCACGGGGACGTACACTACGCACAAAAGTGTTCGGCAGATGTCCACATCTGCTGAATCGTCATTCTGGCGCAAGGCCGGAGTCCATGACCTCCAATCTTTGCGGAAACAATCAATTCTCACAATAGATCAGGACTTCGAATGAAACTCTTTTCTCAAGCACACGATTATATCTTTTCCGAGACGCGAGTGGACATAGACATCCGCCTGCGCGGATGTGACGGAAAAGACGGATGTGACGTATAGAGGCGGGTATTCCGTGGGCGGCAGACGTCTCGTCTGCCCCAAAGCCTCGTGGCGCACTAGGACGTACACCACGCACAAACCTGAAGCGTATTATTTCTACGACAGGTTTATCGGTTCAAGCTCGAATATCTCAGTCTGACAGGCGGTAGCCGTTACATCGCCGCCATTGACCATCGGCGAGTTCCATCATGTGGCGGGCGAGCAGTTCCTTGCGGATGGCCGGTGTGTCTTTGTGTTGCCGCTCAACAATACGGTTTACCTCATCTTCGCGATAAAGTCGATTAGGCTCAAATTGGGCCAGAACATATTCCAGTAGATGCCCCCGCTGACTAGTATGGTCGGCCGGTTTTTTGGCTCGATGGCGAGAAATATTACTACCTTTTGATTCAACGGAGTTGGCATTGGATTCCAGCCATTCAAAAACTGACGGTTCGGGGATGCGCCATTCTTTGCCAATTTTGTAGGCGCGAATCTCGCCGGCCTGAACCTTGCGCGTGATAACCTGGACGTTCATTTTGAGTTTCTCGGCCAGTTCGGTAGTAGTAAAGAACTCGGTGTTTCTGATTATTCCTTCGGTGTAGTTCACTCGGGTTACTCCATATAAATTACCTTTGGTTGGAGAAAAGCAAGTATTGGAAAACAATCAACAATTTTGTGCTACAATTGGCGAAAATTATGACCTCTGATGGGATTGATCCCTTATCTTACTCTGGCCGGAGTTTTATTGGTTATGCGCAAATAGTGTTCGTAGATGCTGTTTCCTATTGCCAGTCGATACCTACCCCTATAGTGTAGTCGCTCAGATTGTTTTCATCGGTTGGTGGGCCTATCCAGCGTTGGCCGTTGTTCGACCAGTCCTGGTCGTAGACATCCTGACCACCGCCATCGATAAATATGCCAAAACAGAACTGGAATGTTCTCATGCCACTTGCGGAACGGTTGGCCCGCCCCAGGGTTGTTCCGCCCGAAGTGTTGTAAGTGTCGTTCCCATTATGGTCATGGAAAATACCGATACCAGCGGCGTTGCCGCCGCCCAGTGACAGGTTAGGCACGGTGTAGACATCATTGCCACCACGCTCATTGAGGTAGCCTACCGTGAAATCATGTCCGGCCCCGACCGCCATGTTATGAGTGGCGGTATAACTATCATCGCCGCCAAAATCATCAAGATACCCGACTCCGAAATGAGCGCCCGATCCTTGCACATACCAGATCCCGTTGTATTGATCATCGCCACCACCATCGAGTAGCATCCCGACAGCGTGCCAATAGGCACAACCTTGAGCGAACAACCCGGCCGAGTAGCGATCATTACCAGCGATATCGCATAGAATTCCCACCCCACCGGCCCAACTGTGTCCATCGAGGTAATCAGCACGTTTTCCGAAACCGACTCCCTGGGCCAGCGAAGAATTATGCTCTTTAGTTTGTGATGCCGGGTTTACGATATTGATATCATCCGCCACATAGACATCATCCCCTTCAAGATCAACCAGCAGGCCGCATCCTCGTGTGTACCCGAATCCTTGCGAGTTTATCAGGCAGTGAAGCGAGTCTGCGCCGGAAAGGTCAGAAAGAATCCCCAGACCGAATGTCGCCGCCGCCTGCGACCAACTGTTTGCGATATAGACATCATCGCCGGCATTGTCCTGGAGAAGGCCTATCCCGAATATCCCCGCCCCCTGGGTCACATTGACGCCCTCATAAAGGTCGTTGCCTTCGCGATCTATTAGAATCGACATCCCTAACACTGCGCCACCGATTCCCGGTATGGTAGAGTCGGGGGAGAGATAGTGGTCATTGCCGGCAAAATCGATAATAACTGTCAGGGGATACCCGTTGGGGTAACCGCCGAATTTGTAGGTGTCGTTGCCGCCGCCATCAATAATCATCAGGGGTGGCACGTAATACTCGAAAACATCATCGCCAGTGGAACCGATCACAATTAGTCCCTTACCGGTTTTTATTTCACGCTTGGCCTCCGGAAAGACGAGCGAATCGGCGTCCTCTGCAAACCGATGGGCGGCATCGGCAAAATCCTGCGCACCGGCGAGGAAGTAGTTGAAATCAACTTTTTCGACAAGTTCGTACACCAGGTCCTGATATTTGTCGTTATCATTAACAAAGAAATCAAACAGTCGCTCACGGAACTTGTTTTTGTCGGCTTGTTTCAAACCCTTGCGGAACAAAAACTCATCATCATCGGCTATTTGATAGATCAGATCGATACCGTCTTTCAGCCGATTGTATTGTTTGCCCGGCAGGACATTCTTGCTTCGCATTATCGATGGGCGTGGAATAGAGTCAGGATAGATCAGGTATGATTCCAACGGATCACCTATAAGTGATCTCCGAATCGGGTGATCGACAAAGCGGCTGGCCCGGGCTGTTAGTTTGGTGATGCTGTTGGCGTCGGCGGTCAGGAGGTTAAGGGTTAACTCGCTGTGCTGTGGCAGTTTGAACGGGTTTTTGTGAAAGAGAGAGAAACTGCTCAGTCGCCAGGGATGGCCCTGATAAATCTCGATTTCATCAGCATCAAACCGGACGTCATCGCGGGTCATCCCGACTTGTCTAAGAGCCGAGTCGAACAACTCCAGACCATCAGTATTCTGAGCGTGGCAAAAGGTCGACAATAGTAATAGTGTAAATAGCAGACCAAGGAATTTCATAGCGGCTCCTGTTTGTGACATTTATAATTAACGTAAAGAACAATTGAGTAAGCCTGAAGGAAAGCTTTTTTCCGATCGTGCTTTGCTTGACAAAAGTGAGATATACGCCTATCATTGGCGCACTTTGTCTGGAATGAAACTGTTGAGGTGAAATATGAACCTGGATAAGCTGGCCAAAATGGCCAAAGAAAACAACGCCGAGTTTGTCGATCTCAAGTTCTGTGACCTGCCCGGAGCCTGGCATCATCTGACTATCCCAATTTCAGCCCTGAAAGATGAGTTGTTCCAACACGGTGTTGGAGTTGATGGTTCCTCATTACCGGGGTTTTCATCGATCGAAAGCGGCGACATGATCATGTTGCCTGATCCCACCACCGCATTTATGGATCGGTTTTTCGAGCGGCCGACTCTCTCCCTGATAGGTAACTTCATGTTATCCGAGGACAAAGTTGTGAGCTACAGTCGTGATCCACGACGCGTAGCCGGTGACGCCGAGCGACTTCTGGGCGAAAAACTGAATGGTCTCCAGGCGATTTTGGGTCCCGAGTTCGAATTTTATCTCTTTGACAAAGTGAATTTCAATCAGGGTCCCGACAGTGCTTTCTATACTTTGGATTCGGCCGAAGCTCCCTGGCAGGCATCCGACGACGAAGAGAACCTCGGTTATAAGATACCGTATAAAAAAGGTTACCATGTCGCACCGCCACAGGACCGCACGTACAATATACGTAATACGATTTGCTGTCTGCTCAAGGAAGTTGGGATCGAATTGAAATATCACCATCACGAGGTTGGTGGTGGTGGCCAGCACGAGATTGAGATTAAGTTTGCATCGTTGTTGCAGATGGCCGATCGTTCAATGTTGGTGAAGTACATTGTCAAGAATGAAGCCTTCCGCCAACAGAAATCAGCCACATTCATGCCCAAGCCGTTGTTTAACGAACCCGGTTCCGGTTTGCACGTTCACCAGTATTTGGCTGATGAGAACGGTTCGGTTTTCTTTGATAAGTCCGGCCCGGCTCGTTTCTCTGAGATCGGCCTGTTTTACATCGGGGGTATGCTCAAACATGCTGACTCTATTCTGGCCTTCTCGAATCCATCAACCAATTCTTTCAAGCGACTGATCCCAGGCTTTGAAGCTCCTGTGGCGGGGACATATGCGGTCGGTAACCGGACCGCCTGTATCCGTATTCCCGGTTACCAGCGCGACCCGTCCACGATGCGGTTTGAGTTTCGGCCCGGCGATGGCACAATGAACCCGTATCTTGGCTACGCGGCGATGCTTATGGCCGGTCTGGACGGTATCCGCAACAAGATTGATCCGGGACTGCCGCTTGATGTTAACCTCGATAAATTGTCACCGAAGGAATTGGCCAAAATCCACCAGTTGCCCACGTCGCTCAACAAAGCACTGAACGCCCTGGAAAAGGACAACAGCTACCTGCTCGAAGGGGGTGTGTTTACCGAAGATCTGGTAGAGAACTGGGTGACGCTGAAGCGGCGCGAAGTGACTGATATTCGGGTTCGCCCAACGCCGTTCGAATTCGAGATGTACTACGACGTGTAGATATCGTCTGACGATAATACCGAACAGGTGGTAAATGAAAATCGGGTTTCTCACTCGCTGATGCGAGCGTGGAAACCCGATTTATTTATATCCGATGTAATTGGCTATAGTTAGATTCCCAACGTCTTTTTGACGGCATTCTCTAACTCTTTGCCACGTAAAGCCTCGCCCCACGCTACCAAAGAGCCATCCGGACCGACTAAGAACGGTGCCGGGATAGAGCTGACCAGGAATCTCTTGACCGATTCGGTACCCCATCCGTTGCCGCTGTAGGTGTGCCGCCAGTTCATTCCAACCGAGTCAATCCACTGCTTATAGGCTTCGGTGGTAGTATTGTTGGTGTAATCGAGTGAAATGGAGACGATTTCCAGACCCTGTGAGTGGTACTTGTTGTAAACCTTTACCATGTTGGGAAGTTCGACCAGACAGGGGGAACACCAGGTTGCCCAGAAATCAATCAGGAGCGCCTTGCCCTGATACTCATTGAGTGTGATTGTCTTGCCTTTGAGATCTTCCATACCAAGCTCTACCGGCCAGATATACTGTGCGCCGGAGTTGGCGAAACGAGTCCCGACTACACGATAGACAAGATTATCTTCCGGGAATTGTTCGATCACTGCTTTGAGTTGTGGTCCCAATTCATCGACATTGGCGCCGGGTGTTTGTAGCTTGTTGGTAATGCCTAAAGCCTTGGCCGCACCGTAGAATACGTTGCCTTCGGCAACTTTGGCTAAGTATGTGTCAGCCTGGCGGAAACCATCAGCGCGATTAACAGCTTCTTCGCCGTATTTTTGTGACAGCGCGAAAGCGGCCAGGTAGTTGGCTTCACCGGTGGCTTCTTCGGTCGGGTTGGTGGCCAGGAAAGTCGTGGCTTCATCGACAACCATATCTGATATTGTTCCCCAACCATACTCATAGCTGGATTTCAGTCGGGCTGACTGACGGAGTCGTTCCAGACCGTAGTTGAATTCCGGGTCATCGCCTTTCAGTTCGCGGAAAGCGGCCAGCCGTTTGGAGGCGAAATCCATCCGCGCTCTCATTGATTGCACCGAAGTCCAATACTGGCTCTGATTTCGCAACTGACGGTTCTGGGTGTCAGTCCATTCATTGAGTTCATCCTGGGTGGCAAAAGTTACCGGGGCCGGGTCGTACTCCGGCATGCCATCGGCGAAAACGACGCTTGCGGTTTTATAGTTGGCTTCAGCCTGAGCTATCAGTTTCTCCATACGGGGATCTTCGGAGAGTGACTCGAGGTCAGTGTCATACCGAAGATTGTCAGGCAAATCATATCCGTTATCCAATAGCAGGTTCAATTGTGCAAAAGCGGCTTCGATATTACCGGTGCGACCGTAGGCGCAGGCGATGTGATAAGGACCGACCAGACCGCTCGGCACCAGTTGTTCGACCTCGGCAAACTTAGCTATCGCACCTTCGAGATTGTTATCGAGCAGTGCGTATCCTTCATTGATCAGGCCCCGTGCTTGAGTGATGGCCTCATCATCGTAGAATACAGGTGGGTCGAGTCTGGCGGTTGAGGTTTCGGTCTTTTGGGTGCAGGCGGCCAGCATCAGGGCCAGAGCACACAGGCTGAACATGAGATACGGAAACAGCTTTTTGATCATGGTTCTCTCCTATGAGATTGGTGCGAGTTGGTTAGTTTGGTGTATCAGAACGTCAAGCATTGGTGTAGGTTACGGCAAAAGGGCGGGCTAGTCAAGTGATCATGGCAAAGTAGGTCGGACCTACTTGAGGCTCGATGTGTGGTCGATGTCAGGCCCCGAGTTGGCCTGACCTACAGAGGTCTACCTGCGTGCCCGGTAGATTATTTGTGGGCGGCAGACGCCCCTCGTCTGCCCCAGAACCTCGTGGCGCACGGGGGCGTACACCACGTACCAAAACAACAGTCGATTGCCCCCCCCACAGAAAAAAACCACCCTTTCGGGTGGTTTTGAATTTGAGGGAGAGAGCAGCAGAATTTGAAAAACCTCCACTACCTTACGGTAAAGGGTTTTTACAGACACTTTGCGCATTCAGCTTTCGCTACCGGTTCGGAAACCGGGTCACGGCGTAGGCGCGGCGCTGAAGAGACGACCTTCATAAGTGGATTGTTAGAAGTTTTCAAACGCCGGCTCTCTCCTTTATCATCTTGTTCCTACCTACAATATATAACTTGAAGGAGAAATTATACAACTATTTTTTGGTCGTTGCCACATTGTCGGCGATTGCTTATGTTCGGCTTCAACGAATTGTGCAAATGATGAACAGATGACAGAATCAATTGGCTTGGATATTGTAGAAAACGCTCGTATCGAGCGACTTTTCACAGAACATCCGGAACGGTTCGTGAAGCGAATTCTCGGCCCTGATGAGCTGAAGATTTTTGCTGGACGGCGCGATCAAGTTCCCTTTCTGGCTGGCCGTTTTGCCGCCAAGGAAGCGATTATCAAGGCGTTGGGTGTTTATTTAACCAATCGCCCGCCGTACAGTAGTCTCCAGGTACTAAATGACAAATTGGGTCAACCGTATGTGCAGTTGGATAAGGCACTCTCGGTTGAACTGAGCCATATTCGCATTCTGATTTCACTCAGTCACGAAAGAAACTATGCGGTCGGCATGGCCGTCATCACGGAGGTACCATGAACCAGGACGAAATCCTCAAGCTCTTTACCGATTCGGGTGCGCTGTTGAAAGGTCATTTCAAACTGACCTCCGGTCGCCATTCCGATGTTTATTACGAAAAATTCACCTTGCTGAAAAACCCAACTTTGGCCACTAAGCTGTGTAAGACGATGGCCGATCTCCTGGTTCCAGCCGGTGCCGAGACTGTGGTCGGGCCGACTACCGGTGGAATTATTATTGCCTATGATGTCGCTCGCTATTTAGGTGTTGAATCGATCTATGCCGAACCGGGGGAGACCGGTCGTGTTTTCAAGCGCGGTTTTAGCCTGCGGCCGGGACAGAAAGTTGTAATTGTTGATGATGTCCTGACTACCGGTCGGTCGATTTTCGAAGTGATTGATCTGGTTAAATCGTATGATGCCGAGATTGTAGGGATTGGTGAACTTCTGGATCGCGCCGGCGGCAAGGTGAAGTTTGATTATCCGTATTTCCCGCTGACCTCGGTTGATGCTGATAGCTGGGAGCCTCAGAATTGTCCCTTGTGCGCCAAAGGCGAACCGCTGACACAGCGGGGCAGTCGCAAATTCTGAAACTGACTTCGGGTGTGAAAAAAGTGATCAGGCAGTCTGATTAGCGGGTGTGCGCTGATTGGGTTCTTTATCAGTGGCTAATGGGAATGTTATAGAGATACGGGTGCCTTCACCCGGAGTTGATTCGACCTGTAGTTCACCGTTGTGGTTATCTATAATCCGTTTGCAGATCACCAGCCCAAATCCGTGCCCTGATTTCTTGGTGGTAAACTTCTCATGGAAAGCCTTATTCAGCAAATCCTGTTCAAAACCAACCCCTGTGTCACGGATAGTTATCTGGAAACTGTTTAGATCAGAATCAACGGAGACGTTGACGGAGATCAGGCGTTGTTCACAGCCGACCATGGCATCGGCGGCATTGTGAAACAAGTTGTAAAGCAACTGTTGCATCTGGGTGTGATCAGCATAGACGTTGATTGGCTCAATTTCGTCTGGTAAACTCAATTCGATCCCTTCGAATCGCTTTTGTGGTTGGATATAGTCAACTACTTCTCGGATCATGTGATCAAACCGGATGGTTTCTTTATGTGACGAAATCGAACCGAGATCCATCAAGTTGTCGGTGAATGACTTCATCCGGGCCAGCGTGCTGGTAACGGCGTTCACATATTTATCCAGTTTGTCGAGATTACCTTTCTGGGCATGCATCTTTAACAATTCCACATTGCCGGATACAACACCGAGAAAATTATTGAGTTCGTGACCGATTTCAGCCGACATGATACCGCGAGTGGCCATCTTTTCAAGTTCAATCGTCTCATTCTGCAATTCCCGTAATCGACTGTAAGCTTGCTGGGACTCTTCAAGTAGTCCCAGGTTTTCCAACGATATGGCCAATTGATTGGCTGTGACCGCCAGGAACTTAAAATCGGATTGATCAACACTGGTGATGTCACTATCAAGAGAGAGGGTGACCAAACCGTGGAACATTGATGGTCGCATGATCGGAACGGTAACCACAGGTGCCTCGTCAGTTACCCAGTTTGGGATTAGAAACGGTTCCAGTTGCGGGTTGGCATGGCACTGGTAGATAGGGTGATCTTCAAACGAAGTAACCAGGCACGGTTTTTGGATATCAGCTAGATCTCCCTGAGTCGCCAGTGAATATAATGGTTCACGGCCAATGGTTTCTTCATTTGTGGTATCTCCGTTGATGTTCAACAGAAGGTACTGTTCAGAGGTGGCATCCCAGAAGAGGATTGATCCCGACTGGCTCTTAAGGTGCATCATGGCGAACTTGAGTGACGATGTTGCCAGTGATCGACGATCTCCAGCACCAAACAGCACGTGACTTAGATCAGAGAGCGAGTCCAGCCGATCATGCGAGGTGGCATCGGCCATTTCGGACAGTTTTGCTATTGCGTTGCGAACCGAATTGCGGATCTCCGCGAGATCAAACGGTTTCATGATGTAATCCAGCGCTCCTTGCTTGATTGCATCTTTAGCGGAGGTCAGCGAGGCGTACCCGGTGATAAACACTACCCCGATACTCGGATTGATCAGTCGGGCACGTTCAACCAGTTCGGTACCACTCATATGGGGCATACGGATATCGGTGATGAGCAGGTCAACAGGCTTTGATTCAAGTACTTCGAGAGCTGATTTACCGCTGGCGGCGGTAATGACTTCATGCCCCTCGTCCTCGAGGGCATCTCGAATCAGTGACTGAACGATGTCTTCATCATCGACCGCAAGAATTCGATAGGAATTGTTGTTACTTTCTGTCATTAAGTATGAATTTTCTCAAGCGACTGCGTAATGATCTCTGTGAGTTGATGGAGATCAAATGGTTTTCCTAGACAAGCAAACCCGGTCGTTTTACGTATTTGATCGGCCAATTCATCGGGGAGCGAATCAGTGAAAATGAATTGCATCTTCCCCCTTGCTTCACCCAATTCCGTTAAAATCTGATAGCCGTTCAATTTTGGAAGATGCACATCGCAGATGCAAAGATCGTATCCTCCATCGGAGGCCATTTTGAGGCCTTTGGCTCCGTCTTCCGCCGAATCGACTTGATAGCTAAGTTCGCCCAGGAATTCGGTCAATAGGTCGCGTATAACCTTCGAGTCATCAACGATCAGAATCTTAGCCATGCGCTTCCTCGCTTTCTTCGAGGGCGTTGGAGATCGTTTGCATCAATTCCTTGATGCTGAATGGTTTTGAGAGAAATCCCGAGGCTCCGTGACTGACCGACTGACTTACCGTGTAAAGACTGGAATAACCGGAAATCACTATTACTTTGGTTTTGGGACTGAACTCCTGGGCCGCTTTGACAACTTCCTCGCCGGAAACCTCGGGCATCCGGAGATCAGTGATAATAATATCGAAAGTGCGGTCCTTGAGCTTGACTATGGCTTCATCACCACCAGTGGCGATATCAATATCGTAGTCCTCCAGGACTTCCGATAGGAAATCTCGAATGATCGCCTCATCGTCTACGATGAGAATTGAATGGTTATCGGTTGTTTCCATAGCCGTTAGTTCGCTCTATACCGATTGTTCTCCGTCACTATTGTCATCCTTAGATATATCGGCTAACTGTTCCTTTTTCTGTACCGGGAGAATTACAGTAAATGTAGTGCCTTTATCGATCTCCGATTTAACCGTAATTTCGCCACCGTGCTCTTTAATTATACCATAGCTGACAGAAAGCCCCAGACCGGTGCCTTTGCCAACATCTTTGGTAGTAAAGAACGGTTCAAAAATCTTCTTAATATTTTCCTGGGCAATGCCGTGACCTGAATCGATTACATTGAACTCAACTGTACCGCCGAATTCGCCGAGAGCATGGTGATACCGTGAAGTTATAGTAATTACCGTGTTTTGTTCCGAGGCGTGCATGGCGTTAATAATCAGATTAGTGAAGACTTGTTGAAGCTGTCCGGCATTACCCTGGAGAGTTGGCAGGTCGGTGCCCAACTGAACTTCCAGTTCGATGTTATTCATGCGAAGCTGATGTTCGACAAAGGCAATTGTTCCTCCCATTACCTGGTTGACGTCTATCTCGTCAAAATCGACGGTCCGTGACGACCGTGAGAAGCGCAGGAGATTTTGCACGATTGTCTTGCAACGACGGGTTTGCAACTCTATATCACCTACATAGCGGAGGTAGCCCTCGATTTCCTTAGGCGTGGTTTTGTCCGGTATGTTTTTGTGCAATTTCTCCAGCGTAAACTGAGCGTAGCCAAGAATACCACCCAGTGGATTGTTTAGTTCGTGGGCGACTCCGGCGGCGAGTTGGCCGATAGCTCCCATTTTCTCAGACTGAATGAGTTGAGTCTGGGCGTCATCTAACTGCTTGGTTCGCTCAATGATCTTTTCTTCGAGCGTACGGTTGTACTGTTCAATTTCGTTACGTGATTGTCGCAATGATGCTGACATGCGATTGATGGTCTTGGCTAGTTGTCCGATCTCATCATCGTGATCAGTTTGGACGATCGTACTGAAATCGCCACGGCTGATTTTGTCGGTTGCTTCCACCAAAGTTGTAATAGGTTGGACCACAGCGTTTACAATTAGGATTACGATCAGAATTGTAGCGAGCAGAACTATCAGGGTCAGAAATACTGCCGCTGTGGTGGCATGGGTGGTCGCTTGTTCGACGCTTTCGACCGACATGCCTAATTCAATCCAACCAATTGTTTCCGAGACAGTTGATTGTGTGAGTGATAGATCCACTCCGCCGGTCATGCCAAGGGTCTCACGGGGCATGACTTTCTTTTCGGTGGATATGGGGTAGACGAGAACAAAGAGTTCTTTGCCCTCGCGGCCAACTATATAGTCTGAGACCAGGTTAATCGATTCACGCCCGCAGTCTCGAAGCACCTGCAGAGTGTCCAGCGGAATATGATTTTGACCGATATGCGAAATTATATTTCCTTCGAGGTTCTGAATCAGGCAGTATTCTACCGAACTGAAGTGACTCAGTGTGCTAAGGAGGGGATCCAGTTCATAAGGAGATTCAAACAGCACACCACTCTCAGCGTTGATAGCGAGGATCTTGATCATCGTCTCGCCCTGTGATTCCAACTCTCGATGGTAACTTTCCGATTGGCGCTGGATCAGGTAGCCAGCCAGAACAATCATACAGACCATCACGAGTGCTGAGATCGGCAGGACAAATTTTGTCCTCAGCTTCATATCGGATAAACGCCATTGCCAGATCATCGGTAGATCTCCTTGGCAATGGCCATCAACTCATCGGGTATATCTATCCTGACGTGCTTGGCCGTTTTCTCGTTATAATGGAACCAAATGATATCTGGAGCGGTGACCCGGATTCGTCCAGGGTCGGCACCAGCCAGTACTTCAGTGGCTATACGTCCAGCTTGACGCCCGATAGCTTTGTAGTCAAAATCGAGAGCGAACAAGGCGCCGGACTCAACTACGTAACGGGAGAACCCCATAAATGGAAGTCCGTGCCGTAGTGAATTGAGCAGAATGTACTTAGTTGACTGTGGATCAAACAGATTAGGGTCGGCGACCGACCATAATCCCTGGGTGCACTTGGCCAGCGAGTCAAGGGCACTTGGTAGATCGCGTCGGCTGTCGATTTTAATCGGTATCAGCTCAAGCCCCATCTCTGATGCGATTACGCGGGCGGGTGCTATCAGTTTGGCGGTGTTGGATGTATAAAGAACACCAATCTGTTTCAAATTCGGGATGATTTGACGGAAATATCTAAATTGGATATTGACTGGAATATCAAGTGAAGCGCCGGTAATCCGCGACCCGGGCCGGTCTACGGACGCTACGAATCCGGAAATGACAGGGTACTTCACTGCTGAAAATATAATTGGGATTTTGTCGAAATTATCGCGGGCAATCTGAGTGGCGGCACTACCAACCGTCACCAGGATATCGGGTTTGAGACTTCGGATAGAATCAATACCGGAGGCATGGCTCGTCTCATCGGCCCAGATAAGAACCTTGTGGAGAATTGCATCCTCGTATTGGCCGCGAATAACCGAACGGGCACCCGAGATAGTCCTTGCAGTCGATGTGAGACTGTCGGTTGACAGAAACACGACAGTCTGGGCACCGGTTGACTGGCCGCAAGCAAAGAGCAGTACAATCAAGCTTATTATTATTGTATTCCGAACAGTAGTCACCAGTTTGTGCAGTCCTTGTCGGCCAAGCGTTACACTCCCCCAGCAATCAGCCATTAGTGCAATTCGATCGAAGTGTCTGATCACCGAATGCATACGTAGAACCGACCGCATATATCATTTATCGGGATACGCGATTAGAACTTTATCCTCAAAGCCGAAGGTTAGAGCAAATTGTTGCAATAAAATTTCACCAATTAGGTAATTAAGAATCAAGTTATGTTGATGGGGGTCGATATTATCTATTGTGAAACCCTGCGTGACAATTGAGATCAGAAACCCAGATCGGTAATTTCTTTATTCTCAATCAGGCGCAAAACAAATAACGGTGGAAATATGGTTCTGAACAAACGGCTTGTAAGCGCAATTATGTCCTCGCTTCTGCTCACGATCGTATTTAGTTTTGGTCAGGCTGAAGCTAAGGTGACTGGTAAGGTGTCGGGGATTGTGATTGATGCCAACACGGGGGGGCCGGTAGTTGGTGCGACGGTGTCGGTAGTAGGTACGACCTTCGCGACCAAGACAGATGAGGATGGCGAATACTTCATTATTAATGTTCCGGTGGGGCAATACCATATAGTGGTTACCCATGTTGGGTTTGAACGCCTTACTAAAGTAAACGTGCGCGTTCTCATTGATCTGACCACGCCAGTAGATTTTAATGTTCAGCAGGCGACTGTGGAGTTGGCTAACGAAGTCATTGTCCGCGCTTCAGCGCCGCTGATTCAGAAAGATCTTACCGCGTCACGGGTTATTTTTACCGAGGAACGGTTGCGGAACCTGCCCAATATCAATTCGGTGCAGAGTATTCTGACCAATTATCCTGGGGTGGTGAATGATGCCAACCGCGAGTTGCATGTCAGAGGTGGGCGATCAGGACAGTTGTCGTACTATTATGATGGTTTCTCCATTCAGGATCCGTTTACGGCCACATCGGGAATTCGAATTATGCCCTCGTCTTTAGCTGAATTGTCGCTGACATCGGGCGGTTTTGGAGCTGAGTACGGCGAGGCACTTTCAGGTGTTGTTAACGCTGTTACCCGTGAAGGGAGTCCCGAGTACCACGGCCGTGGCCGGATGTTCAAGGGAGCTACTCACCCGTACGATATAGCTACTGGCGATTGGGGCAAGCTCCGGAGCGTGGTGAATCGGTCCGCCAGCTTTGATTTCTCCGGTCCGATGCCTGGTTTGAATGAGCGTAATTACACATTCTTTACAGCCGGGGAATATCTGCGTGACGACGGTTATCTACCGCATAACTGGATGACTCAATACACTGGAACCGCCAAGCTGTCGATGCAACCGGTTCCCAAGCTCAGGCTCAAAACCAACTTTACTTACAACGAAGCTGACGGAGCGATATATAGGCATCGTGATGTCAACGGTGTTTCCTATGATTTCAATCTCGATGGCCTGCCCGTATATGACCGCCGGGCTTACCTGGCTGGCGTAACCGGCAACTATATGATGAGCGACCGGGCTATTCTATCGGTAACTTTCAACCGATTCAATACCCGTACTTCCAGTGGCCCGGCTCATTTGAAAGGTATCCACTGGAGTGAGTGGCCGGGATACTCTGAAGATGCCGATGGAGTCTACAACGGTACCATTGACGATGATAACTATGGGAGTAATCTGGATTACTCGGATCCTATGCAGGTCACCGGATTTACTGTCGAGGATGACTTTGATCCTACATACACTTTCAGGGAAACGACATACAATTCATTTTCGTCAACTTTTATATCGCAGTTCAACAAAAGTAATCAGATCAAGGCTGGGTTCGAGATACGGCGCTATGCGGTCGATTGGGACAAGAAGCAATTCTTTAATGAGAATCCGTACGGTGAGCGATATACCAGTAAACCGAATCATACCTCGTTTTTTGTGGAAGATAAACTGGAGTACAGCGATTTCGTGATCAACCTTGGTGTTCGCTACGATTATCGTAACGCTGATATTGCTTACAATTATACGCCTGATGAAGAAACGGCTAACTATCGGGATGCGATTTCCAAATCCCGCCTTTCACCGCGGTTTGGAGTTTCGTTCCCAATCTCCGATAAATCGGCGATGCACTTCAACTACGGTGTTTATTATCAGGATCCGAAATATATGTATCTCTACACGAATCTTCAGGGTGATCGGTCCTCGGGTCTGCCTATTCTTGGTAATCCTGATCTTGATCCTGAGGCTACTATTTCGTACGAGTTGGGGCTTGACCATATGATCGGCAGTAGTCTTCGTCTCGATGTGACAGCCTATTATAAGGATGTTGACGATTTAGTGACTACACGTGAAGTGGGTCGTTTGGTTGTTAACCCAGTCACCAAGTATGTTAACGGAGACTACGGAACAGTATCCGGTTTTGATGTTTCGCTGGAAAAACTGCCAGTTTCCGGTTACCTGAGCGGCTCTATTTCTTATGGCTATATGATGTCCAAGGGTAACGGCTCAAATGCCAACGAACCTTATTATACTTACCTGACTTCAAACACCGACACCCTGGCGCCGGTCTCCAATTTTGCTCTTGATTTTGATCAACGTCACACAATAAACGCTATGATCGATTATCGGGTACCGGCTGACTGGTCAGCCAACCTGTTTGGGATGAAAATTCCTGGCAGTTGGGGTCTGTCGTTGATCGGCTACTTTGGCTCCGGGCTTCCGTATTCCAGAAGTGATGCCAGCGGTAACCTGTTGGGTGAGCGCAATGAGAATAGGCTTCCGGCATCATACGCTGTTGATATGCGATTTAATAAGAATTTCCAGATGGGTGGTGCCGCTAACTCATTGACCTGGTTTGTCGAGGTCGACAACCTTTTCAATCGTCAGAATGTGCTCGATGTTTATTCCCGCACTGGTCAGCCTGATGATGATGCCAATATGTATATGGGGTTCGCCACTGGAACCGAAGAAGAACAGGCCGCCGTAGCACGTTACGACCGCCTGTATGATCACGATCCGCAGAACTTCTCGCCCCCTCGGACTGTACGGACCGGGTTAGAGTTTAGTTTCTAAGCTGGAGCAAATGAAATGAAACGCACAGGAAAATACTGTATTATTGCTGTCTTGGTTCTTGGTCTGGCTGGCTTGATTAGTGCCCGACCGATGTTACCACCGCCATCCCCGGCGGGCGGTTCCGGAGGACCGAGCGATCCTGATGGCCCAGAGATGACACCAGCGCCGGTTACAATCGATCAGGTCGTACATAACCAGGGTAATGTCGCCACTACGGTTGATAATTGGGGTTATGTCGGTGGGTATAGCTACTACGGTCTGCCTTCGGGTGAGTGGCCGCGTAACTCCGGCCACAACTATCTGGCTGAGATCCGTTACTGGATGGGCGCTGTTTCGGCTACAGGTGACACTCTGGTAGCCAATTCCTACGATGATTTCCAGTCGATACCGGTACTCAATTCCGGTCAGACTGAGAACGTGATTCTGCTCTCCACTGACACCACCCGGTATTATAACTACGATCCTTCGGATACGACCGGGGCTGACAACGGTAGCCCAGCTCATGGTTGGCTCGTCTGGAGCGGAGAAGCGAACGACTACGTCTATACCCAGAACTATAATCCGTCTGATTCGACTTTCTTTGATGGCGGTCCGCTGTCGGTTCAGGAATCGCACTATCGCTTTGCCGATGACGCCGGTGGTTCGTCGCTCCTGGGTCTGGAAATGACCCACACCGTTTTGCAGTGGAATTACTGCTATAATGAAGACTTCATGTTTTGCATCCTCGAAATCACGAACACTTCAACTGATGACTACACCGATTTTGCCTTTGGACTGTATGTCGATCTTGATATCGGTGGTCCTGATGGCACCGGTGAGAACGGTCGCCTTGGTGATCTGGTGGCCAGTGACTCGACCGAAAGCCTGGCTTGGATTTATGATGAAGATGGCTACGATCCCGGCTGGGGAAACCAGGTTACCACCGGTTTCATGGGCACCAAGTATCTGGAAACTCCGGGCGGTGGTGGCATGACTGCTTTCCGTACCGGCGATTGGGCGGAACTTCCGGATAATGATCCGGGCCGTTTTGCTCTGATAGACAGCGTTCAGTTCGATGGTTCCCTGCCACCAACTGATCAATATTATGTTCAGTGTACGCGGGGTATCGATCTGGCCGCCGGCCAGACGGTCCGCGTGGTTTACGCCCTGATTGCTGGTGAAGATGAGACTACTTTCCGCAACAATGCTTCGCTGGCTCAGGAATTGTACGACAACCACTTTGTTGGTCCCGAACCGCCGAACACGCCGTCGCTTACGGCGGTGGCCAGCGATGAAAAAGTATACTTGAGTTGGAACGATACCGCGCAAGTGACTGTTGATCCGCTTTCGGGCGAAAATGACTTTGCCGGCTACAAACTGTATCGCAGTGATAACCGGGGTTTGGATTGGGGAACACCGATTTACAATACCGGTAATGATTGCCTTGATCTTGACTATGAGGCTATCGCTCAGTATTCGGTTGATGATCCGACCGACCTGATTCCCCGCTCTATTATAGATACCAGCCTGATCAACGGGGTTGAATACTGGTACTGCCTGGTTGCTTACGATACCGGCGCCAGCGAAACTGGTGTCGATGTGCTTCAGACAGGTTTCGGTGTTCCAGGTTCGGCTACCAATATCGTTTCGGTTACACCACGAACCGACCCGGCCGGCTTCTTTGAGGCCGCCGGTACGGTAACCCACAACTATACCGGGACCGAGGAGCCGTCCACCGGCGAAGTTATCCCGGTCGTGTTTGATCATTATGACCTTCTTGGTGCTGATTATCAGGTAGTCTTCGAGGACACTCCCGAACAGACCTACTGGCACCTCATAAACGTGACGACCGGCGACACCGTTTTGGCCGACCAGACGATTTTTGATGGTGATCCGGGTCATTTTGAGATTGGCGAAGGAATCCGGCTGGTTGTACGTGATGCCGACCTGATACCGCGTTCGATGGGTCAGACCACAGTGGGCGGCACCGAGGCTACCCTTGAAGTGCCCGCTGGCTACTGGTATGGCTCGATCATGGACTACTTCTATGGTGCGACTTTTGGTCATCAGCATTATCGCTCGACCTATGAATTGCGCTATACCGGTAACAGCACTCAGGCACCGGCCTTTAATGATAACGTTGGAATGGGTATGGCTTGGTCCGTACCGTTCGAGGTTTGGAATACGTCCACCAATGAGCGTGTTGCCCTGGCTGTTTACGATTTTGGCCTTGATGGAACCTGGGATCCGTGGGATATGCTGATAGTTATCAATTATCCGTACGATGCCGCGACCGATCCGTTCACAACCGCCTGGCCGTACCACTTCAGTTGGTTCTTTGGTTTTGATGAAACGCTCTATAATCCGAGCGTAGGTGATGTCTATACTATTGAAGGGGCGCCGATGAACGGCCCCGACGATGTCTTTTCATTTGCGGCGGATGGTGTTGATCAGACTCAGGCGACTTCGGCTCTGTCGAATATTCGCGTGGTTCCTGATCCGTATTACGCCTATGCCAGTCAATGGGAAGTTACTCCAGGGGAAACAAATATTCAGTTCCAAAATCTTCCGGATCTCTGCACGATTCGGATATACAGTCTTAGTGGTGATCTGATCAAGACTCTGGATCACGCCAATGGTTCTGGAACTGAAGAGTGGAACTTACTGACCGACGGTCGACGCTTGATTGTTTCGGGTGTCTATATTTATCATGTTGAATCACAGTACGGTGATCATCTCGGTCGCTTTGCTGTCGTGAAATAACGGAGGCCTCCTGTGAGAACGTTACTCAATCTTGTCTTAATATTGACCCTGTCGTTACCGGTTTTGGCGGATGATGACCCGCAGACCGGCTCCGCCGGTGCCCAGTTCCTAAAAATTGGTGTAGGATCAAGATACCAAGGCATGGCCGATGTCGGCGTAGCCACAGCTGGTGATGCTTATGCCGCCTACTGGAATCCAGCTGGGTTGGTTGAGGTCGAAAACTGGTCATTGGCCTTCTCCAATGTTAACTGGTTGCTCGATATCAATCTCAACTACTTTGCTGCCGCACGAAATTTCGAGGATATTGGTGTCTTTGCCGTTTCGGCGACCGTGCTTTCGGCTGGCGAGCAAGAAATAACCACAGTAGCTGACCAATCCGGTACCGGTCAGACCTATACTTTCTCGTCGTATGCTATCGGGCTTTCTTTTGCCCGTCAGCTCACCAATAGATTTGCTTTTGGAACGACTGTGAAATTCATTGGTGAGAAAATCGGTGATGTCGATGCTCAAGGCATCGGTCTTGATTTTGGAACACTGCTCTATACCGGGTTCAATTCACTCCGACTTGGAATGTCGATAAGCAATATGGGATCCAGTATGAAATTCGCCGGTACTGGTCTGAAAGTTGATTATGATGATCAGGATACGCAGGCGAACAACCGCTCTGTAGGTGCTGAGCTCAGCGCCCGATCTTACGATCTACCACTGACTTTTAGGGTTGGCATGGCCTACGATTTCGATTTTGGACCGAACTCGGTAGTTACATTCTCGGGTGAATTATATGATCCCAACGACAGTAACCAGAAAGCCTCGTTAGGAGCCGAAATGAGCTATCTGGAGAAGTTCTTCCTCCGGGGTGGTTATAAATTCCGCTATGATGAAGAAACCTTCGCCTTAGGCGGCGGTTTGTTGGCGCCGGTTGGTGATGATACCCAACTTGTGATTGACTATTCCTGGCAGGATTTTGGACGGCTCGAATCAACCCAGCGGTTCTCAATCGGTTTCACTTTCTAATCTTTGACAATGACAAAAAAACCCGCTTGCGGGTTTTTTTTTGGTCTGGTATGGACACCGGGGGTAGAAATATGTATCATATGCCTTACTATTTTATTACGGGATAATCAATTATGTCTTGGATGAAAAAACTAATCATTGCTCTCACATTTATTGGTCTGTTACCGGCTACGAACAGCTTTGGGCGAGATGGTCACAACGATGTGATTCCGGTTATGACTCGTTACTTTGAACTAGTGGTCAGTGGCAATTTCGATATCGCTGGTGATATGTGGTCACCCGAAGCACTCGAACGATCCCAGCGTTTTGGTATCAATTACAATGACATTAGATTAAAAACTGACTGCAATTCACCGGTTATCAGACACTGGGATAAAATTACTTCCAAGGTTATCGCACCCATCAGAAAATATGAAGTGCTGGAAGAAGGCCTCTGGTATAAACTTGAGTACGCTGATGTTTATGGCTCCAGCCTATTGAAACACAACTACTATGCCGAGCGACGGGGCGATTGGTTCTGGTTTTCGTATCCCCAGGATTTCTATGCGGCCGATTGGCCTGTGGTCGAGAGTCGATACTTCAGGGTACGGGTTGATCCCGAGGTTCAAAAATATGTCAATGATGTCGCACTGGCTGAGGCTGACAAGTTTGTCGATATGGTGGCCGAGCGGTTGGGCATGGCCTCGGAACGGCTGGATCTGATAGCCAAGACCAAGATCGAGTACTTCTACTGTAGTTCCGATAGTGTGGTGGAGCAGATCACTGGATTTCTGGTTAAGGGGACGCTCGATTTGGCATCCAACGATGTTATTTCGGCAGATTTCCCGCATTTTCACGAGATCTCGCACCTGCTTGTCAATATTCACTTCCAGGATCTGCCGTTGTACACTTTGCCGGTAGTTCGCGAAGGGTTGGCTGTCTATTTTGGCGGTCGCTGGGGCAAGCATCCGGCAGTGCTCATGGATCTGGCTACCGCGCTATACGATCAGCAATTGCTGACCTTTGATTCCGTTCTCACTATGCGAGGTTTCGACTCAGAATCGGGAGCTGATATTGTCTATCCGGTGAGTGGGATATTCTGCGGTTACCTGATCGACCGTTTAGGTATGCCGGAGTTTCTGGAATTGTATCTGAAACTGTCGGGCAAGTTCTCTTACCTTAACGGACTCTCCACCGAAGATATTCAGAAGATCATAACCGATGCCACTGGTCATGCCGATTGGGTGACTTTGACCACCGATTTTGAAACCTATCTGAAGAGCTACGTTGAGAGCAAGTTGTCCGCCCGCCCGGGTATCGGCAATGGTGGTGACGAGCTGGTTAGTCAGGATCAGTATGTGGTTCGTGAAACGGATGACTGGATATCTTTTGAGTTCCACGGGGATCGTTCGGGTGCGCCGCTTCAGGGCAACCTTGTGTTTGCGCCCCAAGAAGATCTCAAGGGACAGGTGTCATCGTTGTTTGAAGCTCACTATGGTGAAAGCCGAACGTACGAAGGGTACCGTTTTGGGGTGCGGTTTGATCGTAATGAGATAGGCCTGTACGACTATGGTTCCAATTTGCTGGTGGCCAAATATATTTGGGGAATTACCCCATCCGATGATTACTATGACGCCGATCGCAATATGATTACCGCGCGATTTGATAAATCATTGTTCCAGAGTTTTCTGCCTCATGAAGGACAGTGCCAACTTTTGCCGCTGTAGATCGGGTTATTGATGGATTTGTCAACGGCCATCCTGATTGCTATCGGTATCGCAGTCCTGGCGTGCCTGATTTGGATTGCTGTTCGACTGCGATCTAACCAGGCTGATCAGAGCTTTCAGGGGGCAGTCGATCTGCTCAAGGCCGAATTGATATCACAGCAGGCCGAATCTCTTTTGACCCTGCGTCAGTCGATTGATACCGCTAATCAGATTGTCAACGAACGTCTGGCCGAAGGCACCTCCAGTCTTGATCGGCGTATGGCAGTACTGGCGGAAATCCAAAAACAACTCGGCGAACTACGTGAGCAGACCGACCATATCGAAGCGGTGGGAAAAAATATCCAGTCGCTGTCCGACTTGCTTCGGCCACCGAAGTTGCGCGGTGCGGTGGGGGAATTGTTTCTCGAAAATATCCTTGGTCAGATTCTCCCGTCTGCCGCTTTTGAGATGCAGTATCGTTTTAGTAGTGGCCAAAGGGTTGATGCTATTGTGAAGTTGAGCGATCGCTTGTTACCGATTGATGCCAAGTTCCCGCTTGAAGATTTCGAGCGACTCCAGAAAGAACCTGACGACCCAACTTTACAGAAGCGGTTCTCGCAATCATTCCGCAAACACATTGATGCTATCGCCGACAAGTATATCCGACCGGACGAGAAAACGACCGATTTTGCCGTTATGTATGTTCCGGCTGAAGCGGTGTATTACCAGTTGATTTCACAGTCACACCAGAACGGTTTTGAATATGCCCTGTCAAGGCGTGTCATCCCGAGTTCGCCGGGGCATCTCTATGCTTTTCTGGCGTCGGTGGCGACCCTTCAGGCCGAACTGGCTTTGGCTGGTGGCGAGGCGGGCGAGAACAGTCGCCGCGTTCGAGCCGGGCTGGATCAACTGTTTGAGATGACCGAGAAACTGGCGAAATTCCACACTCGTATGGAAAGCTCACTGCGCGCTCTCACTGGCGGGTTCAATCACGCCCGCGCCGAACTGGACAGTATCCGTTTGCAGTTGGAAAAGCTCCGGTCGCCGGAGGCCGCTACCGACGAAGATACGCCCCCGGTCGACGCTTCACCACAATCATAACCAACACTTTTGGTGCGCCGACGCTTGCGTTGGGTTGGTCAGAGTGTCGGGCTTCTGGCGTGAAATAACTTGACAAAAAATGGTGGCGAAAGTAAATTATATACGACCTTCGTACGTCATATTTGGTGTATTATGCCGCCGCCGGAACCGAAAACCATTGGAGGTTTCTGTCATGAAGACGTCCGCGAGAATTCCGAATCTTTATCATTTACTTTCCATTTTCCTGCTTGTGCTGATACTTCCTTTGGCCAGCCTTGCTCAAGGCGATCCTGACTGTTGCGTGGGGAGGGTCGGTGATGCCAATGGCATTGGAGGCGACGAGCCAACGATTACTGATATTACCGCGATAATTGACGCCAAGTTCATATCCCCCGAGCACTGTGAGGATTGGCTCCTCTGTGTGCAGGAGGCCGATATTAACCAGTCTGGCGGCCTAACTCCAACCTGTGACGACATCACTATTGGTGACATAGCAATTCTTATCGATTATCTATTCATCACCGGATCGTCGCTGGGGCTTCCGGATTGTCTGGAGCCGCCATCTGAGCCCACCGGCTACCTGATTAGTAACACCGGTTGCAAATCATTTGAAGGGGATAGCCACGACCAACACGGTAACACCCAGAGTTGCATTCAATATGATTACGACGGAACTGGGACGCTGTCGCTGACTCACGTGAACGCGGCGTTCAATTGTTGTCCCGACTATCTAACTGCGGTGTTCTCATTTGTTGGCAATACCATCACTATCACCGAGGGCGAGAATCTCAACTCGGGTGGTTGTGATTGCATCTGCCTGTTTGACCTGCAGTTTCAGATTGATAACCTCCCGCCCGGCGAATACCACATAATCTTTGAAGAGCTGTATGTTCAAGGTGAAGATTTACCGTTGGATTTCGTGGTTGATCTATCACAAGCAGTGTCGGATGAGTATTGTGTGGACCGCACCCATTACCCATGGGGTACCGAAGGCACTTCCGGTTATCTGATCGGGCACACAGGCTGTAAATCATTCGGTAACGCGGCTCTGTCCGATCCAATCCCGAGCGATCAGGATTGTCTCGAATATAGCTATGACGAAGATGGCACTCTGACCGTCGTTCATGTGAATGCCGGGTTCAACTGTTGTCCGACTTCTCTGTTGGTGGATTTCTCTTTTGATGGTAACACCATCACTATTACCGAGAGCGAGAACCTGGAAGGCTACGGGTGTTACTGTCTCTGCCTGTTTGACTTGTCGTATGTGATTACCAACCTTCCACAGGGTGAGTACAATATTGTAGTTGAGGAGCCATACCTGCCGACAGGTGACCAGCCACTGGAATTCACGGTGGACTTGACATTACCAGCCGAAGGTACGCACTGCGAAGCCCGTAGTAACTACCCGTGGGGGGAGATGTAGACTGTTACGTGGTGTCGGGCGACTCTGCCCGACATCTGGTAGTTGGCCGAGACCGTCAGGCAGGGTCGCCTGACGGCACATGATAGAGCGTGACCTACCTTCCAGTGCCCGGCAGGTGTCCACATCTGCCGGTTTGTCATTCCCGTCCTCCTCTGTCATTTCCGAGCAGTCGGGAATCTATGACCACAAATCTTTGCAAAATATGTATTGGTTCACACTGGAGCAAAGCTCCAAACTGATTCTTGACTGCTTTTCTGGGACGTGAGTGGACATGGGCATCCGCCTTCGCGGATGTGACAGAAAAGGGCGGATGTGACAGAAAAGGGCGGATGTGACAGATAGAGGCAGATCAAGTTCCGTGCTTGGCAGATGTTCACATCTGCCGGTTGTCGTTATACGTGGTGTCGGGCGACACTTTTTCGTGGTACCGTGTCGGCTTGTGGGCCAGTAAGTGATTGTCCTGCCAACCCGGCGGGCCTATATTCCCCTATGGATATTTTTGGCGAGGACAGCCAACAGGAGCAACAGAAGAGTCAAAATACTCGTCCATCGGTGGCTCCGCTTGCGGAACGGATGAGGCCTCGGGTGCTTGATGACTTTGTCGGACAGGATAAGATCGCCGGCGAAGGCACTCCGTTGCGCAAGGCTATTGAAAACGATGCCGTCCCGTCGATCATCTTTTGGGGTCCCCCCGGTACCGGTAAGACTACCCTGGCACGATTGATCGCTGGCCACACCAATGGTTTGTTCGTGCCGTACTCGGCGGTTACTTCCGGGATCAAAGAGATCAAGGCACTTATCAGCAAAGCGGGTGACTACTATAAATTATCCGGGCGGCGGACGTATGTGTTTGTCGATGAAATCCACCGTTTCAACAAAGCCCAGCAGGATGCTTTCCTGCCGTATGTCGAGAAAGGCGATATCGTCCTGATCGGCGCCACCACAGAGAACCCATCGTTTGAAGTCAACGCGGCGCTTCTATCACGGATGAAAGTCTACGTGCTCGAACGTCTGTCACCCGAGCATATCAGCTCACTCCTAAAACGGTCACTCGCAGACGAAGAATTCGGTTTGGGCTCGTCGAAGTTGAAAGTCGAAGACGACGCGCTCGAGTTTATAGCCATCGCGGCTGATGGCGACGCCCGACGCGGATTGTCGCTGATCGACGCAATAGCGTCGTTTGTCGGTGACGAAAAACAAGTTACCGTTGATGTGGTCAAGGCGGTTCACCAGAAAGGAACGCTTGTCTACGACAAGTCGGGGGAAGAGCATTACAACCTGATTTCCGCTTTGCACAAGACAATCCGTTCCGGTGATCCTGACGCCGCCTTGTACTGGCTGGCGCGGATGCTCGATTCTGGTGAAGATGCGCTGTATGTCGTGCGGCGGTTGATTCGATTTGCTACCGAAGATATCGGTCTGGCCGACCCGTATGCTTTGACCTTGGCGCTCAATGCTCGCGACAGCTATCATTTTCTCGGATCGCCCGAAGGCGAGTTGGCAATTGCGCAACTGGTCGTCTATATGGCTTGTGCGCCGAAATCCAATTCTATCTACACCGCGTTCGGCAAAGCCAAAGCCGATGCCGCCGAATATGGATCACTGCCAGTACCGCTTTGGATTCGCAACGCACCTACGCAGTTGATGAAAGACCTCAACTATGGCAAGGGCTACCAATATGCCCACGACCACGAAGACGCTCTTGTTGACCAGGAGCATTTCCCCGAGGAATTGGCTGGTCGGGTTTACTATCACCCCAAAGAAGTTGGACGCGAAACCAGGTTGGCGGAGTATGTCGCCAAATATCGTAGTTTTCGCAAAAAGACCAAAAAGACCAAAAAGACCGACAATAATAAATGAACCGAATATTATTTGATCCGTTTAACAGGTACTTATGTTGAAATTGTTGATCATAGTCGTTTTACTCATACTGCCAGCCAACCTGTTTGCGGCTGGTCTGCTGATTCCGATGGACGACACCCAAACGAATCATCTCAAAGCGTATGGAGTCGTTTTTCGTGCCCTGAATCTTGGTGACAAGGCGCAGTGGTTGCTCAACTATCGGGGTGGCTCGTTTTTGCTCGACCAGTCACGCGATATGCTTGATCTCTGCCTGATTCGAGGAGTGACAGTGGAGAATGTGACTTCGGGGCAGATCTCCGATATCTTTCGCCAAATCGAAGTTGAGAATATGGAACGGGTTGAACTGGAGAAAGCCCCCAGTATCGCTGTGTATTCGCCACCGTCATCACAGCCGTGGGACGATGCCGTGACTTTGGCGTTGACCTATGCCGAGATTGATTACGAGATTGTCTGGGACGAAGAAGTCCTTGCTGGTGGGCTGGAAGAATTCGACTGGTTGCATTGTCACCATGAAGATTTCACCGGGCAGTACGGTAAATTCTATTCATCCTTCCGCAACGAACTTTGGTACCAGGCTGATGTGCGCACCAATGAAGAAATGGCTTCACGCTTGGGTTACAATAAAGTGTCGCATCTCAAACGGGATGTAGCCAAGACTATTTACGAGTATGTGCGTCGAGGCGGGTTCCTGTTTTCGATGTGTTCCGCTCCGGAGACAATCGACGTGGCGCTTGCCGCCGATGGTGTCGATATCGTCCCGAGTCAGTTCGATGGAGACCCGGTCGATCCCGACTGTCAGTCACGACTGGACTACAGCAAAACATTCGCATTTGAGAATTTTGAGGTTATGCTTGACCCGTTTGTCTATAAGCGTTCGAACATTGACACTTATCCCGATCGCATCATGCGATTCCCGGTACCGGAATTGGATTATTTTCTGTTGTTCGAGTTTTCCGCTAAACTTGACCCGGTTCCAACCATGTTGGTGCAGAATCATGTTAACGCGGTCGATGGTTTCATGGGCCAGGTGACCGGATTTCGCAAATCACTTCTCAAAAAGCATGTTACGATTTTGGGTATGCCGGAGAATTATGATGAAGTCCGGTACATTCACGGCAACTTAGGCCGCGGGACTTTCACGTTTATGGCCGGTCACGATCCCGAAGACTACCGTCACATGGTGCACGATCCACCGACCGAACTCGACCTGCACAAAAACTCCCCCGGCTATCGTCTGATCCTGAACAACATCCTGTTTCCGGCCGCCAAGAAAAAAGAACGCAAGACGTAGGCGAGTTTCGGTGCCGACTATTATCACACACGGCTTGCTGAATCTCTCAGATACGCCGTTAAAATTTTGACATCACCGGTATTGCTCCGTAGTTTGTACTTATGTCAACGACCGACAAAAGAAACAACAAAACCTATCTCGCTATCGACTATGGCAAGCGACGGGTCGGGTTGGCTAAGTCTGACCCGAGCGGGTTGATAGCCTCGGCCCTCGAAACGATCGAAGTCAAGTCCAACCGTGAGGCTCTTGACCGGCTATCCGGATTCATTGCCGAATACCAACCGGCGGCGTTGATAATTGGTTACCCACTCAACGAAGATGGTTCGACCAATGATGCCTGCGAGAATATCGATCGGTTTATTGAGAAACTGAAGAATATCTATGACGGACCAATCCACAAGGTCGATGAGTACGGCACTTCCGAAGAAGCGGCTAGTATAATACATGTTCATGGCCAGCAGGTGGGGAGGAAGAAGAAAAAAAAGAAACGGGTTGATCGCTTAGCCGCGGTCATCATTTTACAACGATTTCTCGATGAACAAAACTGATTCCAGACCGACTTACAGTATATGGGAATTTCCGGTGTACATCCTGGTTACCGTACTGCTTTTGCTGATTGGTGCGGTTCTCTGGTTGTTCGGTTTGATTCTTCGAATAGTGGTCTTATTTCGGAGGCGAACGGTTGATTAAAGGTATTCTCATAGCAGTTGTGTCGCTGGTCGTGATTCTGACCGGTTATTTTCTCATATCATATGTGTCAGCAGTTGATTTGGGTAGCAAGACGGTTTCGATCATCATCAAGGCGGGCGATGGTTTCTCCGGCATTGCCGATGAACTGCTCGAAAAAGGTGTCGTGCGGTCGAGCTTGATGTTGCGCTACCCGGCCCGATGGCGGGGTATCGATACCAGGCTGATTCCCGGTCGGTATGATTTCACTGGTGAGAATTCCTGTCGCTCGGTGCTGACCAAGCTGGAGCGGGGCGATTTCGCTGTGATTAGAGTGACGATTTACGAGGGTGCTCCGATCTGGAAAGTGGCTTCGATTTTGTCCCGGTTGATGGAATGTGATTCGGTCGAGACTATCAGGTTCAATACTGATTCTGTTTTTCTCGCATCGCTCAAACTGCCTTGTCTGGAGGGTTACTTATTTCCGGAGACTTATTTTTTCCCCTGGGGTACTTCGGTAAAAACGATATTGCGTGATATGGTCACTATGTTCCATTCGCAGAGCGACACGCTCTGGGAACAACTATCTGAAGA
>JAGGTI010000097.1 GCA_021163775.1 Candidatus Zixiibacteriota bacterium
CGCGACTTCGGTGGCGGTGGTGGTGGCGGCGGAGGTTCTGTATTTGATGATTTTTTCGGTATGGGCGGTGGACGGCAACGGGCCAATCGTGGGGAAGACCTGCGCGTAAGGATCCAATTGTCGCTTGAGGAAATTGCTAACGGAGTGGAGAAGACCATCAAAGTCAACCGTCAGGTAACTTGCAAGGACTGCGATGGTACCGGAATGGCGGCTGGCTCGTCTCGGAAAACATGTCACCAGTGTCGGGGAGCCGGGCAAGTGCGTACTGTTACCCGTACATTTCTTGGTTCGGTACAGCAGGTGACAACCTGTAATGTCTGTGGCGGAGCAGGAGAAGTGATTTCTCAGCCATGCAGGACATGTGGTGGCCAGGGACGACACAAAGGAACAAGCAAGGTTAACGTCAGTGTTCCGCCAGGTGTTTCCAGTGGTAACTATATGACTCTGGATGGAATGGGCAATGCCGCGCCTCGCGGAGGAGAGCCGGGCGACTTGATGGCTGTGTTCGAAGAACTGCGGCACGATCAGTTTACACGTCACGGTGACGATATTCTGTATGAGTTACCAATCTCGTTTACTACTGCGGCGCTGGGTGGTGAGGTCGAGGTTGCTACGCTGGACAAACCCGAACGTCTCAAAATTCCGTCGGGAACACAGTCGGGCAAGGTGCTTAAACTTAGAGGCAAAGGTCTCCCGAGGTTGCACCGCAACGGCCGGGGAGATCAGTTGATTCAAGTCACAGTCTGGGTGCCGACCCGAGTCAGCCATGAAGACAAACGTACCCTTGAAAAACTGGCCGATTCGGAGACGTTCAATCCACCCAAGTCTGACAAGTCGTTTTTCGAAAAACTGAGAGAAACATTAGGGGGCTGATTATGGTTGCTTCAGTTCCTGAAGAATATATTGAAATCAGGGTCGAACTGCCGAAGGGGCTGACCGATGCTTTCTGCGATTTTGTAGTCGAAAACCTGACTTCTGGTCTGGTTCTCGAGGATGAAGAAGATTCTGATTTAACCGGTGTTATTTTTTATCTGCCGGCAAACGAAGCTGGACACATTGCGCTGGTGGATAAGTTTCTTGAGGATCATGCCGCAGAGACCATAGGTCTGAAACCAGTGATCAAAAAGACCACGGTTGAAGCGGCGCCATGGATCGAACGTTATCGCGAAAGTGTAGAGATGATTCGGTTCACGGACGATCTTATTGTTAGACCGAACTGGATCCTGGCGACTGATGACAAGTACCAGTTGGTGCTCGAACCCAAAATGGCATTCGGAACTGGTAGTCACGCAACGACTCGTAGTAGTCTGAGAATCATCCGAGAGAAATTTCAGCCTGGAAACAGATTTCTCGATATGGGGTGCGGGTCGGGGATTCTGTCAATCCTTGCCGATCAGATGGGTGCGGATTATATCAAAGCGGTCGATTATGATTTGACTGCAGTTGCTAACTGCAAAGAGAATTTCGAACTTAATCAGGTTCAGACTCCGTTTGATATTGTGACTGGTTCGATCGAAAAGTGCGAATTCGATGAACCTTATGAATTCGTCTGTGCTAATATAATCCGAAGTACGATTTTATCTATGATGCGGCAACTTCTACGGCTTACAGCTAATGGCGGATGGTTGGTGCTTTCGGGTTTGCTCGAAAAGGACGAAACGGCTATTTCCACTTCCTTGAAAGCTAACCATCAATCTGATTTCAAAATCTGGCGTGACGAAGATTGGGTAAGCTATTTGGTGAAGAAAGGGTAGTCCGTTTGCAACCGCCTCTGTTTTATGCACCTCCAGCCAACCGTGACGGTGACATAATCATTTTGTCTGCGGACGAGGCCCGTCACGCTGGAAAAGTTCTCCGTTTGGAAAGAGGGGCGATAGTTGTTGTCGTTGATGGATTAGGCAACGCCTGTCGGGGTGAGTTGGCTTCGGTTTCGGCTCGCAAGGTCACGGTGAAGGTGCATTCGGATGTACGCGATTTCGGTGAGCCTTCGGTGCGACTTACTCTGGCCGCCGGACTTTCGGTTGGGTTTAAGTTTGATTCCGCTGTCCAGCGCGGTACTGAATTGGGCGTGTCACGTTTTGTGCCACTGATAACTGACAAATCTAAAGTAACTTTTGATGACCCCAAACGCGCCCGTACCAAGGTCAACCGGTGGGGCAAAGTAGCACTGGCTTCAATGAAACAATGCCGGAGATCGGTTATGCCGGAGATCGCCACCCCGACCCGATTCGAGTCGTTTTTGTCGCAACTTGACAGGGATGATACTGGTCTGATTTTTCATCCCGGCGGCGGGTCAATCGGAATCGATTTGGTTGAATTTCCTGAACGTGGCCATCGTATAAGTCTTCTGGTGGGGCCGGAATCCGGTTTCAGCGAGGACGAAATAAGGCTGGCAGTCGATGCTGGTTTGACGGCGGTCAACCTGGGTCGGCGGGTACTTCGTACCGAGACAGCAGGCCCGACCGTGGTAGCGCTCGTGATGGCACGTTTGGGCGAATTCAGATAATTCGGCTGATTGCCGATAATCCAACATATGCAATATCTTCAGCCCACTATAGTCGTGGTGTTCGGATTGGTGATCGGCTCGTTTCTCAACGTTTTGATCTATCGAATCCCGCGCCATCAGCAATTTATCAAGGGTCGTTCGGCCTGTCCCAATTGTGGTGCCCTTATTATGTGGTATCAGAATATCCCTGTGCTCAGTTATCTTGCCCTGCGAGGTCGGTGCGCCGGTTGCAAGACAAAGATACCATTTCGTTATCCTCTGGTTGAACTGCTTAATGGGTTGGCCTATTTCTATTTTTTCCAAGCCTATGATTGGTCAATTCAGTTCGGCATATTCGCCTTTCTGTCGTCAGCCTTGATCATAATATTCTTCATTGATCTGGATCATCAGATCATACCTGACCTGATTACTCTGCCGGGGATGATTATCGGTTTGGGAGTTTCGTTCGTTCCGGGTGAAATCGGTATCGTGCAGGCCCTGATCGGTTTATTAGTTGGTGGTGGATCGCTTTACCTTATTGCGATGTTAGGTGACTGGCTGTTCAAGAAAGAATCGATGGGTGGTGGTGATATCAAGATGGCCGCTATGCTCGGGGCATTTCTTGGCTGGCAGAAGGTACTGTTTGTTTTTATGGCTTCGGCTGTTATCGGTCTGGTTGTATCGCTGGCGTTGATGGTAGTTTCGGCTCGCCTGCGTGAGACCAGGATGGTACCCTTTGGGCCATTTATCGCTATTGCGGCGATGACGGCAGTGATCTGGGGTGATCAACTGATCGCCTGTTACGTCGAAAATTTCATGCATTTCAATTAAACAGCCCGTAGCTCTCAATCACTTGTCCGCGAGGCCGATTAATCTGGTATGGCTTGGCCCAAACAGAAAAGCAGATATGAGTCGGAAGTTCATTTAAGCTTCCTGGCGATTGCGTCGTTATTGGTCTTTCTCAATTTTGTTTCCAACTTTGTGATATTTAATGTTCGTTCGACGCTCCAGGAGGAAACTCTTGAACAGCTTCGCCAAGCGGCAGTTTCGGCCAGTCGTGAGGTTCAGGCCAAATATCCAACAAGTCTGTCACTGTCAGAATTGGATCATGTCCGCGAGCATAACGAGCTTGATGGACTGAGTTTGGTTCCGCTCAAACCGGTCGATAATTCGTATGAGGCAAGGCGTAGCTGGTTTCGAGCCGTCATGCTCAAGTTTCCTCCTTCGGACCACCCTGAATTAGCCGACAAACTCTACCGGGCGAAGATCCATGAACTCACTAGGGGTGAAGGGGACGAGTACTACTACTTATATCCGATACCAGCCGGAGCCGGTGGTTCCCTTTTGGTGCTAACTCTTGAACGATCGAATCTGGCCTACCTTGATGACTCCCGCAACCTGCTTATGGTTGTATTTATCGGTTCTTTGCTGGTCGTTGGTCTGATCTATATTCTGCTTGCCAAGTTCATATTCAAGCCTTTTCGACGTCTCAAAGAGACTGCTGAACAAGCCGGACGTCAGATGACGAACGATTCAGATGAAACCGAGGCGGTAATTGAAGAATATGAACGAGTTATTCGTCAACTTACTAAGACCAGAGCGGAACTGATTAGTCTCAACGAAGAAGTCAGCCGGCGAGCTGATTCACTTGAGTTGTTCAACCGCTACTTGATGGATTCCAGTCGATCAGGCGTTGTCACACTCGACCACGATGGGGAAGTTGCGGCAGTCAATGATATTGCGATCTCAATGCTCGGTTTCGATGATGCTGACAAATTCGTCGGTTTTCCTTATGATCAGCTCTTCGCCGATTGCGATCCGTTGATTAGGGACATTGAGCAGGCTTTGCACGAAGACGAAGCGTGGGGGTACCATGAGTATGCTGATTCAACTAGTGATCGGGGGGAAATATCGTTCGGAGTGACCTTGATCGATATCCGGAACTCTGATCGGAAGACGACCGGATTGTTGCTGATGATCAACGATCTGACCGAGATAAGTTGTTTGCGCCACGAATTAGAGGGCCGTAAACGCCTCGCCGCTCTTGGTGAGATGGCCGGAGGGTTGGCGCATCAGATTCGCAATTCCTTAGGTGCTATAAGTGGTTACGGCACATTGTTAAAGAAACGCTTGAAGCGTGATGGGTTATCATCTGATTCGGCGGAGCAACTGTTGGAAGAAACTCACGAGGCGGGTGAATTGATAACCCGTTTTCTGTCTTTCGCTCGCCCGTTTGAATACAGTGCCGAACTGGTTGATCTTGGTCGGTTAGTCGGGGAATCCCTGGAGTCTTTTGGAGTTCGCGATGATTATGAGCAGGTAACACTCAGGACGGTGTTACCGAATGGGGTCAAGGTGCAAGCCGACCCAATTTTGTTCAAGCAGGCAATTGGCAATCTTGTTAATAATGCCATTGATTCCTATGGGGCCGAAGGGGGCGAGGTAGAGGTTCGTGTCGAGACCGAGGCTAACCGGGCACTTATCATAATCAGTGATCAGGGTTGCGGAATACCAGTTGATAAAGTCGATCAGATATTTACACCATTTTTCTCGTCACGACCTTCAGGCACCGGGTTGGGGCTGTCATTGGTAGCCAAGATTCTCGATCTGCATAGCGGCCATGTTTCGGTTCAGTCAGTGGTTGGTCAGGGATCCCGATTTACACTCAGCCTGCCGCTGGATATCACTCACACTCCCGAAGGCGTAGCGCAAGAAATTTCGTCGACTCATTAGAAATTACTTGGGCATCGGCCGCGCGCAACTATATTCACAGTCAATAGAACGGAGGATTGATGTATACATCTTCGGATTTCAGAAAAGGCTTACCCATTATGGTCGAAGGTGAGCCTTACTACGTAGTTACTTTTCAGCACTTCAAGATGGGGCGCGGTAAGGCCAATGTTCGCACCAAACTCAAGCATATCAAAACTGGTAGCGTAATTGAGAAAGTCTTTTCATCGAACGAATCGTTCAAACCTCCGGATATTGAAAAGAAAAAAATGCAGTACCTCTATGAGAACACTGGCGAATACAGCTTTATGGATGCTGTTACTTATGACCAGGTGGCTATCCCGGTAGACAATCTGGGCGATGCCAAGTGGTATCTTATGGAAAACGAAGAGTATCCTGTGTTGTTTCTCGACAACGAAGCAATCTCAGTCGACCTGCCTGCTTCGGTTATTCTGGAGGTCGTCGAGACCGAACCATCGGTTCGGGGTGATACGGTGAGCAACATCACCAAACCAGCCAAGTTGCAGACTGGGCTGGAGGTGAAAGTACCCCCTTTCGTCAAAGAAGGGGACAAGGTCAAGGTTGATACTCGCTCCGGCGAGTACCTTGAACGGTCCAATTAGAGGGTGCGGTTCTCAGGACAGATAATCGGGGTCGATGAATCCGGCAAGGGCGACTTTTTTGGTCCCCTGATCGTGGCTGGTCTGCTGGCTGGTGACGCTGATTTGGAGTTTCTCGACGAGATCGGGGTGAAAGATTCCAAGCGGGTTACAGACAAGCGATGTCTGGTTATTGCCGAACGTCTCCGTGCGAGATTCCCACACAAGGTAGTGGTGCTCAAGCCTGAGGAGTACAATCGCCGCTATGACAAGATCCGTAATCTGAACATTCTGTTGGCTCAGTGTCACGCCGGGGTTATTGCCGGTCTGGCCAATCAAGTCTCATCTCGGATTGATTTTGCGGTGTCGGACAAGTTTGGCAAGAACGAACGGCTTGAGTCTGCTCTTGCGGCAACTGCCTGCTCTTTGCCGGTTAAGCAACTGGTGCGGGGCGAAGCCGTACCTCAGGTGGCGGCGGCATCGATTCTGGCCCGTTCCGAATTCGTGCGACAGATGGATAAGCTCTCAGAGGAATTGCAGATCAAACTACCCAAAGGGGCTTCGGCTCATGTGGATGAGGTCGGTCGTCAATTGGTCTCGCATCACGGCATCGATATTCTAACCAGTTTAGCCAAGACGCATTTCAAGAATTATCAGCGAGCTACTGCTGGAGACCTTTTTCCCAGATAAAAAAAGGCCGACCCGGTGCACCCGTTCGGCCCTTCTTTAGTGGCACCCGAATTGGATTACTTAGCTCTAACTCTTGCCGTTATCTATAGGCTTGGTGTTCGGATCATCATAGTCGAATTGATCGTCCAGAGTGCCGGTGTCGTTGGTGACTTCATCGTCTTCGGGGTAGTAATAGCCCTGAGACACGTACTCTTCCCAATCTATGACGATTTCTGGCGAGTCAGCATCGGTTGCCAGTTGCTCGGTCAAGCTCGTTTCTGTTCCAGTGATTATCCGCTGAGTATCGTCGGAACAACCGGTCAGACCTAAGCCAACCAGAAACAGCCCTGCCAGTACACAACGTAAGAGAGTTTTTCGGATCATTCTGTCCTCCATAAGCCCTGAGGCGTTTGAATCTAACTATCCTTAGCCGTCACTCCTTTGTGCAACCTTTGTGCCGTAGTGTATAGAGATTGGTAACATGCGTAAATGCAATAAGATAACAGTCGGTGGGTAAAGTATAGGTTTAGTTATTGTAGTGTCGATTGTTGGCGCTTGCCCATATAATAGGGCGACCATCCAATAGCATAAGAGCTAAGTGCATGTCAGATAAAAGCGGCAGGTCTCACGTCCCGACCTGGGATCGGGACGAAGGACCAGCCGCAACTACTCGTCGTGGAGTCTCTATCAACAAGCCCCTAAGTATGGGACGTCTTCAAGCCGATATTCCTATTAGATGTATACTTTTTTCCTATAACGGGGGGATTCCCATGCCGTTTGAAACGACTGATTGGACTGTATCTGTATTTCTATTTATCGCTCTTGTATTAGTTCGGGGCTTTGAGAAGCAGATCAAAACCGTTAGTTCCCGTAGCTACGCTAATATAGGGGGAGGTCTGGTTGTTCTGGCGATTGTTGCCGTAGCCCGGCTCTATCACGCTGTTGGGCTACTGGATTCGGTACCGTTTTTATCTGAGACAGTATTCTTTGATCTTGTCTATTGGATAGGAATCATAACCGGTGCAACCTTTGTCATTAGTGGTGTAGCTGACTGGTTGCCAATGGCCCGGGATTATCGCCGTTACCATCACAGTCGAATCGAGCATCTGGACCTACTTCGGAAAATCGAACAACTCGTAGGGGTTGAGAGTCGAATCGAGATGGTGCTGTCAACTGCCCTGCAATTCATGGTTGAACAAATGTCACTCTCAGGCGGAGCTGTTTTCAAATGTTCGTATTCCCGCCGACTATTGAGTTTGGAAGCGACCACGGGCGATCTTCCGATCGGTCCCGAGACCTTAAAACAGATAAAATTGAACCCGGATACCATATGGTCGAGTCATCAGGAAATCGAACCTAACCCAACCGGTATGTTGAGTAATATACCTCAGGAGTTGGATCCGCCACTGGCTACCCTGCCGATTATTGTACAGCGTCAACCAGTCGGTTTCTTTCTTCTGTGGAACGACCAGACAGAATGGGTTGACTCGGATGATCTGCTTACCCTGCGTCTGGTCACCGATGTTATTGCGCGCAAGATTGAGCGAGACAAATTGACGCTTCAGCATCAAGCCGAAGACCGCTATCAATCCTGGCGTGACTGTACTGAAGTGGCTGTCAACGAGGCGACCGACACCCGTCAACGATTTGCGGTTTTGGTCCGGGACCTCAGCGATCAGATATCATTTGACCAGGCATCACTGATGGTGGTTGACCGAAAGGGCATGAGTGCTCAACGCTATTCCTGCGGAACAACTGGCCGAGTATTGGTCGAAGCTAGCCTGATCTGGCCGACCTCCGGTCATCTGGTGAAAACGGCGGTCGAGACTGGCCAACTGGTAGTATATCATGACTTGGACAATGAGCACCAACCGGAACCGTCTGAAATAATCTGTGATACAACTGTCAGATCGCTTCTTGTGGTTCCGTTCTCTGATGGTGATCGGTTGACATCGGTGCTCATATTAGCCTCACGGCAGAAGGCCGCTTTTAACCACAGAGTACAACGACAGATGAGATCGCTCACCTCGCTTGTGAACTCGGTGATTGGGCCGGAAACAGAGATCGGTTTTCGTCGAGAAGAAAACAACCGGCTTAAGAAGCTATACCGTTTCTGGATGGTGGCTCGAACCGAGACTCAGAAGGAAACAGTCCTGGAGCAGGCCGCTCTGGTGATCTCAGATGAAACCGGTGCTGATCTGGTGCGGGTTTCGGTGCTTGACGAGACCGGATCGTTCCTTGAATCTCGGGCGCTGATTACGGCGAGTTCGCAAAACGAGATCGTACCGGCCAACGGCCAGATGATTCTGTCGCTCATGCCACTGCATCAACAAGCGATGAACGCCGGTCGGTCGGTAATTCTCGATAAATCGACTATTGAAACCGCGATGTCCGGGATTGAGCGGCGGCAGGCGCTGGTCGATTCCGTGCGCTCAGCAATGTTGGTACCGCTCATGCACGCTGATCGAGTGATCGGGATTGTATCGATTGGCGGTCTCGAAGATATGTCGCTGGACCAGACCCGACAGACATTTGTGAAAGCGGTCGCGGATCAACTGGCGGCAACAATGGATAGCTCCAGCCAATCGACCCGTTCGTTCGAGATCCCGCTTCCGGACAGTATTGCGCGGCGCACCAAATCGCAGGTCAGGCCATCTCTGATCGATACTACTGGGTCTGCTCGCCAATTTGACGAGTTGGTCGAGAGTAGCTCAGAGCGGTAGGTAGGGTTATAAAATTCTTGTAGGGTGGAACCCTTTGGCGGTTTCGCCAACCGACATCACAATCAATGTAAGGGTCGTTGTCGAAACCGCCCGAAGCGGGCTGGTTTCGATCTACGGGCTGGGCACAGATCTGTCATGCTCGCGAAAGCGAGTATCCAGTTGTGGTCGTAACACCTGTAAGCTATGAATCATAGTACAGTTCTCGTAAGGAGACAACTGAATCCTTGCTTCCTGAACCAAGCAAGATTAGCAGAACCACCAAGGCAACCGCAGGTTGGTTGATTCCGCCTTACTAAGATCCCACGAAATCAGTTGCCTTTTTCAGAAACCAGTATATATTGGCCGATAGAAATTCTTCGGGGTGAGGTGAAATTCCTCGACCGGCGGTGAAAGCCCGCGAGTCAGCCAACGCTGGCAGAACCTGTGAGATTCAGGTGCCGACGGTTATAGTCCGGATGATAGAAGAGTTCTGAGTTGACGGCGTATGCCGTGTTCTATTCATCGCCACCCCGAATTGTGTTTGGGGTATTTTTTTGGCTTCTTTGGCTGACTCGGTTGACAAGAAGTTCATGGCTCGAGCCTTGGAATTGGCGGCTCGGGGTTATGGACATACTTCACCCAATCCAATGGTGGGGGCGGTTGTGGTCAAGAACGGCCGGGTTGTGGCTGAAGGGTATCACCGCCGAGCCGGAAGCGACCATGCCGAAATAGTCGCGTTGAAGAAAGCACAAAAAAACGGGCGCAAGACGGTCGGTGCCACAGTCTACGTAAATCTCGAACCATGCTGTCATGTCGGTCGGACCGGCCCCTGTACTTTGGCTCTGATTAAGGCCGGGGTGAAAAGAGTTGTATACGCTACCACTGATCCCAACCCGATGGTAAACGGCAAAGGTGCTCGTAGTTTAAGGCAATCTGGTTTGGAAGTGAAGGGGGGAGTGCTCCGGAAAGAGGCGAGACGTCTCAACGAAGTATATTTCGGAGTTTATCGCACCGGACGCCCTTTCGTGACATTAAAAATGGCTCAGTCGCTGGATGGCCGAATCGCTACTGTTACTGGTGATTCACAATGGATTTCCGGTCCTCCGGCTCTAAAAGTAGTACACCAGCTTCGAGCCGGAAACGATGCTATCCTAATTGGCCGGGGTACTCTTAAAGCTGACAATCCCGCGCTCACTGTGCGCAATGTAAAGGGTAAGAATCCATACAGAATTGTCGTGACCGAGTCAGGCCGCCTTCCCGGTTCGTGCCAGTTTCTCGATAACAACGATGACCAGCGCAGTATCGTGGCGATCTCAGCCGAAGGTGTGAAACGGTTGGCGAAACGGACTCGTGGCAAGAATCTCACTTATTGGACGATCAAATCTTCTCCAACGGGTGGCTTGGACTTGGCCGACTTGTTGGTCAGAGCAGGTGAGTTTGGTCTTTGTTCGGTGCTTATCGAAGGCGGTTCCGGATTGGCTACTTCGTTCCTCAAAGCGCAGTTGGTGGATAAGGTTGTGATGGTGGTGGCGCCAATTATTATTGGTCGGGGGACCGACACAATCGGCGATCTGGGCATCCGAAAATTGAGCAGGAATGTTGGCCTTGATGATGTAGACATCCAGCAAGTGGGACGTGACATTGTCGTACGTGGCTACCCGAACTATAGGAGATAACAATGTTTACGGGACTTATTGAAACGGTTGGTTTAAGTAGTAAGGCGACAGCCAGAGGTAACTATGTTATCCTGAGTGTCACCTCGAAACTGCCTGTAGATGAAATCACAATCGGTGAGTCGATCGCCTGCAATGGCGTCTGCCTGACCGTGGTTGAGAAAGGTAGCAATGAGTTCGCGGTCGAGTTGTCCCAGGAAACTGTCGCCAGAGTAGACATGAGCCGGTTTCAAGTCGGCCGGAAGATCAATCTGGAGCGGGCGCTTCGGATGGGTGATCGCCTCGGTGGGCATTGGGTCTCGGGCCATGTTGATACGACTGGCAATGTAGACTATCTGAAATCAGTCGGGGAGTCGCTGGAACTGGCTATCAAGTTCGATCCGGAGTTCGATTTATTGGTGATCGACAAAGGCTCGATTGCAATCGATGGTGTATCGCTCACGATAAATCGGATCAAGTCAGGCTGGCTTGCAGTCAACCTGATCCCACACACCGGTCGCGAGACAAACTTGAGCGAACTAAAAGCCGGTGTAGCTGTTAACTTAGAGTTCGATTTGATTGGCAAATATATCATGAGAAGTCAGCAGTTAGGCGCCACCAAGGGGCTTACGGTTGAAACTCTTTTAGAAAGTGGATGGTGAGATGAATTCAGAATTCAAATTCAATGCTATTGAAGAGGCGATTGAGGATATCCGGCAAGGGAAATGCGTGGTGGTTGTCGATGATGAGGATCGCGAGAATGAAGGCGATCTGATCATGGCGGCTGATGCGGCTACGCCTAAAATGGTCAATTTCTTTGCTACCCATGGTCGCGGTTTGATCTGTGTACCGATGGTTGAGGATGATCTTGATCGGCTTGAACTCAACCAGATGGTTCAGAATAACACGGCCCGTCTGGGTACTCGGTTCACAGTATCGGTTGATGCAATTGAGGATACAACGACCGGTATCTCGGCTCATGATCGGGCAACTACGATCAGAGTGCTGGCCAATCCCAAAAGCAAACCGGATGAACTCGGTCGTCCGGGACATGTCTTTCCGCTTAAGGCGCTTTCGGGCGGTGTGCTGACTCGCGCCGGGCATACCGAGGCAACTACCGATTTGGTGCGTATGGCTGGTTTTCGTCCGATTGGCGTGCTCTGTGAAATCATGGACGATGATGGCAGTATGGCTCGTGTGCCGAGGTTGATGAAGTTCGCCGCAGAGTTTAATCTCAAGATCATCACCGTGCATAATCTGATTGAGTATCGTCGCCGGCACGAGAAATTGGTTGAGCGTATCACCACAGTTGATTTTCCCACCAAATACGGTGATTTCAAGATGCACATGTACCGTTCTGAGGTGGATGATCATCATCATTTGGCACTGGTTTGCGGTGATGTTAAAGGCAAGAAAAATGTGCTGGTGCGGGTTCATTCAAGTTGTCTGACTGGTGATGTTTTTGGTTCCTGTCGCTGTGATTGCGGAGGCCAGTTACACGAAGCGATGCGACTGGTCAACAAGGAAGGCTTGGGTGTGATCGTCTATATGCGCCAGGAAGGTCGAGGAATCGGCCTGGCGAATAAGATACTCGCTTACAAGTTACAGGACAACGGTCGTGACACGGTAGAGGCCAACCTGGATCTTGGTTTTGCGCCTGATCTGCGTGACTATGGGGTCGGGGCTCAGATTCTGGTTGATCTCGGTCTCACTTCAATTCGGCTGTTGACCAACAACCCAAAGAAAGTGATTGGTCTCAAGGGATACAATTTGGAAATTACCGAGCGGGTGCAGTTGGAAGTGCCTACTACGTGTCACACTTACAAGTACCTGGAGACCAAACGGGACAAATTAGGACATTTGCTGAAACTTAATAAGAGTTGAGGAAGACCATGACAGTGAAAAGACTGGAAGGTAAGTTAGACGCCACCGGGTTGAAGTATGCTCTGGTGGTCAGTCGGTTCAATAGTTTTCTAACGGACAAGTTAGTCGAGGGTGCGCTTGACTGTCTGGTGCGGCATGGTGCCGCAGAAAATGATCTGACGGTGGCACATGTACCGGGAGCGATTGAGATCCCCGCCATGGCGGCCCAGTTGGTGGCGACCAAAAAGTACGATGGCGTGATCTGTTTAGGTGCCGTGGTACGTGGGGCGACACCGCATTTCGATTATGTAGCGGCCGAGTCGGCCAAGGGAGTCGCCAAGTTGTCGATGGAAAGCCATACGCCAGTTATCTTTGGTGTGATCACCACCGACACGCTTGAGCAAGCGATCGAACGAGCTGGTACCAAATCCGGTAACAAGGGTTGGGATGCGGCCCTGGCGGCGATTGAGATGGTCAACTTGTATAAGGCGATAAAATAACGCATGGGAACATCAAAGAGAAGTCAGGCTCGCGATCTGGTTCTGCAAGGGTTGTACGCCACCGAAATCGGAGAGACCGAAGAATCGGATGTATTCGAAGATATTATTGAGGGCGCTGAGCTTGGCGATAATGCCCTCGAATTTGCCCACAATCTGTTTGACCAGGTGCGTCAAGAGCGGGCATGGGCCGATAAGATTATTTCGGAACTGGCTCACAACTGGAAGTTGGAGAGAATTGCAATTATCGATCAGATCGTGCTTCGCATGGCGATGACTGAGATGAAAGTTGTGCTGGATACGCCGATCAAAGTAGTGCTGAATGAGGCGATTGAACTGGCTAAACGCTATTCAACAGCGGAGTCATCCCGATTTGTCAATGGTATCCTGGACAGCTTTGTGAAGAACCACGTGGAGGGGGCCAAGAAATAAGCGATCAAACATGTAGTTGGATCTCGCAGGTCGAAACCAGACCATCCTGAGCTTGACGAAGGACGGGCGGTTTCGACAGCGATCCTTTACTTTGCTTTGGGGCAGACGAGGGCGTCTGCCGCCCACAAACGCAAAGACCTGTCGAAACACTTGGAGCCAACTTATGGGACAGCCATTGGACATCTGCCGGGCACGAGCAGGCAAAATATACTGGGGGGATTAATGGTTGATTTTGGTTGCGCGGTGCAACAACTTAACTGATTAATTCGCCAAGAGAGGACGAGATCGCTATATTTTGAAATTATCACATACCAATTATGACCGGACCAACGCCGTTGTTGCGGTTGGTGTCGCGCTGACTGCGCTGTTCGTTTATATCCGAACCATGCCCCCGACCCTGTCATTTTGGGATTGTGGTGAATTCATCACTGCTTCCTATATTCTGGGCATACCTCATCCACCCGGCACCCCGACATTTATTATGTTTGGGCGTCTGGCAACACTGTTTCCGCTTTTTTCCGATATCTGTGTCCGGATGAATTTCTTTTCGGCATTCTGTTCATCGCTGGCGGCCATGTTCAGTTATCTGTTTGGGGTTTGGATCATGCGCTATTGGTTTGTCGATAAGACATCGGCCTATAGTCGCCTGTTGATATATGCCGGATCGGCCGCTGGGGCATTGTTTCTTGCTTTTGGAAGGACTCAGTGGAACAATTCTATTGAGGCCGAGGTGTACGGTATGGCAATGATGTTGGTTTTTGCCATCGCCTGGCTGACAATGGTCTATCTCGAAGAACGTGGTACGATCATAGGCAACAAAGTGATGCTCCTGGTGGTGTATCTCGGCTTTTTCGGTATCGGAGTGCACATGTCGACTTTTCTGGTGCTACCGATAACGATGATTGTCTTTATTCTCAAGAAAGGCACTCCCTCTAAATACTGGTTTTTGATCGCCGCCTTTTTCGCGATTGAACTCTACCTGGTTTTCGCGTTGTCATCACGTCCCGGCGAGGTGCCGTACTACTTTCCAATATTCCTGGCTGGCCTGTTTTATTTGTTCTATATGTTAACCTTTGAACAAATCGTCTGGCAACTTCTGGCTACGCTGGGAGGATTCTTTCTCGCCTGCATTCCGGCTCTGGCGTCACTGGCTGGTTGGAATAGTCCTGTTTTTGGAGTGGTCGGTCTGATTGGTTATGTCGGTCTGATTGGATTTGGCGCGTACTTGATTATTGACCACATCAAGAAGATACGAGCCGGTCATGAGCCTGTTCACGGTTCGCTGGTTGCTGGTGTTTTTGTTATTGTTTCCGCCCTTATGGCCGGTGTGACACAAGCTGGTTTTGACAACGGTCCGGATGGCTACGGCACGTTCATCTTTTTATCGATGATCCTGGCGTTGTCGATTTGCTCGCTGGTTTGGCGTCATATCAACTTTCCGGTTTTGGTTGCGTTGGTTGGTCCGGCTATGATTATGCTCGGTGTGCGAGAATTCTTCTGGGGAACGGTTATATCGCTGGGCATTGTGCTTGTCATGGGACTGGTGTTCAAAATAAGTGGTTGGCGCACGGCACTGTTGATACTGGTCATGGCGGCGGCCGGATACTCCACGCACCTGCTGGCACCGATTCGATCGGCCCAGCAACCGGCCATCAATATGAACAATCCATCGGAATCGCTCGATGCTACTATCAATTTCTTCGAGCGCAAACAGTATGGTTCGCAACCGATGTCAGAACGTATGTTTCAGCGTCGGGGGGAATGGTCCAATCAGTTTGGTGATCACCGTCGAATGGGGTTCTGGCATTTCTTTGAAGAACAATATGGCCTTAGCGGTCGCAGTTTTATTATTGTCTTGTTGCTCGGTGTTTTTGGTATATGGGAGGCTTGTCGTCGACGACCCGAGGCTGGCATTTACCTGAGCTTGATGATGTTGGTCGGGTCGGTGGGGCTGGTTTTGTATATGAATTTCGCCGATGGCACTCGGCAGACAGCATATGACGCCTGGCTGGAAGTGCGCGACCGGGATTATTTCTTTACGCCCGCATTTATGTTTTTCGGATTGGCTATCGGTTTAGGACTATCCGCCACTATTCAATTGCTACGTGACCTGACCCACCGTTTCCACAAAGTATCACGCCGCATAATTCTTACGTCGGCTCTGGTTCTGTTTCTTCTGCCGGTTTATACCGTGAATGGGAATTACTACTATTCTGATCGTTCCGAAGACTACATACCGTATGATTATGCCTGGAATATCCTACAATCGTGCGATCCTAATGCGGTACTGTTTACATATGGTGACAACGACACTTTTCCACTCTGGTGCCTTCAGGAAGTCTACGGGGTGCGGACCGATGTCAAACCTATTTGTTGTTCGTTGGCCAACGGAACCTGGTACATTAAACAGGTACGAGATCATATGCGGGTTGATGTCGGCTGGACGGATGACCAATTGAAAGCTCTCCGACCCTACCGGACTCGGGACGGTCGCACTTTTCGCATACAGGATCAGGTCGTTGACGCTGTGTCGTCACGAAACCTCGGTAAACGGCCGATCAATTTCAGCCTGTTGGCCAATCCATCATCACGTAAACTATTCGGTGTCCGAGTCGATTCATTGATGGAGTTGTCAGGGTTGGTTTACCGCCTTACAAAGGTGAGTAACTCGGGTGACTTGCGAGTAGACATTGATGCCAATACGGCTCTTATGATGACCTCGGACTCTCTACAGTATCGGGGTTGGACAAACCCTGATATGTACCGGGCCGAGACGACCGAGCGTTCGGTCGCCGGAGTAGCTGACCGCTTCATGGCGGTAGCCGAAGCATCGTTGCGTGAAGGTCGGGCCGATGAGGCCGCTCGGATAATGAGTTTCGTGGTTGATTCTGTCTATCGTTCCGATCAGGCTATTTTGGCTATGGCTTCTGTTTTGGCTGAGATCAGAGACACGATCGGGCTGGCCGAGATGGCGGTGAAGTACCCTGATGTGGATTCGTTGGAAATGATCACGCTGTTGGCTCGCGCGCATTACAAAACGGGCAATACTGATCGGGGTAAGGACATTCTGGAAGAACTCCTGATCGCCCGCCCAAACTATCGTCAGGGACTTGATGAGTTGATGCAGATTTACATTGTCGAGCGTGATGTCGAGGCGATGGTGCGTTTGCTACGGACCTGGGTCAGTATAAATCCGGGTGATCCAGATATCCGTGAGGCGTTACGACAGCTTGAAGCTCAGCTGTTAGAGCTTGACCAACAATCTGGTGACAGCTTGTGAACTTATTGGTCCTTAATTGGAATGATCTGAAGAATCCGTTTTCCGGTGGTGCTGAGGTCCATCTGGAGGAGTTGTTGCGTCGCCTGGTTCAACGTGGGCACACTGCGACCCTGTTCTGTTCCGGCTGGTCGGGATGCAAACCTGAGGAAACAGTCGAGGGGGTTCGGATTGTTCGCCGTGGAAATCGTTACACTTTCAATTTGGTAGCACCCTGGTATCTAAGACGACTGACACGCAAGGAACATTACGACCTTCTGATTGAAGACATCAACAAAATTCCGTTTTATACGCCGCTCTACTTGAATCTGAAACGGTTGGTAGTAATCCCGCATCTGTTTGCCACTACTGTTTTTCACGAAGTGAACTTTCTGCTGGGATCATATATCTATCTGGCCGAGCGACTTCTCACAGCTGTTTACCGTGGAGATCATTTCAACGTTATCTCGGAGTCTACTGCCGATGATATCGCCGCGAGGGGGATCCCACGCGATGACATCTCGGTTATTCACTGTGGAATTGATAGTGATTTGTACAATGTCGATCCGACAGTGGCCAAGTATGAGCAACCGACCATATTGTATCTGGGTCGAATCAAGAAATACAAATCTATCCAGCATATGATTCTCGCTCTGAAGAAAGTGAGGACGAAACTGCCGGATGCGCGTTTGATGGTGGTGGGAACCGGAGACTACTTGCCACAGCTCAAAGCACTGGCGACGTCACTTGATTTGAGCGATGTTGTTGAGTTCCCCGGGTTTGTATCGCAGTCCGACAAAGTTGATCGTATGCGTCGCGCTCATGTAGCGGGTTTGCCTTCACTCAAGGAAGGGTGGGGGTTGACCAATATCGAGGCCAATGCTTGTGGTACTGCGGTAGTAGCCTCGAGAAGCCCCGGTTTGCGTGACTCGGTGAACGATAACATATCTGGACTTCTCTACGAGTATGGTGATATTGATGAACTTGCCGACAAACTACTAATGATACTCAGTGATGCCGATACCCGTCAACGTCTCGAACGTGGCGGACTGGAATGGGCTGAGCGGTTCAACTGGGACACCGCCGCCGAAAAATTCGATCAACTGATCTTACGTGTCGGGGAGGGTAACAAATGACCGCCGCTCGCCGTAAGATGTTTTCGGTTATTGTTGGGCTTGTTATTTCAGTGGTACTTATGTGGCTGCTGTTTCGGGAAATTCAGTTCGTTGACCTTATATCCGCTTTGCGCGGTGCCAACTATTATTGGATCATACCCAACGTCCTGCTGATTGTAGGTACCATGTACCTGCGGGCCTACCGTTGGACGTTTATGATCAGGCCGGTCAAAGAAGTACCTTTTAAGAAACTTCTGGCCGCAACCTGTATCGGTTTCATGGCCAATAATGTTTTGCCGCTTCGTCTGGGTGAGTTTGTGCGGGCTTATTCTCTATCTTTCCAGGATAGAGAAGTTAGCAAGTCGGCGTCGCTGGCGACTATTTTTGTAGAACGGATGGTATTTGATCTGGTGGCACTGCTGGTTATTTTCGGTGCCGTTATCGGAGTGGCGACGATCCACATACCCGAAGAAATGAAAACCGGCATCTATCTGGCGATTGGTATTGCGCTATTTGGGCTGACGCTGGTGTTGTATCTTGCCCTGCGACCGGATCAGGCCAGCCACTATCTTACGCGCTACCTGTTTTTTCTGCCGGACCGATTCAAGGATCACATCAGGAAAATCATAGTCCGATTCTCAACTGGCCTGGAGTTTATGACATGTCTCAGGACAGCATCGTGGGTGGGTGTTCAGACGTTGGTGATTTGGCTGATTATGGGAATCTCCAATTATTTCGTTTTCCTCGCGTTTGGTTTTGACCTGCCGCTGGAAGCTTCGTACTTCCTGCTTGTTGTCGTATCGATCGCGATTCTGGTACCATCATCGCCGGGATTCGTAGGAGTTTACCATGCTGGCACGGTGTTCACGCTAACTCAATATGGTATCGGGCGGGGAGATGCTCTATCATTTGCGCTGGTACTCCACGCCGCGCAGTATATCCCGATTACCCTGATGGGCTTCTATTACCTCAAGAAAGAGCACCTGACTCTCAGACAGCTCGAAGAAGAAGCGGTCGAGTAACCTGTCTATTAACTTGTTGATCGACAGGCGGGTATGATGTCTGTCGTTAGATCGGTTGTCTCCGATATCTATATTGGTATCATCTTTCAAGTTCAAACTTGACGGCCACCGTGGGGGAGAATATCGTTAAAGCGTTAGGTTGAGTTATATGAAAAAACTACTGTTAGGTCTGTTTCTTCTGGCCGCTTTGATTGCGGTCAGCTATCTCAAAATGGAGCGCGATTCGGAGCGCGAGGCTCAGGCTTTTATTGATGGCCATGATATTGGCTCTCGCAATGCTGAACTTGCCATGATTGATGTTGATTCTCTGGAGAAACTGATCGATCAAAAAGCTACCGAAGTGATCGAATTGCGCTCGGCGATGACCGATACTCTGGTTGAACGTGACAATTTTTACACGCAAACTGTTGATTCTCTAAGCGCGATAATCGAGGCTGGTCAGAAGGAGATTGCCAGTCTGGAGAAGCAAGTTGCCTCTGGCGGACTGGAGGCGAAAGATTCGTCGTCCAAGATAAAAGTCGCTTCCAAGGCCAGCCATCGCGAGATATTAAAGCACTATAAGTTAGCGGTAGCGAAATTGCCAGCTGACCTGTCGGCTTACGAATATCGTGTAGCTGTCGCGGAAGTGAGATCGGATACTGCCACAAAGTTCAATATCACGGTGGTCCGTCTGAACGAAATTCGAGACGCTAACAATTTGGACTATTGAACTTCGGTATGGTTAAGCGCAAAGAATTCGAGTTCGCGGAACTTCCGGTCGATAAACTGATTCTTGAATCCTTTGCCAATACCCAATCGGCCTATCACATTACTGACAAAGACGGAGCTACGGATCAGGCGTTGAGTAAGTTTCGTCAGAAACTGATGTGGCATATCGGTCACTCACTTTCAACCCGACAGAAACAGGTCATTCAAGCCTTTCTGGCGGGTCACAAAGAACGCGATACCGCACGCAAATTGGGGATCACACAGCAGGTGGTTAATATTTATAAGCATCGTGCTATCAAGAAGTTACACAAGTTACTCGCCGTGTAGCTGTATGTCAAATTACTCTATTATAGAGGATGTTGCCTCTTCGATGAGTGGTGTTAATTCTTCGAGAGTAGCCCTATAGGGTCGCCCACTGTTTGTCTGAGTAACTAACTGGCAAGAAACAGTGACCTTTGACTAAGGGAGCGTACAATGCCAAGTAAAAAGAAACCTGAAAAGTATGCGGTTCTAGGCCCTAAAGACTGCTGGCACACATATGGTCTGCAGGTACTTACGCCGAAGAAATTTGCTTATGTCGTGAGCGAAATTTTGAACGGGCGTCATAAACTGGTCAAGTCGCAATTACCGAATCGCCCAATCGGTTAGAATGTCGGTTAATCGACTGGTTGACTAGTAATCAAAAATTTGCCCCCCTCTGAGATTGGTAGCAATTTTGGCGAGGTGTTGTTGTATGACGGCCCTCGTCTTTTTTTATACTGCCTTACTTCATTTGATAACGTTCGGTTTTCCTTGACAGTAGGGCGGAAATAATGACTTATTGTTCGTCTGATGGATACCGATCTACTGCTGTATTGTGCTCTTATGTTTGTGGTCACGCTGGCCGGGGGATCGCACTGGAGGGCTTTCCTGGTCACAGCTATGGTCATAGTTGACATATTCCGGTTGGGTATCAAATTTGAGAGTAACCTTTGTTTGCCACGAAGCCTCTTAAGTTGAAGGAAGTAATCTACTATGGTATTATTCAAACAACTTATGACCTTACTGATTCTGTCCGTGGTGTTGGCGTTTGGGAGCAATCTGGTATTGCCCAATAGCATACCTTTTGTGGGAGAGTACCGGAGTATTTCATCAAGCGGTGAACCGATCGTACCGCCGAGCGCTGAGCTTGGTGACCCGCCGTTCATAGATCTTAATCGGGCGCGGTTTGAATACGATCTTGGTACCGCTATTTTCCTCGATTCTCGGAGTCCGGAGGAATTTGACTGTGGGACCATTCCGGGGTCAATCAATATTCCGTTTGAGTATATGCCGGATGGGGACTTGACCGAGTACCTCGATTCCGCTTTTTCTGGAGCCGCCTTTGACAAGACGATCATAAATTACTGTTCAGGTGAGGAATGTGATTTGTCCCTGTATATGGGACGCTTCCTGAATACTTCCGGCTACACTAACGTAATGATTTTCTTCGGCGGCTCACGAGAGTGGGAACAAGCCGGGTTTGAAGTCGAGCGGAGGGTCAAATGCGACAACTGATCGACAACGACTACCTGACCATGCTTTCCCGGTTGCTGATTGGTGGGATGTTTATCTCCGCCTCGTTTTACAAAATCATCGAACCGGCTGACTTTGCCAAATCTATCTGGCAGTACCACATGATACCGGGGTCGCTTATTAATCTGATGGCGCTGATTCTTCCCTGGCTGGAGTTGTTGATTGGGCTGGCGCTGATATTCGGTTTTGCTTATCGTGGCGCGATTCTATGGGCGAATATGCTTCTCGGGGTATTCATCATTGCTCTTATCAGTACGATCGCGCGTGGACTGGATATTGATTGTGGTTGTTTCAAAGCGGGTGAGTCGGCAACAGCGCCGGCGTGGGACGCGCTTTGGTTTGATTTGGTGGCGATGTTTTTTGCCGTTCAGCTCTGGATCGGCAAATCGAGTCGCTGGCGGTTCCGACTTGATCTGATCAATCGAGGATGTGGGGGGTGATCAGGATCAGCAGGTCGGTCGATCTCTTTTCGGTCGAGGTACTGCTGAATAGCAATTTGCCCAACAGGGGAATTTGTCCCAGCAACGGTACGCGTTGCACTCTTTCGATTTCGTCTTCTTTCAGCAGACCGCCCAGGGCTACAGTCTCGCCGTCCTCGACCGTGACACGGGTTCGGATGGAGCGCGAGGCAGTGATCGGTTTCTGGCTGTCAGCCGGGCCGGTGTAGCCCAGGATATCTTCCACGATCGGCTCTACGTCCATGGTGATCCGACCCTCTTCGTTGATCCGGGGCAGGACCCTTAGCGAGATACCCACTTCTTCGTCCTCGAAAGTCACGATATCGCTGGTTGCGGAACCTTCGGTAAAGCGGTTGATCGTCTGAATCGGGATGATAGTTGCGAACTTGAATTCGGCTTCGTGGTTTTCCAACGTCGTGATACGAGGGTCAGATACCAGGCGGCTGTTGCCGTCCTGCTCCAGAGCATTTAGAATCCAGTTGACTTCACCGACCGACAGTTTGCCCCACTGCCAATTACCGTTGGACGGGTCATAGACACCGGAGGCATTGTCATCGCCGTCGTCGGTTGTGGCTGTCGTCGTCCCGGTAGAAGCCTGGGCACCGGTCAAGCTGGCGGACAGCGATGTAGGCCAGGTGATACCAAGATTGGATTTAGAGTCGATCGAAGTCTCGATGATCTTGGCCTCAATCATTATGGATCGCTCACGGACATCAATCTTGGCTATCAGAGCTTCGATTTTGTCCAACAGGTTGGGATAGTCGGTGACTACGATCTGGTTTGGTTGATACTGCTGACCACTGCCACCATCTCCGGACTCACTGGTTCGGTCGAGGATGGCCACCTTCCCTTTGGTTGACATGGCGGAGGTCACCGCTTTTTGGGCAGTAACGGGGGAGAGGTATTTCAATTTGATAACTCGTGATTCGAGTTCACCGGCCGCGTCGGCATTGGCTGATTTGACGACGATCACATCATCGATCAGAAAGTAGTTGTAACCGTTGGCGATCAGGATAGCATCCAAGGCGGTGCGGACATCTACGCCCTCAAGATTTACACTGATGTTGCCATTCACTTCGCCGGAAACGACAAGATTGAGTTCGTTCTGAGCGGCGATCATGTTAAGGACGGTCACCAGAGGCATATCTTCCAGAGTCAATGACAGTTTGCGTTCTGTTGTAAGCGAATCAGCTTGTATGGTACAACATATGGTCAGTAGGATAACATATATTAGGATAGTCTTTTTCATGGCATTAGCCCTTGCTCAGCTTCAAAGTAATTTGGCGTTCCCGATAATCGAGGACAACCGACTTTTTGTTTATAGATACTACTGTAGCTCCGTCCACACTGTCGCCAACTCGGACAATCTGTTTATTGATAAACGCTACCGGACTTTGATGACTGAAGATTATACCGCCTAAGATCCAGGCCATTTGAGAACGGTCATTGGAGTTTGTCACTTGGCGTCTGGAGGAAGTTCGGAACGGATCTTCGCCCCAGGGTTCGGCCTGCTTGTCTTCGATATTGATGAAGCGCGCATCCGGCAGTTCTGAGTTGGCGATCGGTGCGACAGTCTGCAAACTGGCAACTGGTTGAGTTTCGATCTGAGCCGTTGAATTTTTGTTCGAGTAGTTAAAAACGGCCCAAAGGATTGCCAGCGGAAGGGTGGCAAAGATTATTTTCTTGCGTAGACCTTCGCTCATGACTGTTCCTCTATTGATCCGAGCAGGGCGCGGAAGGCTACCGTCATATCGACCGTTGGCCGGCTTTCCTGGGTGCCGCGTATCATGCAGTTGTTGATCGAGCGGAAATATGGCTGTGTCTCAAGGTGCTCTACGAATTTACCAAAAGCGATATATTGCCCTTTGAGATCAAGCTGGACGTTCAGAAACTGTGGCTCATTATCTTCTATTGCCTGCCGATTCAATTTCAGCAATTCTGACACTGGCGGGCTGAGTTCAACTAATTCAAGACCATATTCCTGAGCGTCCTGGGATAATTGTCGGAACAGATCAAGAATATCGCTCTTGGCGAACAATGATGAGTTCAATTCGCTTCGCAAAAATTCAAGGTTCTTATTTGCTTCGAGAAATTTGGGGAGTTCGAGACCGGTTCGATTGTAGTCTTCCAGCCGTCTTTCGGTATCGACTGTCGTCTGACGAACAGATTCCAACTTGGCTGACATCGGGGTAAATACGGCAAAGTACCAAACGACAATTAGAGCAACGCTGGCGATACTGAAGTATGTCACCCGCTGTCTCATATTATGGCCTTCATGCCCAGGGTGAAATCCAATACAGTACCTTCCGGCTTGCGTCGCTTGACGTGTCGTTCTACGATAACATCCTCATAGAAAGGAGAGGCCAGCAGGTTTTCTACCATTTCGGCCAGAACCAATTCAGGCGGTGTCAAATCGGTGGTGATTAGTCCCGAGAGTAGATAATTGCGGTCGGGTGTATTAGCTGTAAATTCGAGGTTATACAGGTGTACCGATTTTGGTACCTGGTGCGACAGTTCTTTTAGGTTCAAACCGAGGTAGGATGGTTCCTCTTGAGTCTTGGCGATGAATGCTTGGTTGGCGATGAGTTTACGTTTGAGCCGATTATAAGTGGCAAACATTTCACTGGCCTGAAATTTTTCAGTCTGATACTCCAATTGGGCCAATCGTTCTTTGGCATTACCAAGTGAGGATGCCGAAACCAGCCATTGGGCGATTAGTATTACTCCAAGTACAATAAGAGTCGCTGTACCCGCCAAGTTGATTTTTTTCAATTTCAATTTCTGCCTGGCTTGGGTTGGTAGCAGATTTGCGATTTTCTCTCGGTTTACAGCTACCGCTACGGCTGGCAGGTTGACACAGATGTCATCGTGTGACAATTGCTGGCCAAAATTCAATTTGAGATCACTACCAGGGAAGCGGCTGAATTTGAGTCCATGTTGATTAGATATCAATTCGATCAATTCTTCGGTGTAAGCAAGATCACCATAGATAAAGATTTCCGGGTCGCGGTTGTCCGAATACTGACCGCCATAGAAATCAAGAGAGTTTTGGATCTCCGTAGACAGTGACTCAGCAAAATACTCGAAAACAGTAGGGTCAGAGCGGTTGGCCAAAAATGATGAACCCAGTGAACTAACATGATAGAATTCAAGATTGTGGCCTCGGAAGTAAGCAATCTCGGTGGACCGATTGTGGACGTTTATTAGCGTGTAGTCAGCGTTATTTCGGTAGCCAGGCAATGATTTCAATAGTTGGCCGATAACATCCTGGGTATGATAAATTTGGTTTACTTCCAAGCCGAGTTCTTCAAATGGCGACAGGAGTTCCTGAACAGCAATTTTGGTGGCGGCTAACACCGAAGCTCGTAAATGATGTCCATCCCCTCGTGAAATTGCTTCAACTACACGAGTATCAATCCAACAGTCTTCAGCCGGGAAAGGTATCTGACGTCGTCCTTCGAAAGTCAGGGCGGCGTCCAGTTCACCCCCCTTGAGTTTCGGCACCATGACACTCCGCAGAGCAGTTTGAGGACCAGTGAGAGCCAGTGAGATAGTCGGCCAACGACCTCCGTATTTACGCACGTACTCCCCGATGGTTGTTAACAGTAAATGTTGTCTGCTCTCAGAAGATCTGTGTGCTGAATCAAAATAGAATTTGGTTGTGTCAATGAGCTTGACATATGAACCCATATGCGAAGCCACTGCCATCTGGATGGAATCATCGTCGATAGTGAAGGCCAGGCGCCGTTCAAATGAGAACTCACGAGTTGGTTGTACCAGTTGCTTCTTTGATGCGATACTGATTGGAGCCGCATCGGTTTGGTTGACTTCTGGTTCCTCGTTGTCAGTTGGTCGCTTTCTGATTTCTTGTAGATTCATAGTCGAATGTCTTTTTCAGAAAGTGATACTAATTGTGTCGCTACCGCCTCCGGTGGAAAGAATTTGTCGTCCGGATGGCTGGTAAGTGTAAGTGGTTTCCCAGGCATCATTGAGGTACGAGTCGCCATTGTCATCTATGTACGGACCATTCCATCCCAGGCGGGTAAGCGGGTTATAGGTCGTCACCGAATCCGGTTTGCTTACCAAATCTTGTAGACGCTCCGGTGGGAAGCCGACGTCACCTTCAAAGCCACGATTGATGTATGCCCCGCCCGCCGTGACGGATGGATTGCCTACGATCGCCTGTTTCAAGGCAGTCAATTCCTGCTTTGTTGCGTTTATTTTCGATGAATCTGACATGTCGGAAAACTTTGGAATCGCCACTGCCGCCAGGATACCGAGGACGACAATTATTATGACAAGCTCGATCAAGGTGAAACCACCCTGATCGAGCTTGATCACGTAACTATTCCCGTAAGGTTCCATAGGGTGCTGTCTACCAGGCGTTCTCCCCAGCAGTGTTGGTATTCAACCAAACTTCACCGGTCGCTGGCAGATAAGCATAGCCGCCGCGTCCGCCTGCAACTAGAACGCCCTTAGTTACGCCGGTGCAGATCGAGTCCGGTGCGTTGGCATCCGCCTGATAAGGATTCTTAGGCATGGCTGAGGCCATCACGGTACCATAAGTTTCAAGTTCGCTCAAGTTCGGCCAGGTAGCCGTTCCGGTGGTGACAGCCTGGTTGGCGTAGAAAATTGTTATGCCTGATCGAATCGAACCAAGAGCCGCACGTCCGGCGGCTTCCTTGGCTTCACCTGTGATATCTTGATATTTGGGGATGGCCACGGCGGCCAGAATACCCAGCACGACGATAATGATGACCAGTTCAATTAGCGTAAAGCCCCCCTGATTGTTGGCTTGATTGAAGCGCATTTTGTCTCCTGGTTTGACGGTTATATTAGTTCTTTACATTTATATCCATTATTATCGGACAACGGTTTGAATCCCTTTAGCTTATCAGCCTTGGAAGACCTTGATAAGGTTCCACATTGGCAGGAATACCGCCAGGGCCAGTACCAGTACAAACAGCCCCATGATCACCGTCAAAATTGGCTCTATGATAGCAGTTAGCTGTCGCGAGGTGTGAATTACCTGTTTGGTGTAGTGCTCGCCGACTTCCCTGAGCATCGCCTCCAGGTTACCCGATTCCAGACCGATTGCCAGCATGTGCAGAGCCTGTTTGGGGAAATAACGGAAACTATCGGAATCCACCTCGATTTCGCGACCTCGGCGAAATGAGTCGCCGAGAGCTTCTATTTCTTTAGCGATTACTGTGTTTTTTATTGTAAGGGACAGAATGTCCACCGCCCTTACAATTGTCAGGCCGGAGGCGATCAGAATGCGGAACATCATACTGAATCTGGCGATGTTGCCTTTAATAATCAGTTCGCCAAGTATTGGCAGACGGAGCAACTGGCGGTCAAACCAGAGGCGGCCAGCTTTCTGTTGCAGTATTGAGCGAATTATGAAAATTGCCGCGATTGTAGCTGTAAGCATCAGAGGCCAGTAGCTGGTTACGAAATCACTGGTGGCAATGATGATACGAGTTGGAAGTGGCAGTTCGGCGTCAAAGGCTGAGTAGAAAGACATAAAACGGGGGACTACAAAATTCATCAACACGAAAAAGGCCAAGACAATCGCCACGATTACCATGATCGGGTATCTCAGGCCGGATTTGAGTTGTTGGGTAAGTTCAGCTTCGCGTTCCAGGACTACGCCGAGTTGCTCAAGGGTGGAATCCATGCTTCCCGATTCCTCGCCAGCGGCAACACAATTGACGTAGACCGATGAGAAAATATCAGGGAAGCGGCTCATCGCTTCCGATAGCGGCTTGCCTGAGTGCAGGTCCGTTTTAAGCTGATCAATAGCGTAGTTGAAACGGCCGTTTTTGTCACCGATCTTGATTATCGATAGTGTTTTCAGAAGCGGAATGCCTGCACGATTCAGGGTCGCCAGTGCGCTGGTGAACATAATCAGATTTTCGTAGTCAGCCCCGCGTAGAAAACCAAAGACCGATAGTTGACGACGTTCCTCGATTGCTGTGATTTTGATTGGTAGCAGTTTCTGCTCGCGAAGAAACTCTTCGACCGTTGTTTCATTTATTGCCAAAAGTTTTCCAGTTCGGCGGCTTCCATCAGTGGCAACAGCCTTATACTCATACTGGGTCGGCATTGATACTCTCCGGCGTCATAGAGGCCGCCTGCCAAACGTAGTCTTCGATATTGGTGGTTTCTTTGAGTAGTTCGTCTAAATTCACTATTCCGGCAACAACCTTCTCCAGGCCGGTTTCGAACAGTGGCATATAGCCGTTTCGGCGGCCGGCATCGCGAATTGCGCTCAGCGTTGCGCCCTCATTGATCAGCTCGGCTATTTCGGCGTTGATCGCCAGATATTCGAAGATGCCGGTTTGGCCGGCGAATCCGGTCATCTTGCAATGGGTGCATCCGACACCATGCTGGAAATCAATTACATCAGCCATATCTTTCAATCCGGCTCGGGCCAGGATAGTGTCTGACGGTCGATAACTTTCACTGCAATTAGGACAATTGATGCGCACCAGTCGTTGCGCGAGGACTCCTCGTAGAGCAGACACCACCAGGTAGCTTTCAATCCCCATATCGATCAGCCGGGTGACAGCGGAAGGGGCATCGTTGGTATGGATAGTCGAAAAAACAAGATGACCGGTGAGCGATGAACGCACTGCCATCTGAGCCGTTTCGGCATCACGAATCTCACCGATCATGATGATGTCAGGATTCTGACGCAACATCGCCCGTAGGGTGGATGGAAAAGTGAGGCCGGCCTTTTCATTGATTTGTATCTGATTGATCAGTGGCAGTGAGTATTCCACCGGATCCTCGACTGTGATGATGTTCTTTTCAATTGAGTTGATATCTTGTAGAGTCGCGTAGAGTGTCGATGTTTTTCCGCTTGAGGTTGGACCCGACAGCAGGACCAGCCCTTCAGGTTTTCTGATGATTGATTCCCAGGATTTCTGTACCCGTTCGCGAAATCCAAGATTCCGGAAAGATCGGACCAGGTTGCGTTGATCCAGAATCCTGATGACTATTTTTTCGCCGTGAATTGTCGGCAGGGTAGAGACTCGTAAATCAACCGTGGCACCATCGACCTTAGTCATGAAGCGTCCGTCTTGCGGAAGACGCTTTTCGGACACGTCCAGGTTGGCGGCAATTTTCACCCGGGATATTAGTTCCTTTTGCATTTTCTTGGGTGGGGAGACCTCTTCGCGCATAACGCCGCTTATCCGGTAGCGTATTCTTAGCGATGTGTCATCCGGTTCAATATGAATGTCGCTGGCCTTATCTTTTACCGCTTTGGACAGGATCAGGTTCACCATACGGACAATTGGTGTTTCAATCTCAGAGTCTTCAATGATATTGATTTCAGTTTCGGGAGTTTCTGGGGTATCCTGTTCCTTGCCAATGATACCTTCAAGTGAATCGGCAACCGAGTAGTATTCATCGATGGCGGTCTTGATCTCACTGATTGTTGCCACTGCTCGCTTGATATCACAGCTGGTTCGGTATTTGATTTCATCAATGGCAATAATATTCAGAGGGTCGGCCATAGCCAAAGTCAGCGTATTGCCGATTGCAAAAACAGGGATGAGGGTGTATCGGCGGGCCAGTTCGACCGGCACTCGACTGATTACATGCGGGTCGATAACCATCGAATCGAGTGACAGTCTCGGGATCGACAGGCGGTAAGATATCGCATCGAGCAACTGTTCTTCGCTGATGATGCCGGTATCGACCAGCAGATCGCCCAACCGCTTTCCGGTTGTCGGTTGTTGGCTCAGGGCAGTTTCGAGTTGTCCTGGTGTAATAAATCCTTGTTCAAGGAGGATGTCGCCAATCTTCTTACGTACCATAGTAGGTTTTCTATTTGCAGGCTATTCCATTCAGTCTGTATATTATCGGTCAGTTGGGGAAGAGCTTGAAGGCGGTTCTGGGTACCCAGCCATGTAGTTGAAACGCAACGCCTTCTGAATATCTCGAGGTTTGCTACTTATCAGGAATTGCTTTCTAAATAGATTGTCCGTTCAATTCGGCTCCAATATACTGATTTTAATTGGAATTTTTCTGCTGGCCCCTGCAAGTGAGGCTATCGAACTACAGCGGTCCGACTCGACTGAATACAGTGTGGTGGATGAGTCATTCGAAGGTTGGATTATCGACAGTATTGAGATTGATAACCGCAATATCTATGATCTTGAAAATAAGCGGTATCAAGGCTATCTATTTCGCACCGCCAACCGACTGCACGTTGTTACCCGTGAATGGATTGTCCGACAAGAGCTGTTGTTTGCGGTCGGTGATCGGTTAGCTCAGAGTCTAATTGAGGAGACCGCGCGTAATCTACGACTTCGGTTCCCACTAAATGATGCCAGAATTGAAGTCTTGAAGCTGGCTACCGGTCGGGTTTTGGTTAGGGTTGTGACTGTTGATCAGTGGAGTTTGATCGGGGGGGTGCGATCAATCAGTCTGGACGGCAATGAGACCAATTTTCAAATCGGTTTTGAGGAACGAAACTTGATCGGTCGTGCCCAGTTCCTGTCTTTCGATTTTTTTGCCCGTGGGGACGATCCCAATTACGTGCAACTGACATATCGAGAACCACGAGTTCTCGGTCATTCAGTAGGGGTGGGTTTGTACTATCGGACTGATCCTACTAACAGTTTGAAGCAGGCTGAGATCACTCGTCCATACTACTCGCTGGCACAGAACCTGTCTTTTGATATTAGTGTGGCCGAGCATAGTTGTCGGGTAGAACGGTTGAACCCAACGGGTGATGTGATCGCACAGTGGACTTCATCAGGCGAAACTGTACGCCTAAATGGTGGCTACAGAGTGGGGCCAAGTTACCGCAAGACGTTGATCTATGGTGACTACAAGTATCTCTACAAAGCGGTTGTTGGCGACTCCGAATATGGAGTCGATTCAGTCTACCATCGCTTTACCGTTGGGCTGGCTCAGGCCTGGCAGGAGTTCATAATAGAAAAACGTATTCGCGGTTTTGGCTATACTGAAGACTTTGCTCTTGGCCTGAGTTTGGGAATCAGTTATGGTCGAGCATTCTTACCCGGTTTCAGGGGCTATCTTTTTGACAAGGCTCATGGTAAGATGAGCGGTCGCTGGAAGCTGGGCCATAATCTGCTTGGAGCGGAATACTCACGCATTTTCTGGTTCAAGGGTAGTAATGAGATCCGACGCCAGTACGGCTTAACCCTGACCTTGTACAACAATCAATGGCATCACGCGACTTGGGCAGTGCGAAGCCGTTATCTGTTTGATCGAGACGGCGAGAACCTGAATGTCATTTTGGGAGGAGAGAATGGATTGCGCGGATACCCGAGCGAATCCCTGGCTGGTGATCGATCTCATGTCGTAAATATCGAAAGCCGTCTATTCTTTGGTTTGGAGTTGCTGTCGGTCAAGATCGGGTCAGCTCTTTTTGTAGATATCGGTCGTACCTGGCAACCGGATGAGACCCTCGCTTTTCGCGATTATCATCTCAGCGGTGGGGCCGGGCTTCGTCTGTCGTTGGAAAACTTTCTCAAGGGCGAGATCATTCGCGTGGATGTCATCCTGGCCGAAGGTGGTAATTGGGAGTTGTCGTTCGGTACCGGTCAGTACTTCTAAGACAGTTAAGAATCGATATCGGGTTAGGTCACCCATTATCGGTGATATTATTTGTAATGTTTTTATATTGACACGTTTCAATGTATTGATATATGTGACGGTACCATAAATGCCATAAACGATCCGACACCAAGGAAGGATGCGGACGAAACCTGAGGGGGTTCTTATGGTCGATGGTTTTGGGCCGCGTGTGCTCATATGTTGCGAGTGCAAGGAAGAGTTTGTGTTTACTGCGGCCGCACAGCAGTATTTTGCAGAGCGAGGTTACACCGAAGATCCCAAAAGGTGTAAGAGTTGCTATACTCAATTCAAGAAATCGCAACGAAATGGCAAGCCGGTGCCTGCTCAAGCACGTGACGGCTCCAATCTCTGATCTAACTGCAGAAAACCCCCGGTCTATGTGACCGGGGGTTTTTTATTGCCGATCTCTCGGCTTGGGGGAGTCGTAGCCTAATGGCTACTTAAGCAAAACCATCTTTTTGGTTTGTTCGGTGTTGTCCACCGTCAATCTGTAGAAATAGGTTCCCGAGGCGACTTTGGCGCCGCTCTGATCGGTAGCATCCCAGACAATTGTCGTAGTTCCGGGAGCGACATAACCATCAATCAAGACGCGCACCTGCTTACCAAGGATGTTGAACACTTCCAGCTTGACAGCGCTACCTTCAGACAGATCAAAAGCTATACTGGTATTCGGGTTGAATGGGTTTGGATAGTTTTGCTCCAAACTGAAAGTGGTTGGGAGAGTGATGTCATTATCTACGACTGAGGCGGCGATACCTACCAGCAAATCGGCTGTCATTGTCTCGCCAGCCGCTGATATATTCTCAACAGCGACGAACGATCCACCCGAGGTATAGCCATCCGAATTTGGTCCGGTGGTACCGTTGAAATCGGTCCGGTTGAGCGAGCCGGGCCAGCAATCAGCGTTGTCGCCATAGCCGCTGTTGTGCTCCAGTTCGTAGAGACCATCGGCCTGCTCCAGGGCCACCAGGAAGTGGGTTGTGTTTGTTTCGCCAGGCCACCATTCCTGCTCGTTGGTGATCTTGCCGTCATCAATGTGCCAGATCAACAGCCCTTCACTCGGCAAACCGGCATCGTATCCGACTTGGCGTCGGTTCTCCACCAGGAAATATTCGCTGGACGCATCGCCGGAAGTCCAGAGGCGATAGATGTCGCCGCCGTTGTTGACCGATGATATACTTTGTCCCACTGTGTTAGCTGTGACATTTATTGCTGTGGTAAAACCGAGTTCACAACGACTCCAGGCGCACGGATGAGCCGGAGAACTACCAAGAGTACCATTCCAGCTACCGGAGGACATGATGCCCCATCTGCCGATACCTTGTGAACTGCCATCAATGTCGTACAGGTCCGGCAGGCCGAAACCGTGAAGCAATTCGTGTGAGTATACACCGCAGGTCATATCTCCCGATGAAGCCCAGAACTCCGGTTGAACTGTGAACGCACTTACGTAGACACCCTCTCCGGTCAAACGGCGATTGATACCCCACTTGTGTGACCACATATCGTTGGCGTTACCGGAATATTCGGCGCCGGTACCGGAATGAATCACTAACAGGATGTCCACATAGCCATCGCCATCGTTGTCATAGTTGCTGAAATCAACGACCGGGTCAACGGCATCGACCATATCCTCAACCAGCTTCTGAGAATTGTTGGGCCAGGGTCCAGTACCGTAACTACCATTGACATAATAGGCGTAAGTCTGTGGAGCGCGTTCCCAGCCCATAGATGATGGCAGATTAACCGATACCAGATCAATGGTGCCGTAAGATATCTCATCGAAATAGTCATCAACGGTGCCGGTTCCCGGTCCGAACACCAGGGTGTCAAAGAATGATGCTCCGGTCTGGGTGACGTGGTCGGAGAAATCGACCACGATAGCAAGAATACGGAATGGGGTTGCGGCAGTTGCGCCTAATAGCGCATTACGTCCGTCTTTCTTCAGACCAAAACAATCCTCGGGCATATTGATACCGCGAGCGTGCATGTCAGCGAGGTTCGGTAGCGGGCTAAGGCTCTGGCCAGCCGCCTTGGCGGCTCCCCGCGCCTCAAGCAGGCTCGGATGCGGCGGACTTGATATTGCATTACTGCTACAAAGCAAACCTGCTATCAGGATGATGAGGCTGGTGCGTAGCATCCCGGACATAATATCCATTTTTGTTCTAATCATGATCTATACTCCCGGTTTAGAATTGAATCCCTGTTGAAAATGCGAGGTTCGCTCCTTTGGCTGAATAGGCCGAGAGTGAGCTACCCGTGATAACGGCCATGTCCATATAGAAGCCGAAGAATTTCAGACCTGAGCCGAAAGAGAAAGCGGCGTTACGATCACCCCCGGCACTGTAACCCATGCGCAACGGCATGAAGCTTAGAAGTCGATATTCAATTCCGACTGCCATGCGTGGCTTGGTCGAGGTTCCGGGAGCGGAGTTAAATCCCTGGGTCCAGTCGATTGCCCAAAGGAACTTGCCGCCATGTTTGGCGAAACCGACATTCATTGAGGTTGGCAGAGAGGTTGAGAAGCTGGCTATGTCGATGGAATAGTCTTCCGATGTGACAATGTCATCGTCGAAATCATCAATGGTGGCAGTATCGAACTCAAAGATGTAGCCGTGTTCTTCAGTCTGCTTGTCCCAGTTGATCGAACCAAGCAGGTTTTCAAATCGCAGCCCGGCGGTGTAAGTGTCATTCAGTTTGAGTGCGGCGCCCAGATCGAGACCATAACCACTTCCACCAGAAGCGGTGCGGATGATGGCTGAACCCTGACCCTGATAACCTTCTATGTAAGTCGCGGCCAGTCCATCCATCTCGACTAATTCTTCCACACCAATACCTTGGATGTAGCTGAGCGTCACACCTAACGCTAACTGCCGGGTGCCACTGGAATAGATGGGCATGCCGTAGGATAGATTCGCCGTTGCGTAGCTCAAGCCATCTGAATACGATCCAGAAAGATCAATTGTGTCGGCAAAGATGTTGCCGTTTAAGATCAGGTCAATGATATCACGGTTCAGGTTGATGTCGGCTGATCCGACGCCGTTAAAACTCAATACCAGACTGCCAAGTGCGAGCGACAGCGCGGAGGCTTCAATATCAGCGTTGATACTTAACCCTTCGGTCGGGATTTTCTCCATGATATCTTGTTTGTCCGAGGTGGAGAGGGTCGCACCCGTATACTTGTTGTAATCAGAAAGGGTGAACGAATTATTGGTTATGCTGGTGCCGAACGAGACCAGTTCCAGTCCGTTCTGACGATAGCCGTCCAGACCTAAATTGGCAGGGTTATATTTGGCGGCATCGACACCTTTAGCCAATCCTGTGAAGGCACCACCCATGGCCGAACTTTGAGCCGAGGAATTGACTGCCGCGGCTGATTGAGCCGAGACAGGTAGAAGCCAGATGAACAGCAACAGTGTGAGCGTGATAAGAACGGCACCAAAAGTGGTGTTGCGGGCCGGTATCGACAGAGTATTGGTTTTGATATTCATGACAGCCTCCCTTAGAAATCACCGGTAAACCGGTAATCCACTTCAATGCGCCCGATGATTTGGATATAATCACTGGTGACAAGTTTGACCGACTGACCCTCGGTGTCTTCGAGCATGATCTGGGTAGCGATGTACAAGGTGTCGTTTTCGAGTACGTGAATGTCGGTACTGTCGATCACAACTGTCTGGTAGCCGGTAGAGATAGTATCACTGGTAATGCCGGCGGTGGTTGGCGCTCCCAGGACAAATATATCATCCACGAAAGATACTTCAGGGTTAGAAATTACTGTCGCGGAGTCACCACTGAGATACAGGTTGACTGTTGCCCCCAACGGTAACCGATTGATAACATTGTATATCAGACGTGCTTCAATTACGTGGTCGGTGATAGCGTCGATATCTTCCTGATCGATCTCTTCACCTTCAATGTCCGGTTCAATGATTGCTTGTCCGATGATCAGATCCATTGGTGCTATGATATCAATGCTGGCCGTGATGTAGTCGCTGGCACGGATGGATCCCTCGGAGACGCCATCGCCAAATCCAGCACTGCCGGATACGGTGATTTGTGATGGTACCGGTGACAGGAAATCGGCTACTGTGGTGTCTATGAAGCTGGTAACTACTGAAGCACTGGCTGTGCCTGGGTTGACTATGCCGGAGATTGTCAACGATTTGCCGTTGTTGCCCAAAAGCTCGACATTGAGGTTTCCCGGCATCTCAATAGCATTGTCGATGTTGAGAGTCAGGATAGCACTCGCGAACGAAATTGAATCAAACCCTTCAGGAACCTCAATGTCGTGTTGAGTTGGAGCAAACGAAGTTGTGACGGCACTGAACACGCCCGTAACACTTTCAAAGGCCAGATTTGTCAAACTGGCGTTGACGATAAATTGATCCGTTTGGTTGACAGCGACATGTTGAGGTGCCGATCCTGGTATTGTTGCGGTGATCTCGATATTGATGTCCTGAGGAACGGTAGAATCGACAGGGGTTAACTCATATCCGGTCAGATCAAGGGTGATTGAGCTTGATGAGATTGGGTCTATGGTGCGCTGGATAGTCACTGGGTTGCTATCGTACACCAGATCAGGGAAAGTAATATCCAGAGTGGCGGTCATGTTGGTTTGGTTGCCAATATCAAGTTGGAGTGTTCCGCTGGTGAGGGTGGCCCTATGGATCGCGTCACTCTCAGATAGTGTGACAGTTCTCAAGAAATCATAAATTTGTTCAGGAATTTCTGCGGTTGCGGCTCCGACTGTCAGATCGCCGTCGAAGCTAAAAGTTGTGGTCAGGTTCTTGCCTGACGTCGAGAGCACGATTCCACCCATCGTGCTGGCCAAAATGCGGGCCTCGATTTGGTTGGATATGGTCTGTCCGCTTAAGTCGAAAAAGAGTGAATCAATGCCGCCGTCAGGGATCGGAGGCGGAAAGCCTTGGCGCCCAATCGAACGATTGTATCCTGCGTCCCACAGGATTACGCTATCGGTCGTGATAGCGAAACCAAGATTGTTGGCCACTTTTATCCAGGCTCCGCCTGTTTCCAGTCCAACGCTGGTAAATTCAGTAAAAAACGGCAATTCGGAGTTAATGTTGAAACTTGTAGCCGGTACCTCTCCCGGTAGAAAAGTCGCCAGCCCGCCGATCATCAGAATATCCAGTATCACTGGGGCGATGACCGGAGCTGGAAGGTCTATCAATCCCAACTGTTGGACAGCCAGATATGACATGTCGTCCGTCGATAGATTCTCGGCATCCAGGGTCACCGTGTCGATGTCTTCACTGACTGAGAAGGTTATAGCAGAGTCAACATCTATGGTGATGCCGTCCTGATCTATTTTGTCGATTATCTCACTCATGGTGTAGGTGCGACTAATCAAAGGCACCGTGAGCTGTGTATTCCAGGTGGGTGCTTCAGGTTTCTTCACCGTGCATTGCATTAGGGTGAGAGCTAGAAGCATCACTACCAGACTTAATCCCAGTTTGGTGCAGAACTTAAAGAGTCCTGAATCCAGGGTGCTGTCTGATTCCCTGCTTTGGCTGTGTTTCATTTGTCTGCTCATTTCTGACTCCCAAGTCATCGTTTCACAAAAGTTCATGACAGAGTGTGCAAACCGGATGCCGTCTGGATGGATGGTGCTAACTCATAGCAGTACAGGCAATTGCGTCACGAAATGATTGCTGGTTTGTTTTATATCTTGGGGTTGAGGGATATAGTATGGGGGGGATGCCATACTTGTTGACCGGGTGACAATGCCTGACTTATATTAGATCATTAGGAGTCGCCCTATGGGGATGTCTAAATACGATCGGTTACTGCACATCTTGAACTTGCTTAGAAGTCGCCGGACTCTTAACGCCCAAAAGCTGGCCGAAGAATGTCAGGTTACCGAACGATCAATCTATCGCGATATCATCTCGCTTTCCGAAGCCAACGTCCCAATTTATTATGATAACGGCTATAAGCTCGCCTCGAGTAATTTCTTGCCGCCTCTGAATCTCAGTTTTGAAGAGTACTCCTGTTTGCGTTTGGCGTTGGAATCATCACCGCTGGCCCGTGCTGGAGACAAAGGTGATCTTCTGAGACAGGTTTGTGCCAAGATAGATGCTGGTTTATCCGAGGCCGTTCGTGATCGTCGGAAAACTGCCCTTGATGTGGCTCATATTGAGATAGAAAGTACCCAGGCGCGCCAGCGAGTTGCCCAATACTACAGCGTTATTGAAAATGCTATCTCCGATCAGAACTGTTTGGAAGTCGAATACCTGACTATCGAACACGGGCTTACCAAACGTAAGGTTGAACCGTATTTTATCATCTTTCGACGCCACGCTTTCTATTTTGTAGCTTTCTGTAGACTCCGCAAAGAGTTTCGTACTTTTCGGATAGACCGAGTGAAGAAACTCAAACCCACCCAGCAACGGTTTGCTCGTAAGCGCGGTATATGCGCCGCCGATTACTTTGCCGACAGTTGGCAACTCTATCAAGGTGCCCCGGTGAAAGTTGTGGTGTGTTTCAAGGGTCGGGCCGCTCGGATTGTGACTACTTCGTGCCATCACCTCAAAGAAAAGGTGGAGTCAATCGGCGAGGATGAGGTCCTCTACCGAGTCACTGTGAACGGAACCGAGGAGATCAAGCGCTGGATTCTTGGTTATGGTGATGAGGCCGAAGTGCTCGAGCCGGATAGTCTCAGACAGGAACTGCACGCTATCGGTCGTCATTTGGCCCGAATCCACAAGGATTGAGCGGCTGTCGGCAGATGTGGACATCTGCCGAGCACTTGAATCTTATCCTCTATCGGTGTTTTCGTGCGTGGTGTACGCCCCCGTGCGCCACGAGGTTCTGGGGC
>JAGGTI010000130.1 GCA_021163775.1 Candidatus Zixiibacteriota bacterium
CCTATCGGGCTCGGGGGGTCGGAGATGGGTATAAGAGACAGGTCCTAAGTTTACAGAAATCTATCGGGTCTGATGTCGAGTTGAGCGAGCTACGATTTCCGCTTTGAGAGCGGCCAGGCCAGTATTTTGGAGGGCCGAGATGGCAAACCCGGTGGAGGTGTCATCCGATGGTGGTAAGAATTCGGAGTTGGCGTCCAGTTTGTTATAGACCATCAGAGAAGGTATCCGATCGGCCCGGATTTCACTGAGAACCCGTCGGGTTTGTTCGATTTGTTCGGTAAGCTTGGGGTCGGAGCAATCGGCGACGTGGAGCAGTAGGTCGGACAGAGCGACTTCTTCAAGGGTGGATTTGAACGATTCCACCAGTTGGTGGGGTAGTTTGCGGATAAACCCAACCGTATCGGAGAAAACGACTTTGGTGGGGTAGCCGGCCGACATGACCCGGGTGGTTGAGTCAAGGGTGGTGAATAGCTTATTGGCAGTTTGGATGCCGGCTTTGGTCAGGACGTTGAAAAGAGTCGACTTACCAGCGTTGGTGTAGCCGACCATAGTGATTTTGAACAGGTTGGCTCGGCCCTTACGCTGGGTTTCCCTTTGGGTAGCCAGTTTTTTCAGTTTCTTCTTGAGCTGGGCAATCCGGGTCCGAACTCGGCGACGGTCGATTTCGAGCTGAGTCTCCCCCGGACCCTTGGCACCGATACCGCCGTATTGTCGTGAAAAATGCACCCAGGCACCAGTGAGGCGTGGCAACGTGTATTCGAGCTGGGCCAGTTCGACCTGGAGTCGGGCGGCGGCGGTACGCGCTCCGGCGGCGAAAATGTCGAGAATCAAGATTGGCCGGTCGATCACTTTGGCTTCGAGTTCCTTCTCAAGGTTGCGCTGTTGGGCAGGTGAAAGCTGATCATCAAAAATGACGCAGTTGCCGTCGTTCTCGGCCAATTGCTCTTTGAGCTGGGCGACGAATCCCTTGCCGACATAGAGGGCTGGATTCGGTTTGGGGCGGACTTGAACTCGTTCCGCTATCACTTCGGCACCGGCGGTGGTGGCCAGGCGACGGAGTTCTTTTAGTGACTCGTGGTGTTCTTCCCGCTGGCGGGAATCTTTGGCGAGGCTGACCAAGATTGCCTTTTCGCCGTTTGATTGTCCGTGTTCAATGATCATGTTGAGAAAGATACGGCGGTACGGCCTCTTTCGCACAAAGTTTTTTGGAATTGTTGTGGGGGTAAACAGAAAAAGACGGACCCACTCATAACAACAGTCGAAACCGCCCGTCCTTCGTCAAGCTCAGGACGATCTGGTTTCGACGATACTCAGCGCCGACGCAACATGATGGCAGACTCGTAGGGTGGAACCCCCTGGTGGTTCCACCATTCCGTGGGCTCCAGTAGGTCACGCCTACTCGGGGCGTGACACACAAAGGCAGGCCTCAAGTGGGCCTGCCCTACAGGACTTCAATTGGCGGGTTCAAAGACGGATCCGCCCAACAGGCTATTTCTTCTTCACCTTGTCCTTGCATAGCACCGAATGGAACTCGTTGAAAACTAACTCTTTTGGTGTGAACGTAAACGGTCCCAGTTCAAACGAACTCTGCCCGGCTTCTAACATCTGGCGCAAGTACACCGATCGACCGCCTTCAGAAACTACCCGCATAATCACCGGCATTTTGAAATCGGCACCGACCTTTTTGGTTTCGATATCGGCCGCTATATAGTGGCCGTCGTCGCGTTCGACGATCTGGTACTTGATCTTATACTCCGGGATGTTTCGATCATAGAGCCAGTGATGGAAGAACCAATCAAGTGACCCGCCACAATGTTTCTCGGCTAGTCGGATGAAGTCTTCGTTAGTGTACAGCGAATTGTTCACCACTAGCTTCAGTTCGTTGATAAAACGCCAGAAAATCTTGTCGCGGTTGCCCTGGCCTTCAAGATCGTACATCATGAATCGGAGCATGTGCATCACCCAGGCACCTTTCGAGATCCGATCCACCGGGTCCAGGCGGCGTCCGGTCGCCAGCGGGCGATCTTCATTAATATCCAGCAAGCCGTAAATATGGTTGCGACGACGACCAAGCTCGCCAAAGAAAACAGCCGGGCTGATTTCGTGCCAGACCGCCATCAGGGACAGATAATCCGGTAGAGCATCCATCAGCCAGTACTCGCGATCGGTTGCCGGTCGCATCAGGGCACCAAAATACTGACGGGCGATCGCCTCACCGGCCGCCATGACCAGACCGCCAGTCCCATCGACATGGCAATCGGTCTGGGAAACACCGATTAGGCTGGGTATTGAAGGGGTTGGTTCCGGAAAGACCGATACGGCAAAAGTGGCCAGCGGTGGTCCTAACCGGCTGGACATGAAGTCAAACACCGATGTCACCGTAGGTTCGTACTGTTCAAATGGCAGGAAACACTCAAAGTGATTTTTGTCGATATGTTTCGATGTGATATAGCTCAGCGTGAGACCGATATTGCTAACTATGTTAACCGTGTCAAAACCAGCGGCGTACGGCCAGAACATATACATACGATACGGCTCTGACGGCGCCGATGTGAACTTGGCGCGGCCGCGCTCGGACGATTCGGCAGGCACCATGGCGGGTGCGATGTAGTTGTAGTCCTTATAGATGTCGAAAGTCAAGTTGTGCGGTGACGGGGTTGGATTATCCACAAACGGCATCGTCTGATGATACTTGGTGCCATGATAAAACAACTGGACATCCAACGTGTCGCCCTGATGACTATACTCTGGCAGAATCAGGCCCATAAATGTAAAAGAACCACGTCGCCAGAACTCGATCGGGGCACCATTGCAGTAGACTGAATCGACTTTGAGACGGTAGTGGAGAAACAACGAGACAAAACGCAGGCTGTCGGCGTTCACCATTAACTTGAAATCAATCGCGGCTCGGTCGAGGTTCTTGCCGTCGAGACCGACCATGCGAAGCTCTCCCCCACGCGACAGGATAGTTGTTGGAAAACCAATGTTGGAAGATTCATAGTCGCCGTAGATATTTCGTTCCTGGCGTTGAAGTACAGCACCGTCGGTGACTTCGGTGTCGCCCCCTTCGTGTTCGTAGGCGACAACTACTTCTTCGGGGCGGTTAGGGTCAAACGAGAAGACATAGCGATCAAAGTCGATCCAGAAGAAACCGTCTTCTTTGCGTTCAAACAGGGAGCGCAGGAGCTGGAAATAATTGTCGTACCGGTGAGTGATAACCGGCTTGAAGAAGAACTCGCCCTGTTGAGAGCGGTTAAAATCACGCCAGGGAAGAGATGTCTTCTCAAATTCGAACTTCTCTTTCAGCTTGAGATCAAAATCATCTGAGAAATCAATGAATGCTACTTCAAAAGTTTTGTCTACCAGGCTGTCTCCTGATGCATATTCCAATGACCTTTTCTCAACGTGACTCGGTATTTCAATATGAGCGTGGCCTTGACCGATAAAAATAGCTGTAATAGGTCGGCCCTCCATTTTACGCAGAAGATATATCCTGCCCTCCTGGAAAGTGAAGGTGGCAAGATCTTTTTGGTAAACGAAATCGGTAATCTCGGCTAGCTCCGCTGGTGGGTTACCGGCCAGATCGGAACCCATCCCACCGTAGCACGTTTTGAAACGTTTAAACAGATCGGTTTCGGCCGACACTGGGAAGCTGATAATCAGAACTGAAATAGTCAGAAGTAACACAAATCTTGTTCGCAAAGTTTTATCCTTTCTATCGAGGTACCTGATATAGACGATCGACAGTTGTTTTTTGTCTATTGTGTCGCCGATCCCTTTATATTACTTACGATAAGATCACGGAAGCGACTATATTTTTCTTCAATTTGCTCCAGGGCTGGAATGAACTTGTAGTTTGGGTGCGCTCTCCAAACCCGGCGCAGAGCGGCTTCGATTCTCAACGCCTCGCTCACGTTTTCCTGCCGAATCTCATCACGCACATAGTACCTTTCGCCCAACGCCGCCGCCGAACCTAATTGGATTACGAGCGAATAGCGCAGGTATTCAAACTCCAGCGTGGTGCCGATGTCGGTCATTGTCTCGGGATGGAAAGCAAAAGCATCTACGGTCCCGCGATCGGTAACCAACGGTCGCTCGCCAGCGGCCTCTTCCCTTTCAATCTGTCGCCGATAAATTTCCCGATGGAACTCATCCGGGTGTTGGCGTATGTGCGGCTTGTCGGAGAGTATTCTGCGGGCCAATTCATCGAGAAAAAGGAATCCATCCAGTTTGATTTCATTCTTGAGTCGCTCGAAAAACTCTGTCTTGCCCGATCCAGGCCCTCCCGTGATAACGATTCTTGTGAAGTTCGACATAATGACCGCAATTTATCCGACTTTGACCGGAGTGTCAAGCGGGTCTGATTTGTCGTACAGTTGTTGAATTGTTACGCATATATGCCTATCGTAGGTCAGGTTGCTTGCAACCTGACAACGGCAGATGTGGACATCTGCCGGGCACTTAATCTTGGTAGGGTGGAAACCCCTTGGTGGTTCCGCCAGTGAATCTTAGTAGGGTGGAACCCCTTGGTGGTTCCGCCGCAACAAAATGGCAGAAGCGCTAAGGGCTTTTGCCCTACAAGTCTTGAGAAAACCGAAAGGAAATCATGAATCTAAACGCAGTTCAACAGTATCTGATTGACCACAATCTTGATGGTTGGCTGATGGCCGATTTTCACGGTCGCAACGAGATTGCGGTTCGCTTTTTGGGTATCGATGGTATGCTGACCCGAAGGGCTTTTTATTTTATTCCGGCCGAAGGTGAACCGACAGCTCTTATCAATCCAGTCGAAGCAACCAAGTTTGATCAGTTGGTGGGTCGCAAGATTCGTTATCGCGGGTATGCTGGTCTGGAGACCGAATTGAGTAAGCTGTTATCCGGCCAGAAGAAAATTGCGATGGAATACTCTGCTAAAGGTCGCTTGCCGTATATCGGTCTGGTTGAGGCTGGTACGATCGAACTGGTGCGCGAGAGCGGGGTCGAGATTGTTTCATCGGCTGACATGGTGGCCGCGTTTCAGGCCCGTTTGTCGCCCGACCAGATAGAGAGTCACCGTCGCGCCGCAAAGTTAGTTGTAGAGACCAAGGTCGAAGCGTTCGCGCGGATTGCCGACGCGGTTGCTTCCGGCGAGAGAATCACCGAGTACGATGTGTCCGAGTTCATCCTGGAGCGATTCAAAGCCAAGGGAATGATTACCGATCACCCGCCGAACTGCTCGGTCGACAAAAATGCCGGAGATGGTCACTATCAGCCTACCGAAGGCTCCTGTGTGCCAATTGTAAAAGGTAGTCTGGTGCTGATTGACCTTTGGGCGCGGTTCCCCGATGACAACGGTACCTACGCCGATATCACCTGGATCGCGTTCGCCGGCACCAGAGACGAGATCCCGGCCGAGTATGTCGAGAAGTTCGAGGTAATAACAAAGGCGCGTGATGCGGCGGTGTCGTTCATCAATGATAATTTATCCAGACAACCGGTGCACGGTTGCGATGCTGACGATGCCTGTCGGGAAGTAATTGAGCAAGCCGGTTATGGCGAGCTGTTCACCCATCGCACCGGACACTCAATTGGCATTGATGTACACGGCGTCGGGCCTAACATCGACAACATGGAAACCGAGGACAACCGCATACTCCAACCTGGTCATCTGTTTTCGATTGAGCCGGGAGTCTACACAGATACTTTTGGACTACGGACCGAGATCGACTGTCTTATCACCGAAAAAGGTGCCGAAGTTACGACTCTCCCCTTGCAGTCGGAGATTATCGCTCTGTTTTAGATTATGTTTGTCACTGACGACATGATTGAAGATATGGCCGCTCGGTACGGCCACCCGCACTTGCGTGAGTTTCATTTTGATGTGACCGCGACCGAACTGGCGCGGATACGTTCATCGCAGAAAGAGGGGCGCAACCATGACGTCACTCTTTATATCCGCAAGGGTGAGCAGTTAATCGTAATCGCCAAGCATATGTATCCGCCCGATCTTTTCCGGGCGCCATCAGGTGGTTTGAAACCGGGGGAATCGTTTGAAACCGGTATCGCGCGGGAGATAGCTGAAGAGACCGGGTGTGAGATCGAACTGGGGAGTTTTTTTATGCAAACCGCGGTTGATTTCTGTCACGGCTCGGATTGCTTATTTTGGCGCTCGTTCTTGTTCTTCGCAGAGTACAAGAGTGGTGATTTTGAGTACACCGATCATGATGAAATTAGTGAAGTGCGAGTGGTTGACTGGTCGGAGTTTGAATCTTTCGGTCGAATTATGCGTACGACCGATATTGGTGGCCTGCACTACCGCGCCGCCTTGCACGAAGCGGTGGTCGAGTTGATGGAACGGGAAGGCCTCTCTGGATCTGGTGGGTGTGAGTGACCATGACCTCTTCTCTGATTAGGCGGTCGCTGGTCTCGGCCGCGCTTATCACTTTGGGCGGCAACGTGTTGGGTCGTGCTTTCGGGTTTGGTCGCGAAGCGGTGTTGGCTAAGTATTTTGGTACCAGTGCCATAATGGACACCTTTATATTGGCCTTTACTGTTCCCGAGTTGATTGCGTTTATTTTGTTCACCGCACTTCCGGTAGCACTGATTCCGGCCGTGACGGGAAAATCGGAGGACAGTGCAAACGATGGTCGTTTGTTCTGGTCTGGTCTGGTCTGGTTCGCGGTCTGTTTTGGGTTACTTTCGACGCTGGTTTATGTCGGTCGTGAATACATACTCGCCGGGCTGGCTCCCGGATTGAGCCCTGAGCATCAAGAGCTGGCCTTGCGGTTGCTTGCTGTTTTGTCGCCCTATGTATGGTTTCGGGGTATGGAAGCATATTTCCGGAGCTGGTGCTTTGCTAAGAAGCGTTTTGTCGCTCCAGCTCTTTCAGGTGTGATCATGAATTCGGTGGTGATTGGTTCTGTTCTTATTTGGTATGATCAATTGCAAATCCATACCCTCGCGGTTGGCTGGATCGCCGGATCGGTTATACTGTTCATCTATAATGGGATACATGCTTTCCGTGTGGTGCGTCCGGGACATCCACGAAACCTCGATCTTTTGTGGGCCCGAAGCCTCTTAATCGCTTTGGGCGCGGTCGCACTTCTCGAAAGTTTGTCAGGGATCTACGCCGTAATTGATCGGTATTTAGCCTCTCAATGGCTGGCGCCTGGGCCTATTTCGGCTTTGCGATATGCCTCCACGCTGATTTCAATTCCGGGTGGAATACTGGTGGCGGCCTTCAACATAGCATCATTTCCGTGGATAGCTGAACTTGTTAACAGGGGGAACCTTGACCGTCTTCGGCAGATGTACACCGAGAGTGTTCGCCTGCTGATTTTCGCGATGAGCCTTATTACTGTTGGTATTTTGGTTTTTTCCGAAGACATCGTGCGAGTAGCTTTCGCACGTGGAGCATTTGACTTAAAATCTTTGGAGCTGACTTCCCAGTCGTTCAGTTTTTATGCGATCGGACTGGTATTCCAGGCGGTTTATGCTTTTCAGATGCGTTTCTACTATGCGCGTCGGGCTATCTACAGGCTGGGGATCATCCTTGGTGGTATGTTGACAATCAAGCTCGTGGGAAGTCTGGTGCTTATCGGTCCTATGGGTCATAACGGCTTGGCCCTGGCAACTTCATTGGCGCGAGTGGTTGGGTTTTTGATCATGACGTTCGATCTGGCGCGCACCCTGGATATTAGGAACCGTAAGCTCTACATGCCGTGGCTTCCGAGGGTGGTGGTCAGCCTGATCGTCGTGTTTTTCTGTTGGGTTGGAATTGATTGGTTGTGGCCTTCTCTGCCAAGCCTCAGCCTTTGGAACTTGTTCCTGAAGCTGGGCTTGCTGGCGGGGTTCGGTATTGCAATCTATATTGGAGTCGGTTCACTTCTCAAATTGTCGGAACCGAAACGCGCCCTTGACCTCTTGTCAGCACAGTTCAAACGCGCCCGTTAGTCACTACCTGTAGTCATATCTTGGCTGGATAGCAGTGACTGTCTTATAATTTTCATAATCGCTTCAGCCCGAGCTGAAGTAGAATTGGCTTGAGCCAACTCCCTTCGCTTGCGAATAGCCTCTTCCCCGCCAGACCTGAGTGCCGTATCGACCATACTGATGAATTGAGCGTGGTCGGTGGCTACCATTACTTCCGGCTCGGTTCGGCGAGCTTCCGGGAAATCGGTAGAGACCACCGGTTTGCCTGTCGCAAGATACTGATAGATTTTGTTTGGACTGCTGTTGCGAATCCACTCGTTGCAAAGGAATGGCAGGAGACAGACATCGAAGCCACGCAGGTAGGCGGGAAGTTTGTCATACGGTTTGTGACCGAGGAAAAAGACATTGGCCATTGATTTCAGTTTCTGGTATCTATCGTCCCACCGAAACTGTAGGGATCCGCGTTCTTCGCCAACGATGACAAGTGAGGTCTCAGGATGGGTCTCTGCCAGCCGGATCAGCAAGTCAAGGTCCATCAAATCATTGAAACCGCCAGCGTACCCTAGTCGCGGTTGAGGCAGGTTGGCCAGATCAAAGGCGATCTTGCGCCAGTCAGGATATTCCTGAGAAAAGTGCTCGTATTCAACACAGTTTGGCAGGTAATGAGTGTTCTTATTATGTTTAGAACGACTCTGGAGCAAAGGTCCCGACGAAACAATCACCAGTTCGGCCTCAATCAAAATGGGCCTCTCTCGATGACTCATCAGGATAGTTCTTGGGTTTGAACTGTCCATCTGTGCATCAGAGGTTGAGACCAGGTATTCATCGGTGACCTCGTAGCAGTGCAGATCGGCGTCCACAATGTCTCGCAAGTAGTATTGCTGTATCTTGACCACGAAGGTCACAATGGGCTGGTTTGGTTTAGCTATCGACTTTACTACCGATCCGAGTTGTCTCTTGATCCACCAGCGATCGAAACGGGCCAGCCACGGTGCCCGGAAAGCCAGCCCAATTGATGCCAGCGAGAGCGGACGCCACAGCAAAACACCTGATGCCGACAATCTCGGTTTGCGACTGTGACATATATAGTGAAGCAGTCTTCTGGGATGACGGAACAGCGTAAGTAGTCCTGCCGGAGGTTCTATCGCAAGAACATCAGAACAACGTGCAATTGCTGTCCAGTGCGGTCGTCTTACATAATCAGACCACTCTTGAGGTAAAAAAACGACTATGAGTGGTGAGGTTGATAGCGACATCTGTTCAGAACCCGTTCTGGTGTCATGTTTTGGTCGATCGTTGACCTGGTTTCTTAGACGATAGTACGCAGGCGGGTCGTTTTCATCAAGAACTTGTTGCCACTCAGTTGGTGGTTTGGAATCATTATTCCGTGGCAGGATTGGCCTAATATTTAAGTTGAATAATTTCAACAGCACAAGAGTATCATTAATACCTTGACGAAATCGGCTTATTTGCTATATTCGAGGGCTAATTTGTAAACAGGTAGGTTATGAAAAGAACGTTTCAACCATCGAACCGAAAAAAACTGAACGATCACGGTTTCCGTGCGCGTATGGCTACTAAGGGTGGCCGTCGTATATTGGCTCGCCGTCGCGCTAAAGGGCGTAAACGGTTGGTGGCTAAAGTTGGTCGGAAGAAATAAGTTTCCCCGCTCAATGAGCCTGAAGCATCGGGCTGATATCGATTCGCTGTTTAAGCAGGGGCAAAGATTTCCGACCGATTTTTTTACCCTGATCTGGCAGCCGGCCGATCAGTTCAAGTATGGTGTTTTTGTCTCAAAGAGACTCGGTTGCGCCTGTACCCGAAATCGGGCCAAAAGGCGTTTACGCGAAGCTGTCCGACTTAGCCGCAGTTGTTTGCAGGCAGTCGGCCGGGTTGCTATTCTTCCCCGCCCCGACCGCCCCGAACCGAAACTTGAGCAACTGATTGAAGATGTCAGTAGAATCTTCCAAAAAATCAGCTATCAGGCCTGATCGACCGGCCCTGACGGTCTATCCGGTTATTTGGGCTATTCGTCTGTATCGCATCACGTTATCGCCAATTATGCTGACTCTGTTCGGAACCGCTTGCCGATATTACCCCAGTTGCTCACATTATACTGAAGAAGCCCTGTGCAAATACGGTCTGCTCCGTGGGAGCATAATGGGCGCTAAACGACTGCTTCGATGCCACCCGTGGCACGAGGGAGGTTATGATCCGGTACAATAGACCCATAGAGCGGATGCTCCCGGTTTGCGTAGCTGACCATAGGACAAGGATGTAGCTTTGGACAAGAAATCTATCATTATAGTAGTGGCACTGGCTGTTGTCGTCATATTCTACTGGCCGATCATGACCAAGCTTGGGTTTGTTGATGAACCCCAACCGCCGGCCCAGACGCAACCCCAGGACAACCAGACTACCCAGCTACCTGAGCAGGTATCTACTCCGATAGTAGCCGATCAGCCGACCGACTATCAGGTGGTCGAATTGGCTCAGAACGCAGGCTCCGAAATCGACACTGCCAAAGTCGACACCTTGGTGATCGAAACCGGCAAGTACACTGTGAAAATGTCATCCCTTGGTGGTGGTCCGGTCTCTATCGAAATGAAAGACTACACCTACCGTGACGGCCGTCCAATTCAGATGTTGCCGAACCTGACCAGGGTTACGCCCGAGGTGACTTTTCAGGGTGGAACTTTCACGACTTCTCACGAACATTTTGCCTGCGATCGACCGGCGGGTGTTTATGACGCTACCCGGGAACCATTGGAAGTAGTTTACACCCACATCGGTGAAGCCGGTGGCACTATTACTCGGACGTATACATTTTATCCTGATCGTCATTCGTTCGATTTTAAGTTCGATGTCGATAACCCATCGGTGTTTGGTTTCGATCGCGAATATAAGCTGATGTGGAACACTCCGCTGGAACCAACCGAACCGAATATCAAGGATGACTGGAAGGCTATGCAGGCGGCGGCAGTTATGGCCGGTTCGCGCGAGGCGCTTGATGATTTCGATGATGGTAAGCTCCGGCAGAGTTTGACCGGACGTACTGCCTGGGCCGGAGTGCGGTCCAAGTATTTCTCGGCGGTGCTTATCCCCCGCTCTCGTGAAGCCGATGGGGCGATTGCCTTGGGAAGTGAAGACGATATCAGTACTGCTGATGGTCTCATGGAAGAACGGCGCATTACTGCCGGTTTGGAAATGATGTTTGCCACGGTTAACCCGATCAGCGACAGCTTCACGGTTTTTGTCGGCCCGCTCGACTACATGGAGATGCGGGAGTACGATGTAGCCCTCGAGGATATGCTGGATATCGGCACCAGTCTCATAGGCAAACTGATCTATCCGTTCGCTTTTGCCGTCTTGTGGCTCCTGCCTAAATTGTACAGCTTTTTACCCAACTACGGTTTGGTCATTATCCTGTTTGCGTTTATGGTGAAGATCGTGACCCTGCCGCTCTCGATGAAACAGTTCAAGTCGATGCAGGCGATGAAAGAGTTACAGCCGCGTATTGACGATCTCAAGAAGCGGCACAAGAAAGATCCCCAGAAGCTGAATAAGGAAACGATGAAGCTCTATAAAGATCAGGGGGTCAGTCCACTTTCCGGGTGTCTGCCGATGTTGCCCCAGATGCCTCTGTTCTTTGCCATGTTCTCAGTTTTCAGGTCGACTATTTTGCTTCGGGACGCACCTTTCTTCTGGTTTATTGATGATCTCTCGCGTGGTGCCACCGGACTGACCGACCCGTATATAATCCTGGTGCTACTGATGATAGCTTCGCAATTCATATCACAGAAAATTACCATGCCGGCCAACCAGCAGAATAAAATGCTTGGCTACATGATGCCGCTTTTCATGGGTTTCATTTTCTATAGCTTCGCCGCCGGGTTAGTATTATATTGGACGGCGTTCTCCATAATGGCGATGCTTGATTATGCTCTATTCAAGCGACCGAAAAATCCCGAGGTCAAAACCGTCTGACACTAATGATGCCCGATAAAGCTAAAAAAAAAAGACAACAACTCCGGTTGACTCCGATACTATCGCCGCCGTCATAACACCTGCCGGTCAGGGTGGTATCGGGGCGATCCGGATTGCCGGTCCCCGCTCGCAGGAGATACTTGAGCGGCTCTTTCGCCCCACCCGTTCCTCCAAACTAAAACCGTTTCTGATGCGCCACGGTCATGTTGTGTCCGGTAGCGGTAAAGTGATCGATGAAACTCTTGCGGTGTTTATGCCGGCGGGTCGATCTTACACCGGACTCGATCAGGCCGAGATCTACTGTCACGGCGGGCACCAGGTGGTGCGGACAATTTTGGATCTGATAATCAAATCGGGAGCACGTCCGGCCGAACCGGGCGAGTTTACCAAACTGGCTTTTCTGAGTGGTCGGATCGACCTGTCCAAAGCTGAAGCGGTTGGTGAGCTTATTGCCGCCTCAACGGAAGCATCGTATGAGGCCAGCCGGGAGCATCTGGTCGGTGAGTATTCTGAATATGTCGGGTCACTTCGGGAGCGGTTGGTTTCGATTCTGGCCGAGATTGAGGCCTCAATTGATTTTGCCGACGATGAAGCCGATACGATAGATCCGAGGCATCTGAACAAGACCCTTGACGAGATAACCGGCCGAATAGACCAATTGGTCGCTACCTACGAAGGCGGACGGATAATCCGCGAGGGATACCGAGTCGCGATCGGGGGTCGCCCCAACGCCGGGAAATCATCGCTGTTCAACGCGCTTCTCAAGCAGGAACGGGCCTTGGTTGACCATGAAGCTGGTACGACGCGGGATTACCTGTCTGAGTGGGTCGACCTCGATGGGTACGCGGTCAATCTGATCGATACCGCAGGGGTGCGTGGCGAGGGTAGCCAGGTGGAGAAAGCGGGGCAGGCCCGATCACGTGAGTTAGTTGCGAAAGCTGATCTGGTGCTCTGGTTGGCAGACGTCACTATGCCAGATTGGCAGGACCGCTCGGCGGCTGATATTAGAGATCTGGAATATTGCGATATATTGTTAGTAGGTAATAAGATAGATCTTGTAGCCAATTCTGGCCTTGTCTGTCCTGATGAGACCTGTCTAATATCTTGTTTGACCAGAGATGGATTAAATAAGCTAAGAGGTCTGATTTTCGAGTATATTAATGATAGCACCCGGAATATGATTTCAGGGCAGATAGTAACCTCGGCTCGGCACCGAAACTGTCTTGAGCTGGCTGGTCGAGCGCTTGAGCAGACAAAGTTGGCTGTGAACAACGGGGAGTCATCCGAGGTTCTGGCGTTTGAAATTCGGCGAGCAGTTGAAGCGTTAGCCGAGATAACCGGTCAAATATATACTGAGGATATTCTCGAAGAGATATTTTCTCGATTCTGTATTGGGAAATGAGTGGATAACCGATATGAGTTGTGACATGATTTCACGTGAAACAATCGATATCGCATATTGATATGCAAGATTTTGATGTAATAGTGGTTGGAGGTGGTCACGCTGGTGTGGAGGCCGCTCTGGCAGTGGCACGAATGGGGAAGCGCGCCGGGCTGGTTAGTATGGATGCCGGTAAGCTGGCGCTCATGTCGTGTAATCCGGCTATTGGTGGGATCGGTAAGTCTCAGTTAGTTAAAGAAATAGACGCCCTGGGCGGGTTGATGGGCGAGGCTATCGACGCCACCGGAATTCAGTTCCGGAGATTGAACCTTTCACGTGGCCCGGCGGTCTGGTCGACCAGGGTGCAGGCCGATCGGATCGGGTACAATCAATATGTGGTTGACCGCCTTGAACATCACCAAAACATTGAGGTGGTGGAAGGGACCGTTGTTGCGGTCTCGGTCGAGTCCGGTAAGGCTTGTGGTGTAGTTCTGGAAAACGGGGAACCTCTTAGTTCAAAAGCGGTTGTGATCGCCAGTGGGACATTCCTTGGTGGACTTATCCACATCGGTGAAAAACAAATCAGGGCTGGTCGGATGGGGGAGAAGGCCGCGACCGAGCTTTCGGAGAATCTCTCAGGGCTGGGTTTCGAGGTCGGCCGTCTCAAGACCGGAACACCCCCACGTCTCGATGGAGACAGTATCGACTGGTCGAAGTGCGAGAGACAGGAAGGCGAGGAGCCGCTTCCATTATTCTCGTATCGTTCGACCCGTGAACTGTTTAAGCAGACGCCCTGTCACCTTACTCGCACTACGGAGAAGACTCGGGCGAAGGTATCAGCCAATTTTGAGAAATCACCTATTTTCTCCGGGCAGATAAAATCAACCGGCCCAAGGTATTGCCCATCGATTGAGGACAAATTTTACCGATTCAAAGATAAGCCATCGCACCAGATCTTCCTGGAGCCGGAAGGAAACGGCACCAACGAGATCTACCCTAATGGTTTTGCCACCGCTTTACCTGAAGATGTCCAGAGGGAAGCTATTCATACGGTTACAGGCTTGGAGGAGGCGGTTATCACCCAGCCGGGGTATGCAATTGAATACGACTATTGTCCTGCTTACCAAGTAGATAGGTCGCTTGAGACGCGGGTCGTCAAACAGCTCTATTTTGCTGGCCAGATCAATGGCACTTCAGGGTATGAAGAAGCCGCCGCGCTGGGACTTATGGCTGGAGTCAACGCGGTGCTGGCAATCGAGGGCGAACCGGCGTTCAGGCTTGATCGCTCGCAGGCGTATATCGGGGTTATGATCGATGACCTAACGACCCGCTCGACCACGGAGCCTTACCGAATGTTTACATCGCGGGCAGAATATCGCCTGGCGCTCCGTGAAGACAACGCGCGGGACCGGTTAGCCGGTTATGCTCATCAATATGGTCTTATTTCTCAGTCTGAGTTTGAGATATTCCAGGATATGATTCTGAATACCGAGAACGAAGTGAAGAAACTTCGGTCGACCAGGGTTAAGGTTTCCCGGTTGACTGATTTGAAGGTTAAGATTACGAAAAAAGACAAAGTCTCGCTCGCCGATATCCTCAAGCAACCGGGGATTGTTCTCGCCGATATCTTGCCGTTACTTAATGAGTTCGATAGTATGTTCTCCGAGGATCGTGAAGTTTTGAGCCGAGCGGCGATTCAGATCCGATACCAGGGGTATATTGATAAGCAGGAACGGGAGATACAGAAGTTTCGGAAACAGGAAGCGGTCTTGATTCCGTCAGACTTTTCATATACTGATATATTAGGGCTGAAAACCGAGGCTCGGGAGAAGCTTTCCCGGTTCCGACCCGGAACTCTTGGACAAGCTACCCGGATAGAAGGTGTCACGGCGGGTGATTTGGCGGTTCTCGCGGTCAATCTCAAGCGTCACAACGCCAAATCAGGACAATAGAATATGTCGGAAACGGTTAGCCTTGATATTCAGGCGGTGCTCTCCCGGTACCTTACCCCTGAGCAAATAGATCGCTACTATGAACAGGTGATGAAGCAGAATCGCCAGGTCAACCTTGTTTCACGTGAAACAAAACGGGTCGATTTCGACCGGTTGGTGGCCGAGTCACTCCTGCCCCTTGGTTTCCTTCCTTCCGGCATGAACGGTTATCTTGATATTGGATCTGGCGGCGGGTTTCCCTCGGTGCCAATTCTGATGAGTGGTGCGGTCGATGGCGATTGCACTCTGGTCGAGCGGACCGGTAAGAAAGCTCGCGCGCTCGAACAAATTCTCACAGGTTTGACTCTCAGTGCCAGTGTTACCGCTCTCAATTTTCACGAGATTCGCGAAATCGGTTCGGTTGAACTCGTCACGCTTCGATATGTCAAACTATCGGAATCACTCCTGAGTAAAATTATGTCCAGTCTGGCGCCTTCCGGTAAGTTTGTCTACTACTCAACACCCGGTTTTGACACTGGGGATATGTTATCCACGATTTTCAAATATCAGTCGCCGCAAGACGCGGTTATCAAAAGCTTTACTGTATTTTCAAAATAATACGTCAGTCAACTCAAATTTTCGCTTGTGTTTGTCCTTGTTGTTTCTTAAAATCGGGCCAAGGATTTTCTGCGACAAGGAGTTGGCTATGTGTCGAATTATTGCAATTGCAAATCAAAAGGGAGGTGTTGGTAAAACGACCACGGCGGTGAACCTTGCTTCCTGTCTCGCGGCCGCCGAACAAAAGACACTATTAATAGATATGGATCCCCAGGCCAATTCTACCAGTGGGGTAGGGTATGAACGGACCGAAGGCGAGGCTACTATCTATGATGCTTTGATCGACAAACAGCCGGTTTCCGAAGTTATCCGCACTACCGCGCTGAATTATCTCAACTTGATACCAGCCGCGATTTCATTGGTAGGTGCCGAGGTTGATCTGGTGTCGATGTTGTCCAGGGAGTCCCGCCTCAAGGAATGTCTGGCCAGCGTGATTGATGAGTACAGCTATATTATAGTAGATTGTCCACCATCGCTCGGCCTGCTGACAGTTAACACTCTTACAGCGGCAAACTCCGTTATTATACCAATGCAATGTGAATACTACGCTTTGGAAGGTCTTACGGCGTTGATGAATACGATTAGCCTGGTACGACAGCATCTGAATCCGGAGCTGAAAATCGAAGGAGTATTGTTGACGATGTATGACAGTCGACTGAGGCTTTCGAAACAGGTCTCGGCCGAAGTTCGTACCCATCTGAACGAGCGGGTGTATGACACCGTGATTTCGCGTAACGTACGACTGTCCGAGGCGCCTTCGTTCGGCAAACCGATCATTCTCTATGATATCCTGTCAACGGGTGCCGAGAACTACATGGCACTTACCAAGGAAGTGATGGCTTCATGAGCAAGAATGTTCTGGGTAAAGGTCTGGGCGCTTTAATTCCAGCCGTAGATGAGAACGAGACCCATGATATCTATTATCGGCGGGTGTCGCTGGATCAGATCGCCCCCAACCCGCTTCAACCGCGTCGGAGTTTCGATGAAACCTTGCTGGCCGAACTGTCCGAGTCTATCCGTATCAACGGGATGGTTCAGCCAATAGTGGTTCGCAAGAACGGCGCAGGATATACTATCGTGGCGGGTGAACGTCGTTACCGTGCGGCCCGACTGGCTGGTTTGAGTGATGTTCCGGCGATGATAATGGATGACATGGACGATGTTCACATGTTGGAACTGGCCCTGGTCGAAAATATCCAGCGTGAAGATCTCAATCCGCTGGAACTGGCCGAGGCTTACCATCGTCTGATTGACCAGTGTGGTTTGACCCAGGCTAAACTTGCCGAACGGGTCGGACGCAGTCGTGCGGCGGTAGCCAATCATCTGCGACTGCTGACTCTCCCGGGTTCAATCAAGAGACTCGTTCTCGAAGGGCGGTTGAGTGAGGGACATGCCCGCGCGCTGTTAGCTCTTGACACCGAAGCGAGTATGCTGGAGATGGCTGAGCGGATTATCAGCAATTCGTTGACAGTGCGCGATGTTGAGAAAGCTGGACCGACGAAGAAAAAACGTCGTCGACTGGTAATCAAACGGGTAAGTCCGGCGGTGGCTGAGATTGAAACTGAATTAAAACGGATACTGGCGACCTCGGTCAGGATCACGCCCGGTTTGAAGCGTGGTAAAATAGAAATTGAGTATTATGGTGAAGATGATCTCGGTCGTTTGTGGCAGATGTTACGTAAGATAGATGGTGAGTGATGGCGACTCATAAGTATGTGACAATTATGCTGGTGCCCGATGGCACCGAGCCGCGTAGCGGCTGGCGGATACAACAATGGTTGCTGAAAGCGATTGTCATTGGGCTGGGTTGTCTGTTGGCCGGAATCCTGCTCTTTTTTATTTTCTATGGTCAGTTGTTGACCCGGGCGGCAATGACAGAACGCGTGGTTGCGGAAAATAGTGATTTGAAGAGATACTATTATAAAGTGCAATTGTTAGAACAGAATCTGTATCAGGCGCGCGAGGTGGTAACACGTATGGGTAATCTGGCGGGAGTTGATATTGACTTTCCGGAACTTCCCGATGATTCCACTTTGTTTTCTGAACTACCGCACTCCGGTGAGGCTGTGGTGGCTCGGCCGGGTGCTCTGGACTGGAGTTTACCCGCCGGTTTGCCAATACAGGGTTTTGTGACTCAGAAGTTTAACATTTCTACTCCGGATAGTTATCACCCCGGGGTTGATATTGCTTGCGCCGTTGGTACCCCGGTGTTAGCTACCGGGTCGGGGACGGTCGAGTATGTTGCGTTCGATTCCACTTATGGCAACATGGTTGTTTTGCGGCATAACGATAGCGTGACTACGGTCTATGGCCATAACGATCGGGTGCTGGTCAAGGTCGGGGAGCAGGTGCGTGTGGGGGGCCGGTTGGCTGAATCCGGCAACAGCGGCAAATCAACAGCGCCGCATTTGCATTATGAAATTAGAATCAATGAAGAACCAATAGATCCACTGGATAACCCGTATGATAAAGAAAACTAACAGTAACGAGGCGAATGGACTAATGAACACCATTATCGGTAAAGACACAATTATTACCGGAACCCTCGATGTCAAGGGTGCGCTACGAGTTGATGGCCAGGTAAAGGGCAAGATTATCAGTTCTGACTGCGTGACGATCGGTGCTACCGGGCAGATCGAGGCCGATGTTGAGGCTCAGACATCGATTATCGCCGGACATGTGATAGGTAATATCGTTTGTTCCGAAAAGATCGAACTCCAGGCAAAATGTGAGATGGAAGGCGATTTGAAGGCTAAATCGCTGGTAATTGAGCAGGGAGCGATCTTTTGTGGCGGATGTAACATGAAGGGCGGCACGCCTGATCTCGGATTCCTCGCCCAAAAATCCAAGGTTGAGCAGGTCGGCACCGGAGATAATAAGAAAAACAGCTAATCCACATCCGGCGGCGTACTGTGGACAAACTCGCCAAATTGTGGATATGAGCCTAATGCGTTGTTGTACACTGTATTAGGCTTTGCGGCGATCAATCATAGTGACTGCTTTATCCACAATTACACGACTTTGCTAACTATGTGAATGGTCGAAAGTTAGGCAGAGGCTGTCAAGTTTCGGATTATACGACCTGCTATTAAGTAATTGTTAAACAACAATATGTAACAATAGCCACAAAGCTGTTAACAACGGGCCTGTTCTATCCAATCTGGAAGACGGGCTCTTTTCGTTCCGACTGGTATCCAATTGAACTTCGCGGCTGTAAAAACTCTTTGAAACCAGTGATTTGCACTGTAACTTATTACGCAATTGCTGGTATAATACGGTGTTACGTAACATGACCCTGCCCACCGGAGACTCGACTCGGAGGAACAAATGACGCCCGAAACACCAAAAACACCCCAAAAAGGAAAATCTGATATCTTGGCTGTTGAAAACCTAAAATTAGCCCACGATAAGATCCGCGCCGAGATCGGCAAAGTGATTGTCGGGCAGGACAAGGTAATTGAGCAGTTACTGATTTCGCTATTGTCGTCGGGGCATTCGCTTCTGGTCGGCGTGCCCGGCCTGGCCAAGACGCTGATGATTTCCACTCTGGCCCGCGTGCTTAATTTGGAGTTTAACCGAATCCAGTTCACGCCTGATCTGATGCCGTCCGATATTACCGGCACTGAGATTATCGAGGATGACCACTCCACTGGTAAACGTGGATTTCGGTTTGTACGCGGTCCTGTCTTTGCCAATATAATTTTGGCCGATGAGATCAACCGCACCCCGCCCAAGACTCAAGCCGCGCTGTTGCAGGCGATGCAGGAACATGAAGTCACCACCGCCGGTGAGACCTATCCTTTGGATGAGCCATTTTTTGTATTGGCGACCCAGAACCCGATTGAGCAGGAAGGTACCTACCCGCTTCCAGAAGCACAGCTTGATCGGTTCATGTTCAATATCATCGTGGATTATCCAAGCGTGGACGAAGAAGAAGAGATTGTCAAGACGACCACCACAATTGCCGTTCACGAGCTAAATCAGATTTTGACAGCCGAAGATATTATCGGGTTCCAGAACCTGGTGCGCCGGGTTCCCGTGTCGGATCATCTGGTTCGTTATGCGGTGCGATTGGTGCGGGCGACGCGCCCCAACGAAAGCGACGCACCCGACTTTATCAAAAAATGGGTCAACTGGGGTGCCGGACCGAGGGCATCGCAGTACCTTATCCTGGCGGCCAAGGCGAAAGCTATTCTCGAAGGCCGACCGACCCCCGGACCGGACGATATCAAGTTCGCGGCCTACCCGGTGTTGAGGCATCGGATAGTGACCTCGTTCAACGCCGAGGCAGACGGGGTTGACTCGATTGAGATTATTCGTCGGGTACTGGGAGCGGTGGAGGAAGAAGACTAGCCGTGTTTCAGGCGATTCTGTTTGCCGCTTTTGCGCTGATTTTTTTGTTCACATCGGCGAAAATGCAACTGAAGCGATTAGTGCTCTGGTTGTTTGGGATCGCGGTTTTTATACACGCCGCCGGTTTGTCGTTGCACGGCCGGTATGATTGGATCGATCACGTCCTGATGGTCAACGGGATCGCGCTGTTGCTGTTGGTTGGTTATATGAGTTTCAAGATCTATACGAGGTTTGTGAAAAAGCGCCGCACACCGGTGCGGTGACAATTAACGAGAAGACCTATGTCAGTTGACTCGTATACAAATTTATCGGCAATCGCTATTCATGGTGGTGCGGGGACAATTCTGCGCGCCAACCTGACCGATGAGAAAGAACGCGATATTCGCGCCAAGCTGACCGAATCGTTGGAAGCAGGTAACGTAGTGCTTGAAGCAGGCGGCAGTGCCGTTGACGCTGTTCAGGCGGCGGTGGTTGTTATGGAAGAATCGCCGTTGTTCAATGCTGGCAAAGGTGCGGTGTACACGCACGATGGCTCCCACGAACAGGATGCCTGCCTGATGGACGGCGCGACGCGCAATGTCGGTGCGGTAGCGGCGGTGAAACGCGTGCGCAACCCGATTTTGTTAGCGCGCTTGGTTCTGGATCAGAGTACGCATGTGTTACTCTCTGGTGAAGGCGCCGAGACGTTTGCGACTACCAATGGCATGGAACTAGTTGACGACCAATCGTATTTTGATACCGAGTTTCGGTATCAACAGTTGCAAAAAGCAATCGCGCGCGAAAAGAAAGAAAACAAACAACATACTCAGCTTGATCATTCGGATGTTGAAGACAAGATCGGCACAGTTGGTGCGGTGGCGGTTGACAGGCACGGTAACCTGGCGGCGGCAACTTCGACCGGCGGCATGACCAACAAACGTCACGGACGAATCGGCGACACGCCGGTGGTCGGTGCCGGGACGTTTGCGGACAACAAAACCTGTGCGGTCTCTTCGACCGGTGTGGGTGAATACATTATGCGCGCGATGCTGGCTTATGATATCGCGGCGTTGATGGAGTATAAGAACCTAACGTTGGAAGAAGCTGGTCACATTGCTGTGATGGAGAAATTTACGGAATTGGGTGGCGATGGCGGTGTGATTGCGATTGATGCGTTGGGTAATATCGCGATGCCGTTCAACAGTTCCGGTATGTACCGCGGTTGGATGCGCGCCGACGGCACGAGCGAGGTGAAGATATTCAAGGAGTGACAACAAACTTGTGTGCGGCGTATGTCCACATGCGCCGCGAATCGGGACGGAGAAACCCGACAGCATGTAGGTCAGGTTGCTCGCAACCTGACACCGGCAGATGTGGACATCTGCCGGGCACGGGTACTTATCATCGTCATTCCCGCGGAAGCGGGAATCCAGTTGTCATGTAAGAAGAACCGAGTTATGAATCGAAGATCATATACGATTCCAAAACAACTGAGCCCTTGCTTTCGCAAGGGTGACAGGAAAGAGAGCGAGGGTGACTGTGCAGAGTCATCTGACAGCACATAAAAAATAGGCAGATGTGGACATCTGCCGGACACGTTAATGGCGGAACCACCAAGGCAACCACAGGTTGGTTGGTTCCACCCTACAAGAACTCTAAGGACTTGATTGTAAACTGACAAAACTAATGGCGACGAACTATAGACAATATCTGCAACCGGAAACGGTGTCGAAGCTCAAAGGCATGGAGCTTAAGGCGCGCATGGTGGTCGAGGGGTTTATCGCCGGACTGCATAAGTCACCGTATCATGGTTTCTCGGTCGAGTTTGCCGAACACCGCCAGTACATGCCGGGCGACAATGTTCATGACATCGACTGGAAAGTATACGCCAAAACCGACCGGTACTATATCAAGCAGTACGAGGAAGAGACCAATCTCAAAGCCTACCTTCTGCTCGACTGTTCGGCATCGATGAAATACCACTCCGGTTCCGAAATCAGCAAGTTCGATTACGCCGGGATGTTGTGCGGCGCGTTGTCGTACATGATGCTTCGCCAGCGCGACGCGGCCGGGCTGGTAACGTTCGACGAAAAGATTCGTCGTTACGTTCCCCCCCGCTCGAAGTCAGGACATCTTCATGTACTGCTATCTGAAATCGCCAATCAACAGCCATCGGACAAAACCGATATTTCATCGACGCTACACGAGATGGCAGAACGGATCAAACGGCGCGGATTAGTTGTCATCCTGTCCGACCTGTTGGACGAGCCAGATAAAATAATCAGCGGTCTGCGGCATTTTCGTTACCACAAACACGAGGTGATTGTTTTTCATATTCTTGATCCGCGCGAACGTGATTTTGATTTCGGGGGAGAGGCGCAGTTCCGCGACATGGAGACGGGAGAGGAGTTATCGACGCTTCCGTTCCAGATGAAAAAGGAATTCGCGCGCAAGGTGCAGGCGTTCTCCGATACGATAGCTTCGGCGTGCCGACAGTCGAACATTGATTACCACCCGATAGATACTTCAATGCCATTCGACCAGGCGCTGTATGCGTTTCTTGCCAAGAGAGAGCGGTTGTATTGAGCTCTTGAGCTGTCAGGTCTCACTCCCGGCAAACCGGGAGAAGGACCTGACAGAACGGTAGAGTCTTCCAAGCCGGGAGGTCACACCTCCTACGGTCGGCAAGACCTGCCGGAACGATCTGAAGAACATCAGAAGGCGCTATTTCAAGTACTGCCTTAGTAGTCGCGGTTGGCTTGTCTATGTTGCGTTGGGTCCTTCGCCGACAAAGTCGGCGTGAGACCTGACGTTCACCTGCTCAGAAAAGCCAATCCCTCCAGATCTTAACCGATCCCGGTCTCTCGGTCATATAGTCGCTTGCCGAAGACCACGGCCATACCTCAGCATGATCGACGATACCGGCCGTCACGGGATTTCTGTGAATATACTCCAACTTTTGCCGGAAGACCCTCTCGGAGTATATGACCACGCGGTCAAATCGTGATTGCCATACCTTGTGTCTCTTCAATCCGATTTCGCCAAATGCTTCTTGAGCGATGAACTTCTTAAAGTCACGCATGAAACCAGACAGACGAGATCCCTCAATGCCCAGCAGAAGATGAATATGGGTTGGCATAAATACATATGCAACCAGCCGTGCATCGTACTGGTCGGTGTAGAAATTGATAGAATCCGCGAGCGCTTCATAAGCACCCTCAACATCACCGTATCTCCGGTGTTCATGGAAACTGGTGGTGATGAAGAAACATTCACCCAATGATTGGTCTTTGAAGCGAAGCCCCATAGAACCAACATGGCGTCTGACCGCGTTCTCGGCAATCTCAATCATTGGTGTGATGGCAGAATGTGATGTTCAGTTTGATCTGTCAGGTCTCACTCCCGGTAAACCGGGAGAAGGACCTGACAGAACTCAGTATGTGGTTTTGAATCTTCCCCCCGGCAGGTCACACCCGAACTGTTGCGTCAGGTCCTTAGGCCTGATGCGCCTATTTCAGCAGCACCGCTTTGACGGTCGCGGTTTGGTTTTCAACTGTTGCCCGGAAAAGATAGACACCCGACGCAAACTTAACCGCATCCCAGGTCAAGTCAAATTCACCGGCCGATGTGGTGGCGTTATATATAGTTGCTACCTGTTGCCCGAGTGGATTGAAGACTTCGACCTTCAGATGACCTTTCTCATTCAGTGCAACTGGTAGCGTCACAGTCGGGTTGAACGGGTTCGGGTACGGTTGCCCGAGCGTGAATGTAGCGGGTAGCAACTTATTGTCAGAGTCTACTTCAACATCAGTCACTACGGCGAAGCCGTGATACGACACGGTATCGTGATTGACTATGACGAGATACGGTTCGTCCTCACCATAAGGGTAGTCCCAGAACTTCATGCCTTCCGGGAGTGGATCGTACCTGCGAAGTAGCGAACCATCGGTAGCACTAAAACGCATGAGAGTATCCCCCGCCATAGAAAAGAACTGATCTGGGAACGTTGGATGGGTGATGAAGTTGGTGAACGAATGGTCGACCGTCGAATGGCTCCACAACTCCGTCACAGAATCATTTGGATGGAGGTGATAGGCTACTATGCCCCGATCGCTAGGAAGTGCCGGCGGCTCAATCACACAACCTGAAACGCTGTAGGAGTAGGAGCATATTAGAGTCAGAGGCGGAGAGCTGTCAATTAGTGACCCAAGGACGAGTTGCGACTCGCTCCAAGTTCCACCTTCGTCGTAGCAATAAGGGGCATGCGCCCCAGCGAGGAAGGTAAGTGTGCCGGAAGTGTCCAACCCTACGATACCTTGACTCGTGCGTGAGTAGTCGGGGCCAATGTTGGACCAAACTTCTGTCAATTTGTGTGTTAGGCACGAAGGGTACCCGGTTCGCTCAGGAAGAAGCCAAATGCCATCGGTATGAATATCCAGATGCTTCAACGTTGAGTTCGGATACGAATGGAAGATTTCAGTACTGCCGGTGGTCTCACACCACATGTATGGGATACGATAATACGAGGTCTCGGAAGACAGAAATAGTTCATCGTACCCATCGTGGTCAATATCAACTGCCTCTAACATGACCAGATTATTCCCGGTACAACTTTCCATGCTAGATAGGTAAAACACCTGATCCTGCAGACGCCGATGTACAAGAGTGCTATCATAGCAGACGACCTTAGTGTCTGATTTGTACCCCCTATGGAAGTAACCAATCAATACGTCGGCTACCGAGTCACGGTTGACATCGGCGAGTTCGATTTCGTATTCGGGATAGTCTGAGTCGAGTGTATCGGTGAAGAGAATATCGTTGGGTAGCGAGAACAACACGACGGTATGGCCGTCACACGCCAGCACTTCAGCGAAATTGTCGCCGTCGATATCGGCAAGTTCGATCTTCTGAATTGCACTATCCAGACCGGGCACGGTGAACGAGAGATACGGTGATAACTCCGGCTCAGCCTGACAGGTGGCGGCCAGAAGAACAAACACCCCTATCGCTACTAGTTTGACAATCTACTTCATACGCACCGGCATCACCTTCAGCAAACTTCGGTTTACTGCCTTACGTAATCAAGATGCCATGATCGCCTAATTTGTCAATGACAAAATCATTTGTTGCGTCGGGTCCTTCGCCGACAAAGTCGGCGTGTGACCTGACGCCCACCGAATGCGTCTAATACCTAAACCGCAGTTTTGGGCCGGAGTGGGCGAAACCTTCGCGAAGATAAAACGCGACCGCTCGTTCCCACTTCTCCCCCAACGGCGCGTTCACTTCGATTCGTCGCCAGCCACACTGGCGGCCGTACTCTTTGGCGGTCTCGATCAAAACCTTGCCGATTTTTTTGTCGCGGTGTTCCGGAAGGATATATAGTTCGTTGATCACACCGTATGAGCCATCAGCGTAAATCGCGAACGATTCGACCAGCGTAATAATGCCGAGCGTCGTCTTTTCGTCTTCGTCGAGCGCCACGAACGCCGTGAACCGATCCTGGTTAGCTTCCCAACCCTGTTTGATCTTCTCCACATTAAGAGCTACCGGTATATTTGCATCTTCGCGGAGTTCTTCAAGCAGGCGCGTTACCAGGTCAAGCACCAGGTCGGCCTGCTCAATATCAAGTTGTTCAACCGTTATCATAAGGTGGCGGTATCGTCAGTGATCGCTTCCGGTTCAATGTTGAGTGTGCCAATGAACATCATGATCTGGTTATTGATCGCGGTCGGATCCTGTTCAGATTTTGCGGTTTCAATCAGACCCGCACCGGATAGTTCGGCAAGAGCGGCGAACTCTTCGGTTTCGCGGATATCTTCTTTGGCCAGTATCAACGTGTGGCACTCGACCCCTTCAAGATTCTCCAGGGTGATATACTCAGGCGCGTAACCAGAGCGGAGTTCGTACCAGAACTTGAGAAGCGTATGTGGAAATGGAATCCAGTACATATCGTGCTCCGCCATCAGCATATCAAGCCAGCGATCCGACGTGATATATGGTTCGATCGCCACCACTTTGTCGAGTCGGGGTTCATCGGTTGCAACAAATATCGCGGCATCGGCGCCGAGTGCCTGACCGACCACCACAAACGGGTGATGAATCTGGTCGCGCATATTAAGATAGCTGATCAACTCGCCCAAGTCGGCCGCTTCGTATTCGCCGTTGCTATGGTAAGTTCCGGTCGAAAGGCCACTGGCGCGCTGATCGTAGAGACAGACCGTAAAACCGGAGTCGAGCAGAGCCTGAGCAAGTGGGATCATCGAAGTCCGATCAAATCGCTCATCGTGGACCAGAATCGCGGTACCATTAATAGTCACCAGCTGGTCGGGATTGGTCGAATCGGGGGCCGGGGTCAGGTAAAGACAGGCCAGGTTGGTGAGGCCATCAGAGTCGATCCGGAAAGTATCGACCACGGCCCCGAGTTCCAGAAACGCGGTCGGGTCGTTGGCAGGCAACGAATCGGCGTTGAATTCTTCGATATCCGGGCGGGCAAGGATAGCCTTGGCACGGTTGAGCGGGTAGATGATAAACACTAAAGCTAAGATCCCGACTACCAGCAGGAAGACTACGATTTGGAGAATTTCTTTGACTGTTTGCGACATTTTGGCCATCTGGCTAACTCCTGATTATTTAAGCGGTTATGATAGCAGTCTGTGATTGATAGTCAATAATAAAAAATATGTCTATATCTGGCGGGTAATAGGATTTCAGTGCTCCCATCGATTTACACGTGAACGGGGAGCACGGCATGAGATGATTTATGCTCCCAATGTGCTCCCGATGTTTGAGGAAATGCTGAGCAACTATAGGGGCTTGTTGAAAAAGTCCTCTTGTGTAGTTGCGGCAGGTCCTTCGAATTCTCCTGGGCGAATACGTGAGACCTGCCGCTATTGTCTGACATGCACTTACGTGTCAGGCCACAATCCCGTCTTGACGGGATAAGGACCCGACACAACTGTGAATAGGGTTTATCAACAAGCCCCTAGGGGGCAATATAAGTAAAGTTTAGATCGAAATCGGATCCGTAAACCGAGGCAGGACAGGCGCCAATAAGAAAGTACGGTCTGAGTTCAGATTTTATGAATAAACATGTTGACAATTTTGAAAGTCGGCCTTATATTCCGCTCGGATGATAGGTGACAGTTCCACAAATAATAACCCTGAATGGTTCCGCATTAGCGCACCATTAAAGTACCAACAGCTTTCCGATCCGAAATATAAAATATTGAAGTCTTGTGTACTTCACTCTCGATGTGGCTGTGGGGGCCGCTGAGGGGGTTACGAGCAGGTTACTTTCATAAGTACTACTGTTAAAGAAACTATATAAAGCCAACAAGGACGTTAGCGATGTTGAAGTCGGCGAATTGGCCGATAATACGCGTAACGCCCCGGTGCGAGTTTCTGTCCAGCAGTAGATGAAAACTAACCAAGTAGAGTCTTGGGCATCGATGGCAACCCTTTTTTTAGGAGGTAGCTTGTAATGCGGTTCAGCTCCAATGAGATGAGCACCAGTCCGAAGACATCCTTATTATTGCTTGTTTTGATCTTGCTTCTTTGTTCTGCTCCGGGATTGCAAGCGGACGATGAGATGTTTGATCGCCTCAGGGTCACTGTGGGCGATACTACTGGAACAGCAGGAGAGGAAAATTCGGCAGTATCAGTTTTTCTTACCAACCCTTCGGATGACATCTTTGCCTTCACGATTCATATTGCGCTCGACCGCAATGACATCGCCAATTTCCAGACACAACTCGACACGATTGAGGTGTTTACGTACTGGGCTTGCAACAACTGGGTCGGCGAAGTCTGCACTGACTCGGTCGGCGTGGATGATCCCTTGACCGAGCCGTGGGACTTTGAGCATATTGATACGGTTGAAGCGTATGCCGGCGTTTTTGATACTGTTGGAACTTTGATCTCTGGATGGGACTATGTCCAGTCGCGGGCGGTTTCAACTGGTGATCTCGGGTTGGATATTCTGTTGACAGCTATCTCCGACACCGACTCTATCCCCGGCTACGTGCCGCCGCTCTCACCTCAGGGTGGAGGGGTGTTGTTTAGAGTACTGGCTGATATTTTTCCAATTCCGCCCGAGCAGGAAGACCGCACCGCCACCGTTCGGATCGATGTGGGTTTCAAGCGCTGGTTTGGTTTCTCTACTCCGGAGGGTGAGTCGATTGGGTGGATAACCGTGCAGGTTCCTGACACCAACTATTATATGTGTACCAGTCCAGAACCTCCGCCGGGTACCGGTTGTTATGAATGGACCAAAGTATATTCGTGGGAGTGCCCTGCGGAAGGGTGTGACTCCGTAGGTATCCAGATGGTTGATATTCCGGTGCTGGATTCAACCCAGGTCAGCCTGTTTGACGGGTCTATCACGGTGTTAAACACCTGCTGTATTGGCAGGGTGGGTGATACCAACAACTCCGGCGAGGATGAGCCGACGATTGGTGATGTCAGCACAATTATTGACGTGCTTTTTATTAACAATAACTGGGACATAATTGACTGCCTGGCGGAAACCGATATTAACCAGTCGGGTGGGGTCAGCCCTACTCCGAATGACATAACGATTGGTGATGTGTCGATTCTAATAGATTACTTGTTTATTACGGGATCATCTTTGGGACTGCCTGATTGTCTATAGCGAGGCAGTCGGATGATTCTAACCTTGATTTGGGTACCAACCTGTTGCGAGAATTAAACAGTTCTGTGAAAAATCTTAATACTGCGCTAATAGCGCCACGATACATTTGGATAGAAAAAAGAAGCGCCCGGCCTTTGGGCAGGCTTGGCAATGACTATAGAAGAAAAGAAAGACGGAAGTAAAGGAGGACATCTAAAAGAGGATATTGCACGCGCTCTAATTTTAGAGTTTAACTGTCGTTCTTTTTTGGCGACCATTGGATAGCGAAATTGTCTGGCTCTACGATTTCGATGATCCGGGTGGCTAACCCTGAGGGGGGCTAGAGAGAAGATAGTTAAGTATTTGACAACTTATTGTTGTAATGAATGTGTTTTTTTAGGAGAGCAAATAATGAGGAAACTATTATTTTTCCTTGCGTTCGCCTTGTTGATGACAGGTAGCGCGTTCTCTCAGAACGGTGTCATCTCTGTTGACAATGTTACGAACGATTATAACCTCGGAACTCAGTTGCGAGCAGGTTTTCCGCACGTGATTGGTGTCAGATATGATTTGACTGGTGCCATGCCTGCGTCTTCTGCCAACTGGACCGGTTCCAACGGGTACGAACTGTACTCGCCGGACGGTGCCGACTGGGGTTCCATGACCGCGACTTTTGGTCCTCTGGTCAACGCTCTGCCGGGCTCAGTGGTTAAGTATGCTTACCACTACCAGCTCGTTGGTACGACTTGGGACCGCACCACGAACAATGGTGACGATCCGTGTCCGGGCGCCAGTGTTATTGACCGGGCCGGTTTCTACCTGGCTACTGTCGACTTCACCGGTGCTGGCTACCTGCCTGGCGCCAGCGATATTGCGCTGAACTTCGCGTTTAGCACTCGCTTTGAAGATGACGGCCTCACCATGTGTTTTGACTCACTCAGCGCCATCACGGCGTGGGAGTGGGCCGCTGGTTCGGCGGGCGATTTCCCGATTTGGGATAATGGCCTTGGTGCTTCCGAGCCCCGTTGCTGGGAAATCTACAATGTTCCGAACCAGCCGCCGGTCTGGGATGATGACCCGGCTGAGGACGCTGTGAATTTCAATCACTGCGCCCAGGGTTCCTACCAGCTTTCCGCGACCGACCCCGATCTTACGGGTACGGTTACGTACAGCTTTGACCCCGTCTTTGATGACGGCCTCCACGGCGAAGTGACACCGGAAGGTGCCTGGACCTGGTCCGGCGCGACGGTGCCACAGAGTGGTGCGGTCGATATTGAATTCCGGGCGTTTGATACCCAGGATTATACATTAACCAACTTCACCCTGCACGTTACCTTAACCAACGAAGCTCCGCAATTTGACGTTTGCCCGAGTGGTTTGGCGACTGTCAGTGCTGGAACCCCGCGTTCCCAGACCCTGGTCTTCTCAGATCCGGACGTCTGTGATGCCCCAGCTATCGTATTGGGTGCCGTGACCAATTTCAACCCTGCCAATGTCAATATTGTTGGTGGTGTTGTAACCTTCACCCCTGATGTTCCCGCGCGTGACGTGGCTATGGAGATTATTGTCTCCGATGGTGAGCTGGAAGATGTATGCGTGCTGAACTGGCACGTAATCGAAGGTTCTAAGTATCAGGTTGAAATCGATAAGGTTGAAGGCGCGTTGCAGGGTCATTTCACTGACCTCGACATCATCCTTCACTCGGCTGACGCTGAGGACGGTCTTGGTGGTTTTGACCTGTTGGTAGCGTACGACGCTTCCGCGTTGGGCTTCCAGCTCGCTATAGAGGGTGACCTCTATAACGACGGTTTCTATAACTGGGAATACTTCACCTATCGTTTCGGTCCTTACGGCAACTGTGGTAGTGCCTGCCCGAGCGGCATGCTTCGTGTTGTCGGCCTGGCCGAGATCAACAATGGTGTCGCGAATGCTGAATGTGTTTATGACGCCACTGCCAAGCCGGTTCTGGCTTCCCTGCGCTTCCTGGTCACCAATGACCGGAGCTTGGAATGTCAGTATGTGCCGGTTCGTTTCTTCTGGTACGACTGCACCGACAATATTCTGTCGAGCTGTGACGGTTCGGTGGCTTACCTGTCGAAGAAGGTCTACGACTATGTAGACTTCAACTTCCCGTTCCAGGATGGCGAAATGTCTAATGGCACCGTTGGGTTCCCGACTTACCAGGGTGCCCAGGATACGTGTGTGTTTATTGATGAAGTAAATGGCAAATATGCCATACGCGACATTGACTTCCAGAATGGTGGAATCGACATCGTCTGTGCTGACTCGATTGATGCTCGTGGCGATATCAACTTGAACGGTCTGCCTTATGAAATCGCAGATGCCGTCATGTTCACCAACTACTTCATCAATGGCCTGAACGCCTTTACTGGCAACATGGAAGGTTCCATTGCGGCTTCCGATTGTAACGCTGACGGTATCGCGCTGTCCGTGGCTGACCTGGTTTATCTTATCAGGGTAGTCATCGGCGATGCCGCGCCTTACGATAAGGCCGCCCCAGTTGCCGCTAACATCACTTTTGGTAACGAACGTTTCAACGTTGACGTTGAGATGGGCGCCGCCCATATCGTGATGGAAGGCAACGTTGTGCCGACTCTGTTGGCCGATAACATGGAAATGCTCTATGCCAGCAACGGTCAGACCACTAGTATTCTGGTCTACTCGACCGAAGCTAACCAGAGCTTCCGCGGTGACTTCCTCGAAGTCGATGGTAATGTTGTCAGCACCGAATTCGCTACCTTCACGGGTGCGACCGTTGCCGCCAAGGTAATGCCTTCAAGCTTTGAAGTTGCCCAGAACTACCCGAACCCGTTCAACCCGACAACCACCTTCAAGTTCACTGTTCCTAATGGCGGTGACTGGAAGCTTGGCGTCTACAACATTACCGGCCAGCTCGTCGAGAGCTTCTCCGGTGTGTCTGAGACCGGTTACGAAACGGTCGTTTGGGACGCTTCTAACCTGTCGTCCGGTATCTATTTCTATAGAGTATCTGCCGACAACCAGAGCGTGACCAAGAAGGCTGTCCTGCTTAAGTAATGTAGGATTTGTCTTTGATTTTGGATCCCCGGATAGGTTAACCCTTTCCGGGGGTTCTAAACCGCAAGACAGGAGAACTTATATTAGCAATTTGTTCACGAAATAAAGTTGGATAGAGTTAGAGAAAAGGTTTAGCTGAAATGGCCTAAGTTGTTAGTGAAACTATAGTTTTCGCGTGACAAACGGGTCTTTTTTATATATAATGTTATGATCTTGTCGAAGTGTACAAACCTTTTGTTTGGATGTTGTCGTACTGCGTACATTTGCATATGCCTGCGGAAGAATGACAGACAACCTCACTATGTTACTCGCCGCCCGAAAGAGGAGTATTCTTTAGTCTAACTGATATTTACAAGTTGGCTTGGCAGTAGAGAACATAAGTTCTTATTACTTCTACTCTTAAACGGATTTGCTAAGAGCCATAGACTCTGAGTAGAACAGGAAGCGATTCGTCACGGAAAGGCGAAAGAACTTCCCGGAGTGAACAGGTTCCGGTCTGAGAATTGCTCAGACAAGGTATGGCAAAATGCCATATTAAGACGGCAAGTTATGAGTAAGACGTACTTTACAAGATTTTTCGGCATATTGGCCACGCTTTTGGTGGCTGGCGTCACCGTTGGAACGACGCCGACAGAGGCGAGGTACGCCATATACGCAGACTCGGTTGAATCGGGTGCTGGTTCAGACGTGTCGGTCAGATTCTACCTTGCCAATGAGATGGCGTTGACATCGTTAAGTGTACCAATCAGTTACGACCCATCGCTGGTGACACTCAAGTCGATCAGTTTTACTGATTCGAGAGCGCAACATATTGCAAATAAGATGATTACGCCGTCAGATATTGATGTAGCTGACGGTCATTTCATGGTAGCGATATTCCAATGGATGGAAGATCCTATCGAAGCTGGTGATGGACTGTTGTTTACGGCGATATTTGGCCTTAATCCGGAGGCGGAAGTTGGCCAGTCCACTCTACTGGATACGCTTTTCTACCCGCCCGCCGGAGTTTTGGAAGTTGTCCGAGCCGATACGTCGGGGGGGATTCAGCCCGATTTTGGGCCGGGGATGATAATAATTGGTGAAAATAACCGTACCCCGGTGTTTGCTACGCTTCCTGACCAGTATGTTTTGGAGGGCGATAGTCTCGATTTAACTATTATAGTGTCAGATCCTGATGAGGATTTGCTGACTTTGGCGATTACGACCAAACCGACCGGGGCAACTTTTGTGGATAACGGTGATGGAACGGCTCGGTTCGTTTGGGTGCCGGATTATGTTGGCCCGAATTCGGCCGATGGTTCCCCGCTGAGTTTGAGTTTCTGGGCGAGTGATGGCGATTTGTCATCTCAGATGGACTTGAATATTTACGTGCTCAACCGGAACCGCAAGCCGTCGATAATGGCTCCTACGGAAGCTATTGTTGAGGCTGGCGAAACGATGAGTTTGTCGGTGTCGGCATTCGATCCCGATTTTGAGACGATCACCTGGAGCTGGTCGGGTCTTCCCGAAGGTGCCACGTTTGATGGTGATAATCCAGGTTTGCTAAGCTGGACATCGGAAGTGACTGACACTGGTTCATTCGTTGTGGCATTTGTGGCCACCGATCCACAGGGATTAGCGGACACGCTTGCGATAACCACTCAGGTTCGGGCGGTTGCATTATTTACGCTGGCGATTGATTCTGTTGAGGCGTTCCCGAATGAGGATGTTGAGTTCAAGATCACGCTTGATAACAAGTTGCCGGTAGCGGGTTTCAACATTTTGTTCAATCACGACCCGATTGCGCTTGGTTTCCTGTCGTTGACTAATGCCGAGACCCGTACCGAGGCGTTTGAGTATTTCACGGTGCGCACCACAGAAAACGGTATAGCCGGCAATGTTCGTATCATTGGAATTGGAGATATGGGTGGTGGTACTCCGGGGTTGGAAGCAGGCGATGGACCAATAGCTTCCGTGCGGGTGCATACTACTGGTGATCTGGCTTTTGCCGGTATGAGTATTCCGTTGACGTTCCAGTTCCTCGATGCTCCGATCAATGATGACAACAGTTTGACCGACAGTATCGGCACCAGAATCGAACAGGCCGATATCGTTTATCAGACTGGCAGTGTGAAGATTCACGATATAGGCCAGATCCGGATTGGTGACATAAATCTTAACGGCATTGCGGCTGAGATTGGCGATGTGATTTACTTTACAAATTTCTTTATCAACCCGTCGCTATATAAGTTCAATGCACTACAGTACGCCAACTCTGATGTCAACCGGGATTACATCGCCGCTACGGTGAGTGACCTGGTGGCGCTTATCAACTGGGTGGTGGGTGGTAACACCTACAGCAAGATTTCTGATGGTGGAGAGTTGACCGCATCGGTTGAGATTGAGACTTATTCCAATCAGGCCCTGTTCAGCTATGAATCTTCGGTGGCCGTTGGGGCGGCTTACTTTGTGATCAAGAGCGATCGGGAGGTCACCGAGGGGATGATCACCAGTCGATGTGACAATATGGCTATGAATTATCATCAGGATGGTGACCGAGTGAAGGTGCTGTTGTATAGCCTTGACGGCGAAGTGATGCCGTCCGGTCGAACCGAATTATTTGAGATAAGTGGTGGCGTTGATTTTGAGATCAGCCATGTTGAATTAGGTAGCTCGGGTGGTCAGCAGATAGAAGTAGCGTTGGCTTCAGCTGGTGCTCCTCTGCCGATCGGTTTTGCGCTGATGCAGAACTACCCTAACCCATTCAATCCTGAGACGAACCTTGAATTCGCTCTGCCATATGCCACGCATGTTACTCTGACGGTTTACAATGTGTTGGGCCAGGCGGTGGTGACTTTGGTGAACGATGAGCTTCCGGCCGGAACCCACGGCATCCAGTGGCGTGGTACTGACCAGCAGGGTCAGGCGGTGGCGTCAGGAGTTTACTTGTACCGTCTACAGGCGGGCACCGAAACTATGACACGAAAGATGATGCTCTTGAAGTAGAGCATTGATATACATTGATAATGATGTTGATTACCATATTGAGGTCGCGATGAGAATCGTAAGAATATCCTTACTGAGTTTTTTGCTGGTTGTAGCCCTTGCAGGCGGTTCACAGGTTCAGGCGCAAATTGGTTGTGATGATCTAACCAAATCCGCGTTTGATATCCTGCGTATACCGTTCTTCTGCGGCATACCGGGCGATACGGTGTTGTTGCCGGTCATTCTGGAGCACGATTCGATTGTAACATCGTTTCAGTTTTTGATTGAGTTCGATACCGCCTGGTTGCGACCGGTGTACGTCCGTGACTCATCCTGTGCGATTGCCGACTCGACCGGTTGTATCTCGTGGAATATTGATACGACCTATGTCGATCACCTGATCACGGGTCGGATGCTCAAGACCGACACGACCAGTGGCGAGTTTGGGCCGATAATCGATACGATTAACCAGTTCACGGTCAACATGTTCCAGGGTCATCTCGATATTCTGGCGTGCAACGCGGTGCCAGAGTTTCTGACGCTTGATTCTTTACCGCCGGGCGACGATACGATTTTCTATGTGAAAATGATTGTCAACCCGGCTATGCCTCATTTGCAGTTGACGGCGTTAAGTTTTCACGAGAGTGACATCTTCACTGTCGTCGATACGGTTTTCCCTCCCGACACGACTTGGTATAATGGTTGCAACAACTCGCAGATGGTTACGGCCTGGCGAGTTGGCCCGGATTCTACGGCTGGCTATCAGATTTACCCAACGACCGACTTGGGTTATACTTTCTGGTTCCAGGCGGACACCGCCTGTGTGCCAAATCCGGATCCCCCAACCGTAGCCCTTACGGCAAATCCAACCTCATTTGTACAGGGTGGCCAGACGACATTGAGCTGGATTTCGACCTACGCTGATTCGGTAGTGGTTCGGGATCAAGGCGGCACGCGATTGTCGGGGTCCGCCAACGGAAATACATCAGGTAGTCTGCCGTGGTCATCATCAACGCTCGGAACTTACACCTTCACGGCCACAGCCTATGGAGACGGTACGGCGTCAGATGGCGCCAGTGTAACGGTGACGGCCGGGTCCGCAAACTGTCCTTCAATTACTGTGGTTGGCAATACCGGAATCTACGATCAGGGGGAGTTGATCAGTTTCACGGTCACCGCGACCAACATCAGTGGTACACAGATATCAATCAATGCTACTTCATTGCCGTCCAACGCGTCATTTGGTACCGGCGGTTCGGTGGTCGGGGTCAGCCCGGTCAGCGGAACGTTCAGTTGGACACCGGACTTCAATCAGAAAGGTTCGTTCAGCATTAGATTTACTGCGACCGACTCGGAGTGTTCGATAGACAGGTATGAAGCGATCACGGTCAACGAGCTTCAGTTTGACCGCTTGTTCTCGACATCGCGCGAAGGTAATCGGCCAGTCGGCGGTCTGCCGGGCCGAGAGGGCATTTTCTTCCCGATCGATCTGGTAACATCACAGACTGTCTATGGTGTTCAGTTCGATATGTTCTATCCCAACAGCGTAATTAGGATTGATTCGTTTGTTACTACGGCGCGCATCCCTGAATATGTAGTTTACGATAACATTGGCGTGACACCGGGCGAAATTCGTGTGGTCACTTTCGGTCTCAACAACGAGCCAGTCAACGACACCAACACGACCGCGATATTGCAAGCGGTGATCACTCTGGACTCCAGTGCTGTGCCGTGGACAGACTACACGATTCACCTTGAGAATGGACGCGAGTCAATCAGCCCCGATCCGGGGGTTGGTTCTTTGCCATTGGTTACGGATTCCGGTCTGATAGCGGTGGATTCGCTTGGTGATGTCAACCTTGACCGCCACATTGATGTGGCCGACGCGGTTAATATAGTAGCTTATATTATCAATACTTACACGCTGTCGCCGCGTCAGTTTGAGGTGGCCGATATAATCACCAACGATTCGGTCAACGTGTTTGACCTGGTCGCTGATGTCAATATGATCTATGGTGTGCCGTTGCCGTCACCGGCGGCTCCGGTTCCGGGTGAGAACGCGGTTCTGGCTCTTGACTATGGCGATGTTCCCAGCGGTTCATCATCGGTGCTGACTGTCCGGTCGGAGATACCGCGGGAAGTGGCTGGGTTTCAGTTGCAGTTGAACTATGATCCGACATCGGTGAGTTTTGGTACGCCCAGCCTGACACAGGACAATGCACACTATGCTCTCCACGCCAATGACGATGGCCAGGGACGTTTGAAGATATTGATTTATAATTTTGCAAGTTACGATGTGGGGGAGTTTATGCAACCGGGTGTAGTTGATCTGGTAGAAATACCGATTACCGCCTATGCCAGTCTGGAAGCGGATGACAAAACCAAGATCCGATTGACCGAGGCATTGCTGTCGACTGCGATGGCTGGTTCGATTGCTGTGCAAGGTGTTGATGCCCCGCTACCGACCTCGTTTACGCTCAGTCAGAACTATCCCAATCCATTCAACCCGAGCACGATTATTGAGTTCTCTGTGGGTGCGGCCGAGAACGGCGCCTCTCAGCATGTACGGCTGGATGTGTTTAACATCCTGGGTCAGGAAGTGACGACGCTGATGGATGGGAGTTATTCGGCCGGTGATTATCAGGTAGTATGGGATGCTACCGACAAGTCGGGACGCCGAGTGGCGACCGGAATTTACCTCTATCGCTTGAAGGTAGGGGATGAACGCAAGACCAAGAAGATGTTATTCCTTAAGTAGGGTAACCGGAGAAACTGATATGATAAATCGTATGAGATCAATAGTCCTTAGCGCCGTGTTGCTCTTGCTTATGGCCGGATCTGGTTTTGGTCAGACGACTCCAGTTGTTACAGATATCGGTGATCAGACTATCGCCGAAGGTGCGACATTCACGACGATCAGTCTTGATGATTTTGTTTCGGACCTTGACAACACCGATGCCGAGATGACCTGGACTTACGCTGGCAACACCGAGTTGAC
>JAGGTI010000092.1 GCA_021163775.1 Candidatus Zixiibacteriota bacterium
CGCCAGCATACTGATACCGGTCATAATTTGACTGCCATGAGAAGTATGACCATAGTAAAAGTTGCGATTAGTACGTATGTCGCCAAAGAAAGATGTCGGTATGGAATCAAAGGCCGCAACCGACTGATGATCTACGATAAGAGCCTCAGCCTGAAGCCCACCTGGAACCAATAATATCAGGAGCAGAAAGAAACATAGCACCCCGGTAAATCTTGTAACTGTATGCTTAGTGATAATATGATGCTTGGTTATCAAATTCCGCACAGATAGTAATTTCACTTCTTTCAGCATAGCAATATCTCCTGTTATCGGTTTCGCACTACAAGACCAGTCCTGGTCATTCTCCAAAACACGCATCGCAAACAGCGCCTACACGCTAACGTGATACTACCATATTATCGGTTGAAAACATAGCTGGCTTCATAGCCCAAACGATCACATCGCCGACAATCAAACAATATACTCTGCGGAAAACCAATTCACCTGGTTACTTACCGGCGATCTTGTTATCCCGCAGGAACTCTAAGAAAGCATCAGTGGCCGCCAGACTGCCACGGGCATTAGGATGAGAATCACGTTCCGTCCGACGGTATTCATTCTTCAGAACACCACTACTATCAGCCAACACATCAAATAAATCAAATACGAAAATATTGTTCAAACCGGTTTCGCTCCCGTATCCAGCCACAAATTCTGCTTTCACCCAGTCGTTGAAAGTTCGAGCACGATCCGCATTCTCGGTCGTGGTCCGAGATGGAACCAGGGGCGGAGCGGTAACGTAAATAAATATTTTCTCAGGATACCGAGCAAAAACTTTCTGAAGACCATAGAATGTAGCCCGATAGTTGGAGATAGTTTTCTCCGGGCTATGAGGGTCTCCAATCTCAGCACCCTCGGACACGATGTTACTATTCGGATAACAGGATTTGAACATAATAATATCATTTTCGTAAGCGTCACTGCGGTGACCGGGAGCATGGGCATCAAAATGAATAATATCATCACTTTGGTTTTCGAATTTCGCGAGCCAGTGGTTCATATCGGTATCCTGACCAACCTCGGTGCCACGCGATGCTGATTGTACTCCGATACCTAAAGTAACCAAATTGGCCCACAGTTCACCCTCTAACAGCCAGTTGTTGCCTACCGAATGGTGAATAAATACCAACCGCTGATCGCAATGTTGATTCGTCTGGTTCAACAGCAAATCTTTCTGGTCAAGTTTAGTCTGAATCCAGTCGAGGTGACCTGATAATCTATAATACTTGTAGGCCAACAAAGCCGTAGCAACTAGCACAACAGCTAAAACTACTAAAAGTACCGGTATCAATCGCATCGTTTCTATCTCTCCCAACATCTAACACTTCTCTCTCAACACAGGTCGCGGGATGCTCACTTACGGTCAGAATACAATATTAATACTCAAAGAAACCTCATGATTCCCATGAAGTCCAGTTTTTTATGAGTCCCAAATTCGTTCGGGACCTCTGACCCCTGGTAGTAAACCATTGAACAATACCTCTTTACCCAAGACATCAAAGCCCACCTAATTATCAGCACCTTCCTGCCAAACGGCAAATGCACTGCGGTCTGGCGGGGCGGGTATCTGGAAATCATCAATGAATTGTTTCACCAGCAACTGGGTGGAGAGAATTCCAACAAATGACATGTTGTCACGAAATGACAGATGCGCTCCAGCTCCACGACGGCATTTCTTCACCAACAAGCCGACCGCTTTCGGGTTGAACAGTGCCGTTCGCTCCAGTGCCGACTCCGACAACATATCCATCACATAGTCAGGCGAGTCCGATTGCACAAAACAGTTTGAGTCGGGCGCCATGTACGGCTGTTTCACACGCTGGAGAATTTCCTTCGGGATCTCCGGTTGCATTGCTCGCTTAAGCAGGAACTTTTCGTTGAGACCGTGAATTTTGTACAGCGGCGGGATCGTGGCGGCAAACTCGGCTATTCGATGGTCCAAAAACGGGAACCGCCCTTCGACCGAATTGGCGGCCGATACCCGGTCCCCCTGCGATGACAACAAGTATCCGGCCAACAACGACTTGCATTCGAGATACTGCGCCCGCGAAAGATGATGCCAGCGATTGAACGAATCGGGCAAATCACGCCCAAACGATGCTATGGCATCATTATCAATTAACCGATTCTTAGTCTCATCATTGAAGAAGTCTTTAATACGTGTTGTTGTGTTGATTCTCGGCATGTGCGAAAAATGAAAATCACCGATCCGATCCAGACCGGTCTTGTAGAACTGTTCAAGGTAGTGCCGCGCCCGCGCGCCGGATACTGGCAGAGTCGGATAAAGTTTCTTCAGCAACAGCGGACGCCAGGTTGATTCCGGGTTGCGTGACCAGAACGCCCGAATCAACGTTTCTTTGAATATATCGTAGCCGCCAAGGATTTCATCGGAGCCTTCGCCCGTCAACACAACTTTGAAATTGTTTTGCCGTACCAACCGAGACAACAACAACAGCGGTGTTGGTGCGGTACGCACGATCGGTCGCTCAGCATGATAGATAACTTCGGGGAAAGCCTCGGCGATCGACTGATAGTCACAGGCCACCGTGTGATGAGTCGTTCCCAGGTGCGCGGCCATCTGCTGTTGATACGAAGACTCATCGAAAGCGTCGTCCTCGAACGTAATCGAAAACGTCTCCAGCTTCGCCTGTGTAAAATGCCGGACCAATGCTGTGGTCACCGATGAATCCAATCCGCCCGAAAGATAAGCTCCCACTGGCACATCGGCCCGCAATCGCAGTCGCACCGAATCAATCAGCAGGGCGCGCAATTCTTCGGCATACGATTCTACTGAACGATCATAATCAAACCGCTCAGGGAAAACCATCTGCCAGTAGCGACCCGATTCAATCCGGCCATCGGATATTTCAACAAACGTACCCGCCTCTAATTCGTTGACACCCTCAAACAGTGTTCGTGGTGGCGCCGATGTCCACCAGGTGAAAGTCTCGTCTAGTCCTTTCAGGTCAAGGCGACGGGGTACGGACGGATCGCAAAAAATCGACTTGATCTCCGATGCAAAATAGAACCGACCGCCATGTTGAGCATAAAAAGCGGGACGAATGCCCAGTCGATCTCTGGCCAGCAGAAGTTTGTTTTTACTTTGGTCATAGATCGCAAACGCGAACTGGCCGTTGAAATGCTCAAGACAGTCACGGCCAAACTCTTCGTAAGCGTGAACGATAACCTCGGTATCGGAACTGGTGCGGAATTGATGACCGCGTTTCAGCAAGTCTTCACGAAGCTCAACGTAATTGTAAATTTCCCCGTTGAAAGTCACCCAGATTGAACCGTCTTCGTTACCCAATGGTTGCGAGCCGCCAGCCAGATCAATAATCGAAAGTCGCGCCTGCCCGAGCACACATCTGTTGTCGAAATACATACCTAACTCGTCAGGGCCACGATACCGAATCGCCGCCACCATTCGACCGACCAGTTCCCTGTCCGGAGGCGTGGGTTCGTTCAACTGAAAATATCCGGCGATCCCACACATCTCGTTTAGTCCTGCGCTCCGGCCTGACAGAGTTCTTTTAGCTTGAGTTTATTGATCTTGCCCGACTGTATTTTCGGGAGAGTATCGACAAACAAAACAGTCTTGGGTACTTTGAAAGCGGCCAGACGTTTCTGACACCAGGCCTGAATTTCTTTCTCATCTGACTCGCAATCAGATTTAAGCACTACCACCGCCTGAATTGCTTCGCCGAAAACTTCGTCCGGCAAACCTATTACGGCCGCCTCGGCGATCTTATCATACTCCAGAATTCTCTCTTCAATTTCCTTGGCACTGACTCGATGCCCGGCCGCTTTAATAATCTCGCGCTTGCGACCTACGACATAGAAGTAACCGTCTTCGTCATATCTCGCAAGATCCCCGGTGACCAGCCAACCGTCCCGAATGACTTCCGCCGTTTCATCTGGTTGGTTCCAATATCCAAGCATCACATTGGGACCACCTACCACAATCTCGCCCGTCTCACCAGACGCAACTTCCTTACCCGAGGTATCGACAATCTTCACTTCAACACCTGGTACCGGAATTCCTATCGAGCCTAATTTTTTTTCCAGCATATCTGGCGGAAGATACGTCACCCGGGGAGCTGCTTCAGTCTGTCCATACATCACCCAGATTTTCTGATTCGGACAAGCCGCTATCAATTGTCGTGTGACTTCAGGTGCCATCGCCCCACCGGCTTGCGTGATATATTTCAAGTGTTTCAATGGGCGCCTGGCTATAGTCGATTTGTTGAGAGCGATCATAAACGTCGATGGCACTCCGGCGAATCCGGTCGCTTTTGATTCCTCCAGTGTGTCAAGAACCACCTCAGGATACATAAACCGGTTATCGATTACAACTGCCCCACCACAAGCAACGTGAGTCAACAACAGCGAATTACCATAAATATAATAAAACGGCAGGATCACCAGTACCGAATCATCCGACGTAAGTTTCAGATACTCAACCGTCGCTTGTGTGTTCGACACCAAATTGCGGTGTGACAACATCACCCCCTTTGGTTCACCGGTACTCCCTGAAGTATAGAATATCGCGGCCAGTTCATCTGAGAGCGTATTTAGATCAGACGAAAAAGAGTCGGATGGCAATGGATTCTCATCACCATCACCCCCAACAATATCGCTCAGCAGTTCGAACGGTACCGAGGGACAGTCCGCCTGGATCGGCTTGTCAGAAATCAGCAACTGAATCGATAGGTTATCGCCTAAGATTGCTGACAGGTGACGGCGGTACTTGCCCTGCACAATCAGAACTCGCGCACCACAGTCAGCTAACATGTAATTCAGGTTCTCAGAGGCAAGGGAAGTATCCAGCGGCACTCCGACCAGCCCGGCCGCCTGTACCCCGAAAAAGCCAATCAGATATTCCAAACAATTCTCAAACAGAATCGCTACCCGGCTACCCGGTTCCAAATCAAGACGCCGCAGTCGTGCGGCCAGACGTGAAGCGGCTTGATCCAACTCACGATAGTTAAGACTTCGTTCAAGATAAACAGCCGCCGTATCCTTGGGAAAAGCGGCGGCGGCATTGACCAACAGGTCTGAAATTTTCATAGGCGGCAACGGTTATCGGTCATTCGTTGTTGTTCCGAACAACCGAGCATATCTATTGCTTCTTTTGCTTCTTTTTCTGAATGAACGCTACCAGATTGTTGAGCGAGTCCAGGTTGTTCGGGGTCATCTCTTCATCATCGACCTTAATACTGTAATTCTCTTCGAGAAATAACACCAACTCAAGCACGCCGGTCGAATCAATCACACCCTGTTGCATGAATGAATCGCCATCTTCAAACGGCTCCGACTCATCCCCAAACAGGAACGCTTCAACAATGAATTCACGAATTTCTTTTCTGGTCGTATCGGTATCTACAGTAGGCATACTTTTATCCTGTGTTAACTATTTGGTGGTTTCGATCTCCAGCGGTGCCATTCTAAGATATTCGGTCGCTACGATCTTTCTCTTGATGTTGCTATATCCGTGTTCTACCTGATCCACGGTCAATCCGAGTACTTCGGCGGCTTCAGCGGCTGGCACTTCGTTTTCAAGCGCATGCCAAAGCATGTCCATCGTATAGAAATCCAACCCAAAGAAAAACTCCTCCTGGGTGACTTCAAAGCTATATGTGTCAGTTGTTGGTGTCCTCTTGATAATCTCTTCCGGCACGCCCAATGCCTCGGCCAATTGGTAAACCTGAATTTTATAAAGGTGAGCGATCGGTTTGAGATCGGCCCCGCCATCGCCATATTTGACGAAAAATCCCTGCATATGCTCGTCTTTGTTGCCAGTTCCGACCACCGCATAGTTATACTTCTCGGCCTGATAATATAGCGTGGTCATGCGTAATCGCTGTTTCAGATTCGAGGCGGCTACTACCTGCAAATACGCCTTGACCGGCATCCGCTCGGTGAGTATCTCACCGGCCAGGTTTTCCACCGTCAGGTTGAAGAAGTTGAAAGTGTCTTTTTCGAGGATATTGGTCGGAATCGTAATCTTGTTTTTCCACTTGTTGGTGTAGTTTGGAAAAACCGACCTGATAGCCTCGTCCCGTTTTTCATAGCAATCCAGCCCGGCCAAACCGGCGCTGATGTCTTCCTTGATCGTCTCAAAACCGAATTTCTCACTTAGGATACGGGCCAGGCGCTCGCTCTCCGGTGAAGAATCACTTTCCGGCATCATAACACCGAGTACCCGTTTTGGCCCCAACGCTTTGGCGGCGAGAGCCACACAGACCGACGAGTCAATCCCACCGGAAATACCAACCACCGCACCACTTCTCTTGAGTACCCGCCCGATCTGCCGACGCACTTCTTTACAAAGTTGCTCGACTACCTGATCCGCGTTAATTTTGAGGCTGTCCTTGTTAAAATTCAACTCGTTATCCCTTCAAATCCAAATCACGACACTTGCCCAACGAGGCTCACAAGATAGGTCTGGAACCGTCAAATTCAACTTGAATTTGACCCGGTCATATCTACGCTTGATTGTTGACACAAGGTCAATTAGCACTATTTAGGCACTATTGGATGTATCGACCGCAATTGTCACCACCTTAACGAGTCCAATTTCATATCTAAGATCAGGATATCGGCACGAAGAGGAATCATTTTGTGCCTTGTTCGATACCACAAAAGTTGTAGCACGGTGGTTTAGGCTCCAGTATATTCTGAGCGTCAAGAGATTCATTGCGAATAGAAATTGCAGGAAACATTCAGTCCTGCCGATGATACAATAGATGGCGTACAAAGCCGAAAGAGTGAAGTTCAAACATGTCTAATACTGTAAGTCAAATTGAAATACGCGATATTCTCTCGTTGCTGTGGCGACGCAAGTGGTTGATTATTATTCCCGTACCACTGGTAGCGGCAATTGCTTTCGCCGGCTCCTATCTTATCGCCCCGGAATATGAGTCATCGACTATTATCCAGATAGATCCTCAGATTCAACTGATCGGCGATCTTCAGCGCATTATTGGACAACCGACCGGTGTTGGATCGATTCGGCCTCGCGAGCGCCAGGATATACTTCGCTCAATGTACAACGATATCGTTTCCTCGCGGTATGCCGAACTGCTAAACACTCGCATGAACCTGGTGCAAAACCCGAAAATTGAGCAACAGGCACAGACTTATATCCAACTCCAACCCGACCTATCCATTGAAATGGCTCGTATCCAGGTTCTCCAGGAACAGCTGAAGAAAAATGTGAACATATCCTGGGCTTCTGGTGACCAGATAGAGATCACTGTTAACTACACTAATGCCGCTCAAGCTCGTGACATCGCTAATCACCTCGGCGATATCTTTATCGCAGAAAAACTGCGCAAGGACCTCAACCAAATCAGGTCATCCCAAGGCTTTTCCGACAATCAACTCGAAAAGTACGAGCTCAAGGTACAGAATAAGATGGCCGAAGTCACCGAAGTTGAACAGAGCCTGGCACGATTGCGCAACGCCAGCGCTACCGCATCTGAGATCAATCGATCGGAGATTGAAGATGAAATCGTCCAGACCGACACAGAAATCGAAGATCTCAGACAAGTTGAACAAAATCTACTCATCCAACTCAGGGGTGTCAAAAATCTCAACACCAGTGAACTGGAGATAAGTAATTCCGAAACCCGTCAAGCCGCCAATAAAGAATTGCGGAACCGGTTGCGTCAAATTGGTGATCTACTGAGTCGGTACATTTGGAACGATCCACAGGTTATTAAATTCAAAGTCCGCCAAAACAATCTCCTCAACGATATTGAGACAGAAAATGAATCGTTGGTTGACCAGAAATACAGCAAGTTCAATGAGACAACCCGACAGAATTTGACGAGTCTGTTCAACACTCGTTCCAGACTGGACTATCTTTATTCCAAAAAACCTTATTTAGAATCAGCACTGGGCGATCTAACCCCAACCATCGACTTGATACCGCAATACGAATCACAGTTGACCCAACTGCAAACTGAGCTTCAAGTGAACACTGATATCCGGGATCGTTTCTGGCGCCAAACGGTAAGCTCGGATATTTCTCAGGAACTTGCAGAAGATCGCTCCTCCTCCAAATACCGCAAAGTAGAGCCAGCCAAACTGGCCCTGACACCCTCCAAGCCAAATCGTCGCAAGATCCTGATACTCGGCATAGTATTAGGCCTGGCCATCGGTGGCGCGGCAGTTCTCCTGATCGAATTGTTGGATAGTTCTTTCAAGAAAGTTGAGGATGTCGAGGAAGCCCTCGGCCTGCAGGTTCTCGGCATCAGCCCCAAAGTCGATTTTGACAAACACCTGATGCGCAACTGAAGAACATCTCCTACTATCAATCAATCTCTGCCTGCTATAAGCAAGAAACCGACCCGTGGACATCAATGCCTGCGGGTCGGTTGGTAAGTCAGCGAATTCTCTATTAGAGTTGCTTAGTCGTCGTCACCGAAAAAGTCACAATGACCGGGACCGATGAGACCATTGTTGTAATCATCGAAGGTACTCTTCAAACTATTGACATCTTTCTTCTCTGCCTTGGTTAATCCCTTCTTCCAATCCTCACAGCTATAGTCAGTCAGGATCTGATGAGCAGTTTCAATCTCACCAGCCACCGCGCCCAGATCAGCACTATTAGCGCCGTTGAGCATGACCGCCAGGAATTGGGCTGTCAGCTTTACAATACCGTTGGACGGGCCACCACAGTACTTCTGCACAAGAATATCGTGAGCTTCAGTGGCGTTGGTAACGTCGATGGCACCCAGCGAGATCGGCAGAAGCGGCGTAACAACATCGTCCTGCGGACCAAACCCAGCATGCGTCTTCCAGAAACCGATCGTAAGCGAACAACCTTCCCCTTCCGGCATATACAGGCCGGCATCCCAAGTCAGGTCGGTTTCGCCCGGTTCGAGCGTAGTACAGACCGTGACACCATCTAAACCAGCATCGCTATCGACAGCATCATCCACACCCTGATCTTGCGGGCTGAACACGTGCCCTTCCGGAAGGACAAACTCGACATAGTAGTCGCCCGGTATCAGGTTGTCGAACAAATAATAACCATCGGCGTTGGTCATCATCGAAGAGAGCATTATATCGTCGCAGTTGAACAGGTTCACCGTCACACCTTCAGCACCAAGCTCGTTGGTATCCTGGATACCATCATTGTTAGCATCGTACCAGACAAAATCACCGATAGCAGCCGGTTCCGGCAGTTCCGGCAGTTCGAAGCGGATGAGTGTCTGTTTTTCGAGATCAGTCTCGTTCTGCCAACCTGCGTAAAGACGAGTCAGAGCACCTCTGTTGGAGTTGGGTTCGCTCTCCCAGATGTAAGTATCAGCCACAGCGATCAATTGCACACACTCCGGTCCATCGGCCGTCATATAACAAATTTCAAGAGTGGGCTGACGGTCCGTCTCGCGACTATAGAATAGACTACGAGGAAAAACCAGTTCGCCATGCTTCAGAAGTAAGCCAAAATTGGCGTAATCACCTGCCAGCCAACCCTTGGCCAAATTAGTTACATCAACGGTTTTCCAACCGTATGCGTCAGCCAGGAACGATCCTTCCGAAGAAGCATCAAAGGCACCGCCAAAGCTGTTAAAGGTCACTGCCATCTCATCCCACTCGGATGTTACCCTATGAACGAAGACATCGTTGCCACTCGCGGTGCTAACGTGCACATACAGAGTAGCAGATTGTACTTCGGCTCCGGCTAAGAGGGCCGCGGTGGAAAAGCTTAGATCAGCAGGGCCGGTTGTCGTTGAGGATTGATCCTGAGAACAACCAACAATTAGTATGGCTGCCATAACAGGAAAAAACAGTAGTTTGGTCATTCTGAGCATATTAACGCTCTCCTAACTTAGGGTAACAATAATGTTATTAGTTTGTATTTTATTGCAGGTTTATATGCAACGTGGCGCAACATCAGCGCAATTTCAGGACCTACTATTGAGTGAAAATCCTTTTTCGCCTGAATCATTCTACTACTCAGCAAGAATAGCGCCCAATGGTATCATAGACCATATATGTCTCAACTAAATGACACGGGTCATTGTTCCCAATAATCAAGGGTATACATAATTACCCTTGCCGCAAACTGGTGATCGGTTTATCTTCTGGTGTACTTTCTGAGGTCACACAAATACGAATCCGCTTAGGAGTAATTGGATGTATTGCGCTAAACTACGATTGTTATGGCTTTCCATTGCGACTGCCTCAATCATGACTCTTTCAGCCCAACCATCGGCAAGTCAGGCGATTGTCGCTGATCATAATGTAATTGCACAGTTTGATCTGATCTCGACTGCTACCTTTGATCAGGTCAGATCCAACTACAACATCTTCTATGGTCATACTTCTCATGGCAGTCAAATTATGACCGGTATCAGTATGCTGGCGGGAGAGGATGCTCTATATAGCTCTCCGACATTCTACGAGATCAACGATGATTTGGGGCACCTTGGTGATATATCGTGGGTCAGCCCGACGCGTGCATACCTGGACAGCCACTCAGAGTGCAATGTGGTTATGTGGTCGTGGTGTGGCGGGGCTTCAGACAATACCGAGACCGGGATCAATACTTATCTAAATGCTATGGCCGCGCTTGAATCTGATTATCCTACAGTCACATTTGTTTACATGACCGGACATCTTGATGGCACCGGTCCGTCTGGCAACCTGTATCTCAGGAACAATCAGATTCGCGATTACTGTATTAACAACGACAAGATTCTGTTCGATTTCGCTGATATCGAAAGCTATGACCCTGATGGTACCTGGTACCCTGATGAATCCGATGTTTGCAACTGGTGCGCTGATTGGTGTGCCATTCATGATTGTCCTTACTGCGGGTCGTGCGCTCATTCCCATTGTTTCAACTGTTACCAGAAAGGCAAGGCATTCTGGTGGATGATGGCCGAAGTACTCGGTTGGGAACCAGAACCCTGTTGTGAAGGCCGTGTTGGAAACATAAATGGCGATGGTGGTGACGAACCGACAATTGGTGACATAAGTACGTTAATCGACGCAAAGCTTATAACTGGTACTTGCTATGGTATCATCGAGTGTCTGGAAGAGGCCGATACCAACCAGTCGGGCGGTACTAATCCCACCTGCGATGATATTACAATCAGTGACATTTCGGTCCTGATCGACTACCTGTTCATCATAGGGTTCTCGCTTGTCTTAGCTTGTTTTGCGTATCTACCGGATCTGTTCCAACAGGACTTGCCACTCGATACATTTTGAGAAACCCGGAAAAAATCAACACGCTGTCTCGGCAAACACAGAATCCTGTCCATCACTCAATTCAAAATTGATGGTAAACACCTCATAATTGACTCTCGGCTTAATTCCAACAACCAACTATCAACGCCTTTCTGAGACAACGTCCCAGTTAAACTGCTGTCGCCCAAAACAATTGCTATTGTTCCTGATTACGCCTATACTGCTGTGGTTTTGTGGACTAATCACCTCGATAACGCCAGCAAAGGATCTGCTTGTATACTCGCGTTTTGATTATGGTCGCTGATGGCGGCCGGGCCGATTTGACACGGAAGTTGCTTGGTTCCGGACAACTCCCCAATATCCGCAAACATATTGTCGATCGAGGCTGTTTTCGTACGGCATTAACCGTCTATCCTTCGACCACCGGCCCGGCGCACATCCCGTTCGTCTGCGGCCTTCACCCCGGCACCGCCAACATCCCCGGTTACCGCTGGCTGGACCGACACCGACATGACCGCACCTGGCGAAGTATCTACCGGCATCGTTCGCTTAATTCACCGCGCGGCCTTATGGTCGGGCGCGATATGGATCCGGAAAAATCGCTGTCGCTGTTTGAGTATTTTAACAAACCAAGTTCTATCCTCGAATTGATCGATTACTGCCCTAACCAGAAACTGTACAAAATCGTAGCGCGCCGCTTGCTTCGAATCATTCAGGCCCACAAAAGTAATGACTGGTCAAAGGTTGATGATTTTGTTGAGCGCCAAATTATCAAACGGATCAAAGCCGGTAGCGAATGTATCATTGGAAGTTTTTTCGGGATCGACGAATACTCGCATCTGTATGACCCATTCGACAAACGCACCATCGCCGCCTACACCAACATCGACCGCGCTGTCGGGAATATCGCCGAAACATTGAGACAAGAAGGTGTCTACGACCAAACGATTATGGCGATCGTCTCCGATCACGGTCTGAGCGGTACGAAGGTACATATCCCGCTGGTTGATATCGTCAAGGAACACGGCTTCAACCCGCATTACTACCCGATACTGTATCGCAAACGGTGCGATTCGGCGGTCTGCGAGTCGGGCAATTCAATGGCCCAGGTCTATTTCAAGCGAGGCGACAAATGGGGCGATCACTGGACCAGTAAAGAGCTGTTGCATGATCATCGCACGAAATCACTCATAGATGATCTGGTTAGACATGAAGGGGTAACATTTGTAGCCGCCCGAATGGCAGACGATGGCGTGATATTTATCGGTCCCGAAGGCAACCTGACCGCAACACGCCGGGACGACACGATAGAAGTGACCTCCGAGGGCATCTGTCCGATCGGCGACCATCCGACCGGCCGGTTGACGTCCAATGAACTTTTTCATCGGACATATGATTGCGAATACCCCGATGCGGTCAACCAGCTCTTCCTCCTGTTTACCGGGTCGCGCAGTGGTGATATTGCGGTCGATGCCAAACTCGGTTTTGACCTGCGACTACAACACGAGCATCCCGAACATCACGGCTCGCACGGATCGCTCCGCCGAGAACATATGCAGGTACCGCTGGCGGTGTCAGTGCCGATCGAAGATGAACATGTTTCCAACTGCGATCTGGTCCCAACTCTTCTTAATCTCTGTGGCAAAATTCCCAGGCGCCCGACTGACGGCCGCACGCTGGAAGTAACTGGATTCGACACCGGTGACATCGCCGAGAAGTTGGATTGCGAAAGCCAAACATCCCAAAAGAACGGACTAACTTCGATTCTGATAACGGTCGCTATCATTGTCTGCGGTATCGTCCTGACTGCGATCTTCAACGATGATATCAAAGTGTTTGGCGAATACTTGATGACAACCTACGGCCAGGAGTGGGTTGATGGTATCCTGTTTCTGCTGACCGCCGTAAGCTCATCGCCGCTGGCACTACCGATCTGGGCTTATGCGCTGATAGGAGTCGGGCTGGGCTATGGTATCATCCACCTGGCAATCGTCATGGCGTTTGGCTCGGCGACCGGGTCGCTGGTGACATTTATCGTAGGTAGGTATTTCGGCGAATCAAATTGGCTAAAAAAGAAGTTCCCGTCGGTTCATAAACATCCCTGGACTAACGGCAAGTCGCGCTGGTATGTGACATTGATGTTATTCGTCGGGACAGCTTCGCCGATTCCCTGTGATATTTTTTACGTTGCTTGCGGAGTTAAACGGTACCCGACATTATTGTTTTGGGTTACTATGGTAGCCGCTCGATTTGTGCGGTATTGCTATTTGGGCTACATTTTCAAGTACGCCCCGGAAGCACTGGACTGGATAGTGTAGACCCCCTAACCACTCAACTTATTACTCAACAACAGCTTAACCGAAAAACCGCAATCCCCGAAAAAACCGCTTGACAAATCTTGAAACTTTCCGATATTACTAACCGTATAGTTAGTTAGACTAAATAGTTAGTTATAAATAGAGAGATGGATAGAAAGCTTGACTTGGATTGCCGGTGCTAAGCGGTCATCAGGGTTAAATCGTCAACTCAACTAAATGGTTAGTTATGAATAGTGAGCCTGAATCTGATATCAAACGCGAAGTGGCCGCCAAGGCCGAAGCCAGAGGCACCCGCCAGAAAATTGTCGCCGCCGCTATCCACGAGTTCGCCCACCACGGGATCGATGGCGCTCGGATCGACCGGATCGCCAAATCCGCCAAGGTCAACAAGGCGATGATTTACTATCATTTCGACTCCAAAGACAACCTCTACCTCGAAGTCGTGACCTCATTCTATAAGAATATCAGGCAACGGGCCGAGGAAATTGTCCTCCCGTCAGAGACCCTCGAAGAGGCACTAGGTGCCCTGGCCACTCTCCACGAGACTATGTTCGCATCGGACGACTACGCCCGACCGATAATGCTCCGTGAGATGGCTGACCCGCGTCCGGAAGTCCTGGAAGCTATCTCGGCTGTATTCAGATCGGCCAGTATCCCGCAAAAAATCGCCACTTTGCTTGGTGACGGCATGGACCGAGGCGAATACCGCCACACAGACATACATCAGGCGCTACTCGCTTTTGCCTCAATGTCAATCTACTACCATATGGTGACCCCGTTCATCAATCGACTGTTAGGTATCGACGACCCCCGCCAGTTCGCCGCCGAGCGACCAAAAGTCATCATTGATATCTTCCTGAATGGTCTGAAAGTGAGATGACTATGAAGTGTCTTGTCGTATTATTGTGTCTGCTGTCGGCTGTTGGCGTTTCGGCCCGACAGATAACGCTCGAAAGCGCGCTTCAGATAGCCGAGGAACACTCGCACAATCTGAAAGCGACCCGCGCCAACCTAAACGCCGCCGAACAGACCGTAACAGCCGCACGTTCCGAATGTTTCCCGACGCTTTCACTGGACGCTCGCGCCGGGTACGTCGATGATATTCCATCGCTTGACCTGTCTCTCCCCGGTCTGCCGCCGATCTCGCAGGATCTCGGCTCCAATGACAGCTACCAGACTGATCTTCGCCTGAGTGTCCCGCTCTACACCGGCGGACGTATCAGTTCGGCTATCAAACAGGCCGAATCTGGTCGGGACTACCGACAGGCGCTGGAGCTGGTTGAACTGGACAACCTTTACCTGGCAACCCGGATTGAGTTCCTACAATTGTGTCAGGCCAATAAACTCCGTGAAGCGGTAGCCGCTTCGGAGCGACGTATCCAAATCCTGCGCGATGGCGTTACCGCCCGACTCGAAGCTGGAGTTGCTGATTCGGTCGACCTGCTTGAAGTCCGATTAGCCGCCGCACAGGTTGAGACCCGCTCCAATCAGGCCGCCACAGCTGTCCGCTCGGCCGAAATCAGATTGCTCGCGCGTCTCGGATTACCGGATAATGAGCAACTTGAACCAGTCGTTACCCTAACTGACCCCAGACCATATGAAGTATCAACGACCACACCGACCGATACTCTCCCTCGACTTCGTGCCGCCGCCGCCATGATCAGTCGTGAGCAAGCAACCCTCGACAGTCGTCGGGCCGCATTCTACCCAACGCTCGGCGTCTACGCCGGGTACTTGTACGGCAAACCGAACACCAATCCATTCGCCGATGAATTCAACGACAGTTACACCTTCGGCGCTCAACTTCAGTGGTCACTAAACTTAGGTGGTGGCAACACCGCCAGACGCAATTCAGCCGCGCATACTTTGGAATCAGCCCGTCAACAACACTATCAATTGAGCGAAACTCTAAAGCGCGAAGCCAGGCTCGCTTTTGAACAATGGCAACTAAGCCTCAGCAACTTCACCACCGCACAGGATGAACGCAATATCGCCCGTGATAATTTCCGCCTTGCTCAGGCGCAACACGATAACGGATCAATTATTTCCAACCGTCTGCTTGAAATCGAAAATTCGCTGGCCGAAGCTGAAGCCAGACTGGCCGCCACGCGGGTTGATTTTTATGTCGCCCAGAGCATCTACTTCTATACTGTCGGTGATGATAGATTAAGAAAGGGACTATAGCATGATACGGACTCTAATTTTACTAACCGCGAGTGCCGCGATCATCCTGACTGGTTGCACCGACAACGGCGGTCCAGCCGGTGGCTCGGGGCTTATCGAAACCGCCGAATCAATCGTGTCGGCAGAAACAGCCGGACGAGTTCTGCAAAGTCGATTTACCGAAGGCAACGAGGTATATTCTGGCGATACGCTTATTGTAATCGATCCCAGTCGAACCGAGCTTGAACTGGATGCCGCCCGCGCTGGTGTCAACGTACTTGAAGCCCAACTATCGGCCGCACACTCGGGAGTACGCCAGGCCACAACTGCTGAAGAATACGCCCGCAACGAATTGTCACGGGCCAAGCAACTACTGAGTTCCGGTACCGGCACCAAACGGATGCATGATCAGGCGAAGTATGCATTCGATCAGGCAGTCATCGCCGCCGAAACCGCACGGGCGCAGGTGACAACTCTTGAAGCTCAATTACAACAAACCCGTATCAATGTCGCTCGTCTCGAACGTCGAGTGCTTGATCACTATCCGGTAGCGCCAATTGATGGCATAATCCTGGAGAAATTCATCGAACAGGGAGAACTGCTTGCGCCGGGCAAACCTATCGCCCGTATCTCACAACTCGATACCGTCTGGGTTAAAGTTTACCTGACCACCGAACGGTTCGCGAATGTAAAACTGGGCGACCCGGCGACCGTTATGGTCGAGTCAGCCGATTTAACATATCCGGGTGTCGTGGTCTGGACCTCAAATGAAGCTGAGTTCACCCCCAAGAATATCCAGACCGAACAAGCTCGTGCCGATCTGGTCTACGCCGTCAAAGTCTCGATCCCGAACCCCGATGGCAAACTCAAAGTCGGTATGCCGGTTTTTATCACGCTGGAGAACTGATGCCTTACCTGGTCGCCGATAGTCTCAGTCGCAAGTATGGTCACAACCTGGCGCTGGATGATTTTTCACTTAGTGTGAACAAAGGTGAATTGTTCGCCCTGTTAGGTCCGGATGGTGCCGGTAAAACGACTATGATTCGTGTCTTATGCCGCCTGCTTGACCCCGACTCAGGTAGCGTGACAATCAATGGCCTTGACCTGCAACAACGGTACGATGACATCAAACCTATCCTCGGCTATATGCCCCAGCAGTTCTCGCTCTACCCCGACCTGTCGGTCGAGGAAAACATGACTTTCTATGCCGGTATGTACGGTGTGACCGGACAGGCTTACCGTGACAAACGTGACCAGCTCTACCAATTCTCCAAGCTGGGACCGTTTGCCAAACGACGTGCCTCGGCTCTTTCCGGCGGGATGAAACAGAAACTCGCTCTCTCGTGCGCACTCATCCACAACCCACGTATGCTGATTCTGGATGAACCAACTACCGGGGTCGACCCGCTTTCTCGTCGCCAGTTCTGGGAAACACTCCTGCAGTTGAAAAGCCAGGGCGTGACAATCCTGGTTTCCACCCCATACATGGACGAAGTCGCCCGATGTGACCGCGCCGCGTTTATCTTTGGCGGGCGCAAACTGGCCGAAGACCGTCCCGCCCAACTGGCCGCCGCGTTTCAGGGTAGCATCTTTTACATTGATCGCGAACCGACTTCGCAACTGCTCAATCAGATTATGTCTATCGACGGCCTTACCACCGCTCGGTTCGGTGCCGGAATGCATCTGTATCTCGCCCCTGATGACTCGCTTGACCCTTACCTCAATGCTTTGAGCCAACTCGGCCTGAATAGTTCCGACATCAACCCGATCGCACCATCGCTCGAAGATCGTTTCATTCAATTGATGGAGTCTCCTACATGAATGACTCCACTCACAACAGTGGTTCGGCTGTCCTGATAAACAACCTTACGCGCCATTTCGGAGATTTTACCGCAGTCGATCATATTTCACTCAAAGTCGACTACGGTGAAATATTCGGGTTCCTGGGTGCCAACGGCGCAGGCAAGACCACCGCGATTAGAATGCTCTGCGGTTTGCTTATGCCATCCGGCGGTAGTGGCGAAGTAGCTGGCTATGATATCTACAAGCAGGCCGAGTCGATCAAGAAACATATTGGCTATATGTCGCAGAAGTTCTCACTCTATCCCGACTTGACCGGACGTGAAAATCTTACCTTCTACGGTGCCGCCTACAACCTTCGACCTGCCGACCTGTCCGATCGAATACATGAACTGACCGAACGCCTTGAACTCGGGGAGTTCATCAACCAGCTCTCCGGCAAACTTCCGATTGGCTGGCGTCAGCGTCTGGCCCTGGCCGCCGCCATCCTTCACCGGCCGCGCATCCTCTTTCTTGATGAACCAACCGGTGGTGTTGATCCGGTTTTTCGTCGTCGCTTCTGGTCGATTCTGTACGACCTGGCCGACTCGGGCGTAGCCGTTTTTGTCACGACCCACTACATGGATGAAGCCGAGTACTGCGGGCGAATCTCAATTATGCACCACGGCAGTATTATCGAACAGGGCCGCCCGTTCGATCTGAAACGACAGCACGGCACCGACTCACTCGACGACTTGTTCATCAATCTGATTCTGAGCCAGGAGGCAACCCGTGCATAGAATCCGGTTCATCGCCCAGAAAGAATTCTACCATATCCTGCGCGATTTCCGCTCGCTGATCATCGTAATCATTATGCCGGTCATGATGATTTTCCTCTACGGTTATGCGATCAATATGGATATCGAAAACGTGTCACTCGCCATCGTTGACTTTGATCACAGCGTTGAGTCTCAACAACTGACCGAACGGTTCTTCGCCTCACCTTATTTCAGCCCAGGTGAAAACGAAGTCGATATGAGCGATCCCGAACAACTACTGCGCTCTGGTCAGGTCGCCGCGATTCTGGCCATCCCCCCCGGATTTTCAGCCGCCTTGGCGCGCGGCGAGGACTTCGAATTAGGTATGATGGTCGATGGCACCGATGCTTCACTGGCCTCGGCGGTTCAGGCTTTTTCCAACAGCGTCCTGTCCAACTTCCTAATGGATCGCCTGCCGCCCAATTTCGACATTCCCGGCGTGACGCTCTCGCAACAAGTGCTGTATAACCCTGATCTAAAATCGTCTCACTTTCTGGTGCCCGGTCTGGTGGCGGTTATCCTGATGATGATCTCCGCGCTGATGACTTCAATGACTATCGCCCGCGAAAAAGAAACCGGCACTATGGAGCAACTGCTCACCACTCCGGTCAAACCGCGCGAGATCCTGATCGGCAAACTCCTGCCATACGTGGTGATCGCTTTTGTGGACGGTATCCTCGTGCTGATATTTGCCCGGTTAGTGTTTGGTGTGCCGTTTGTCGGTTCGCAACTGCTACTGCTCGGGTTCGGCCTGATCTATGTCACCACCGCGCTGTCGATTGGCATCCTAATCTCGTCATTGGTTGACACGCTCCAGGAAGCGACCCTGCTGGCCCAAGTTGCAACACTTCTTCCGGCCGTAATGCTTTCCGGTTTCATATTCGCCCTTAAGAATATGCCCTTTGTATTACAGGCGATAAGTTACATTGTACCGGCCCGCTATTTTGTTGTCATCATTCGTGGTATCATGCTCAAAGGGGCCGGCTTGGAAGTGCTCATACCACAGGCCGGAGCGTTGGTACTGCTGATGGTCATCTTGATGACTGTGGCGGCGGCCAAATTCAAAACGAGGGTGGTCTGATATGTGGCGTGGTTATATCGGTCTAATCCGCAAAGAATTTATTCAAATTCGGCGCGATCGGAACATGCTGGGGATCATATTCCTTATGCCCATCATTCAGCTTCTCTTGCTCGGCTATGCTGTCAACACCGATGTCAAACAACTCGACATTGATATCTACGACTTTGACCGTAGCACTCACTCGCGTGAGTTTGTGCGTTCATTCGAGGCTGGAGATCATTTTGTACCCGAAGAAGTAATTTCTCATTCCAATACCGATCCGGTGTGGGAGCTCGCCAAAAGGTTCAAAACAAGCGAAACCCAACTGGCCCTGCTCATACCGCCTAATTTCTCCGAAAAACTAACCCGCAACGAAAACGTTACCGTTGGTTTGATCGCTGATGGCTCAGATGCTAACGCCGCACGCGCCGGTCTCGGTTACGCTGGCCAGATTGTTCGTAAGTATTCGAACCATGTCACCGGCATGGAGGTGCCACTCGAAATTAGACACAACTTCCTCTACAACCCGGAACTTGAATCGGTCTACTATATGATACCCGGTATTATTGTCACGTTGCTGACTATGGTCACTACGATGTTGACTTCAATGGGTATTGTACGCGAACGTGAAACAGGCACGCTGGAACAAATCTCGGTCACACCGATCAGTAGCCATGCCCTGCTGGCCGGTAAGATTACCACTTTTGCTTTCCTTGGTCTTTTGGAGATGGGTCTGGCCCTGGCAGTCGGCATTCTCTGGTTCGGTATTCCGTTCGCCGGCTCGCCCTGGTTCCTGCTCTGGGTAAGTGCGCTCTACCTGCTGACTACGCTCGGCATGGGAACATTCTTCTCGACTATAACCTCGACCCAACAACAGGCGATGTTCTTAGCCTGGTTCTTTTCCGTTTTCGCAATCCTGACCTCTGGTTTCTTCAGCCCAATATCAAATATGCCAATCTGGATGCAGAACATTACCCTGCTCAACCCGATGCGATATTTTATGACGGTAGTGCGCGGCATTATGATGAAAGGCTCCGGCCCGGCCGACATGATTCCGGATATTCTGGCGATTACCGCTTACGGTCTGACAGTTTTCACTTTGGCCGCCGCCCGTTTCCGCAAACGGACAGAATAGCCGAAAGACGCGCCGCTCTGAGCACCAAAAAAGCCTGCCTACAGGCGGTTTTCGGCTGACATTGGCTTACAGGGAAACAAGCACTATCCGCAGGTGTAATAATTCGACAAAGTCTGCCGATCATATAGATAGAGTAAAATGGATTCCCTGGAGGATATTATGAAAGAGAAGATTGGTGTAACTGCTGGAAAAATCTGGAACACACTCAACACCGAAGATGAAATCAGCCTGACCCGCCTGCCAAAAATGGTCGGCGAAAGAGAGACTGTTGTTTATCAGGCGCTTGGCTGGCTGGCCCGCGAAGACAAAGTTGAGTACGAGCAAAAGGGCAACCGAACCTTAGTCTCGATCCGCTAATTCCGGCGTCAAATTTACCAACATCATAGGTCACGCTGAACTACGTATATCAGGTTGCTTGCAACCTGACATATGAAGCTGATGGGCGTAGTCTGTATAAAGGGACAGCCTCAGGACGTCTGCCTACCACCACTAATGGATTTCAACCTACTCTCTTTGTGATCAGCAGATACCCACATCGGCCGTTTACGTTGTGTTGGGTTCAAAGATTAACCCACACTGTTCTCGTCATTTCCGTTCCCCTCGTCATTTCCGTGTAGACGGAAATCTATGACCACAAATCTTTGCAGAAATCATCAGCCCCCACAATGGATCCAAACCTCGAATAAAACTCTTCTCTCAAAAACACTATTATATCTCTGGTGGGATGCGAGTAGACATAGTCACCCGCCTGCGCTGGTGAGACGGAGAAGGAAATTCGTCACGGTTGCTTGCAACCTGACATATGAAGCTGATGGGCGTGGCCTGTATAAAGGGACAGACATCTGCCGCCCACTCACCGCACCAACGACTGTCTCATATTACCCGCAATCCAGCCAGTTTCACGGCACCCCGTTGGTAGCCATCAGGGAAGAGTTTTTCCAGTTCTTCCAAGTCGATCTTGTTTGCCTCGCACGTTTTGTAAACAGTGGGGACTTTCTTCGTCCCTTCGAAGCTGGCGCGGAGATAATTGATTATTCGCCAGTGGTCATCGGTCAGTTTGCCACCGGGAATTTTCATATCGTACGCTCGGAAGGTAGCGTAGTATTCGTCCCAGTCGCTCGGATCGATCAGAAAGCCACGCACGTCTACCGTATACACCTTGTTCGCAGAAATAACATTGAGATCATCGGCTATGACCGGCATACTGGTCTGACTCACGTCTCCTTCCTGGTAAGTAACTCCGGCCAGTTTGCAAACACCTCGAAGATAACCGGTCGGAAAAAGCTTTTCGAGTTCAATCAGGTCTATGTCCAGATCCTCGCAGGTTTCGACAATCGTTGGTACTTGAGACTCCTTCATAAACCGATCGCGTAAGTAGTAAATGATTTTGAAGTGAGCGTCGGTGAGGCAATCGGGAAACTTCATCTCATAAGCTTTATGGAAAGCAAAAACCTCGTCCCACTCGGAGGGATTTATTAAGAATCCCCTGATATCGGTGGCGTAGGTTTTGCTATCGTAGGAGTAGTCTAAACACCGACTCTTATCTTCGATATAGAGATGTTGCATGTATGCCTCGCGATATGTGACTCCGGCCAGTTTGCACACTCCGCGCAGATATCCCGCAGGAAACAACACGCGCAGTTCACCAAGGCCAAGGCAGTTTCTCTTGCACATAACGAAAATAGTCGGGCACTGGTTGATTCTTTTGAAGTTATTGCGAACAAACCAGATTAGATTCCAATGTTGGTCGGTCAATCCGCCGGTGATACCAACTCCGGGAGCTTTGCCTTCGGCGAAATCCTCGTCCCAATCCTGCGGGAACAGAAGGAAGCCCTTGACATCAACGCGGTACTGCTTGCTCTTATAGCTGTACGTCTTATAGCCGGAAGTTTTGGTTCTGGCAGTCTTGTGACCCTTTGGGTCAGTTGAGCCATTTCTTTTTGAGGTCTGCACTCTTACCTTCACTCTCGCTTATGGTTCGGGGCCATATTTTTTCTCTTACTCAGCGGCCCATTCAAAAATGAGAACTTATGCACATTTACACCCATCACGTTGTATAGGCGTGGCGGTCAAGGTAAAGTCTTGTCAGGCGACAAGCCTGTCCTCCTGACAATTTCAAATCGGGAACACAAAGATCCCAACCTACAAGTCATCCTGAGCTACACCTGCCTTGAGCTTGTCGAAAGGTCGAAGTATGGTTTTCTCAATCCTCAAACAGATCATCGAACGCGGCGCGGCGGGAATCTTTGTCGTCCACCCGCGCTTTCATTCCCCCTGCCGTCTTAATCACCTGGCGTACCTGGAAAAAGTCGCAAAAATTGGCTTTCTCCTTTTCGCCAACTCGATGATCAATATTCTCGCGACACTGGCCTCGGCGCGAAGGATCAAAATGGCGACACCCACGACAACAGCGCAGGTCGGCGTTACAGCTCCCGCACTGGTCGTGCCGGGTTACTGTGCCCTTAATACCAGTAACATAGCCACATTTCCAGCAGAGCAACCCTTCCGGTTCGTTCTTCTTTATGCGTCCTCTCATATAATAATATGAAACGAAAAATCCTTCCAGAGTGCAACAATTGTATCGTTTCAGCCTAATCTGGACAGATGGGACTTGAAGTTAAGACATAGTTTTGTAGCTTTGGCATATCAGAGAGGAGTTTATCATGAGTGCCAGAGGAAACCAAAATCAAGCATAGTAGGTTGGAACCCCTTGCGGTTCCGACATTGTAAATTACCTCAAGAACATGATTATATCTCTGGTGAGACGCGAGTGAACATAGGCATCCGCCTTCGCGGATGTGACAGAAATGGGATGTTAAGTAGATTCGTAGGTCACGGTTGCTTGCAACCTGACAGTTGTAGGTCGAAACCAGGCCGACCTTGGCGGGCGGTTTCGACGCCGCACACGGGAATGTTATGTCGAATCCGCCCGTTCCGGTCTGGATTCGACCTACCTGCTTATCTCAAGAACACGATTATATCTTTGGTGAGACTCAAGTGAACATAGGTATCCGTCTGCGCGGATGTGACGGAAATGGGATGTTAAGTAGATTCGTAGGTCACAGTTGCTTGCAACCTGACAGATCGGATCAGCCGCTTCACCCTACAAAAAAATACGCCATGAAGGACTCGAACCTTCGACCCGCTGATTAAGAGTCAGCTGCTCTACCAACTGAGCTAATGGCGCATTTTATTTGACGGTCCGATAAATCTGAGGGTGGATGGGATTGAACCATCGACCCGCTGCTTAAAAGGCAGCTGCTCTACCACTGAGCTACACCCCCGTCAATTTATCTCATATCGGACCATATTTTCAGGGGTATATATAATATCGGCCATGTATTCAAAGTCAACCGATTTCTCTACTGACCCTTGATCTGATTTATAGAATCCTGCCGGACTGAATCTTGTCGCCGCCGCGTTTCCTGCTCAATAGTCTGTCGGCGGGTGTATTCATCCAGTTGCCATTGCTCGGCTTCCTCGCGGCTAATCAGTGCCAGGTTTCTAATCTCGAAAATCAGATTCTGCTTCGGCATTGGCCCGGCTTCGCCCCAACCAAGCTCCCAGGGGACGTGGATGCGGCGAAGACCACCAACTTTCATACCAATAACGCCCTCAGCAAGGCCCTTAAGCCCGGTGACTCCAGCTTGACCCCGGTAGAAATCATCCGGTTGTTTGACCGTGGAGGCTACTGGTTGGGCCTTGATAAGACCAGACGGGTCGGCCAGAAAGAGAGAGTAATCCCACTGGACATAAGTGCCGTGAACAAGTTCTTCCCCAGTACCAGTCTCCAGATCGATATAGCGAACCCCTGAGGGCAAAGTTACAAGATTGGGATCATTTTCGGCCGTTTGGCGGCCATCGGTAACGGCCTGACTTGATTGCAGGTCGGTCTGCGTTTCTGTCTTGTCGGCTGAATCTGTACCACAGCCAGCCAGGCACAGTATCAACAGACTGAGCGCAAGGTATCCGAAGTTTTTCATATCATCACTCCTAAGTTCAGTCGGCGATAGACTCAAACGTGGTGAACTGGTCGCCGACAGATAATTTGTGCCCGATCAGGTCGGGGCGATTTCTTCTGGTTGTATAATATCTTACAACGCTTTGAGAAATTCGATCTCAAAAATTAAATTTGTTTTGGCGGGAATCCGGCCGCCTTCCCGATCGCCATAGCCGAGACGCCACGGGACCAGAATGCGTCGGGTGCCGCCTTCTTTCATGCCGATCATACCATCAGACCAGCCGGGGATAAGCCGCACACCCAGCTGACACCGGAACGGCATACCGCCATCTTTGGAACTCTGGAACCGTTCCACTTTTTCCAAGCCAGTAGTATCAGCAAACCAGAGCGTATAGTGACACTCGACCTGCATCCGGTCAATCGCTTCGGGGCCTGTACCAACGATCAGGTCCTGGTAGCGTACGCCCGATTCTTTGGCAATAATTTCAGGCTCTTCGCCTGTCGGTTCTTCCGCCACTGGTTGAGCTTCATCAGCAGTTACTGTCTCGGCTTGTTCGGTTTGTTCGGTAACTTCGGTGGAATCGGCTTCACTGTCGGTCTGACAACCAACCAGTGCCGTCAGTCCCAGCATAAGCATCAGAATCAAAAATGTTTTCATTATCTTTTCTCCTCGTCTCCGGACCACTGTTGTTCGGTGATCCAATTATCTTATACCATTATTGTTTCTTCTCGTTTAGCGCCGGTAGATACCAGGCAGATTTCCACCTCAAGATCGTCCGCCATGAAGTTCAGGTAATCCCGTGCGTTAGACGGTAAATCATCAAACGAAGTCACCCCGGTAGAATCAGCTTTCCAGCCCGGTAATGTTTTGTACACCGGTTGCACATGGTTAAGTTCGGCCAGATCAAGTGGCACCTGTTCGAATCGTTCGCCGTGCAGTTCATAATGGGTGCAGACTTTGATACTGTCCATTTCGTCGAGCACATCGAGTTTGGTTACGGCGATTGAGTTAACCCCGTTGATCCGGATCGTATGTCGCAAGGCTACCAGGTCAAGCCAGCCACAGCGTCGCGGTCGGCCGGTGGTTGCGCCAAATTCATCGCCTAAGCGGCGCAGGGTTTCGCCGTCGTCGTCAATCAGTTCGGTGGGGAAAGGTCCGGCACCGACCCTGGTGGTATATGCTTTGACCACGCCAACGACCTCATCAATCATATGCGGTCCCACACCCAACCCGGTCAGGACACCGCCAATAGTCGTATTGGACGAAGTCGCAAACGGGTAGGTACCGAGATCAACATCAAGCAACGCCCCCTGGGCACCTTCGAACAGAATTGTCTGACCTGCTCTGTACGCCTTGTTAAGTTCGTACGAGACATCGACCATCATTGGTCGTATCAACTCCGCCCATTGCAGGAGGCGGTCGTAGGTGCGATCGAGATCAGCCCGTTCATCGTTGGAGCCTTCAAAATACTTAGCCTTGATTTTGCGCTGATACTCCAAACGTTTTTTCAGTCGGTCGGGCGCAAACAGGTCAACCACGCGGATACCATGGCGTGCAACTTTGTCGACATAAGCGGGACCGATACCACGCATGGTCGTGCCGATAGAGCCGGTGCCGCGCGCCCGCTCATCGACAGCATCAACCAGTTTGTGATAGGGCAGTACTAGGTTGGCCGCCGGAGAAATGAACAGGCGGCCGGTGTAGTCGATATTTTTCTCACGGAGAAATTCGAGTTCTTCCTCAAACCCGAACGGATCCAACACCACTCCGTTGCCAATATAGCAACGTTTGCCCGGTTGAATAATACCGGACGGGATCAGGTGGAGGACATACTTGCTCTGGCCCACGACGATAGTATGGCCGGCGTTGGCTCCGCCCTGAAAGCGGGCGATGATATCAGCCTTGGCCGCTAACAGGTCAACAATCTTGCCTTTGCCCTCGTCGCCCCATTGACACCCGAGGACGGCTCTGTTCTTACCCATTTGGTTGTGCCTTTATCTGTTGCATATGTTCGTCAACCAGTTGACGCAGAGATGCCAGAAGCGTCTTGCGTCCGATACCTGAGATAATAGAAAATGGAATAACCGCAACCCCCAGATCGGCTTCGAACTGACGGACTTTCCGGTTTAGTTTATCTTTGCTGAGTTTGTCTGCTTTGGTGATCGCCACCATGACCGGCAGTTGTCGTTCCGAGAGCCAGCGGATCAATTCTACGTCTTGCTCGGTTGGTTCCCGTCTGCAATCGAGAAGCAGGATCAGACCGATCAGTTGTTCGGCTGATGTCAGATACTCTTCGATGAGCTGACCCCACTCGGCACGCATCGACTTGCTCACTTTGGCATAGCCGTAGCCGGGCAGGTCGACCGCATAGAAGCGATTGTCGATCCGAAAAAAGTTGAGGGATCGGGTTCGCCCTGGAGTAGATGATACTCGGGCCAATTTCTTGTGGCCGAGTACATGGTTCAGGAGCGATGATTTACCAACGTTGGACCGACCAGCCACCGCAATCTGGGGCAGGCGATCCTTAGGCAGTTGGTTCATCGCAAAAAAAGAACCGACAAACGAAGCTTCCGGTTTGGTGAATGCGATCTCTTATATCTCCGATAAAAACAGAGTCGCGGGCATATTGGCCCAAAGACTCGGTAATTTACAATTACTTGTTGCCGCCGATCAACTGAGCGGAGCCGAAGGCCGTCGGCTCAGGCTAACGCCCGCTTTGATTGGGGGTAATTCTTCTAATGCAATTCTGAGAACTTCGCCCACCGAGTGCATATATTTGAGGTCCAATCCCTCAAGCAGTTCGGCGGGTAACTCAATAATATCTTTGCGGTTCCGAGCCGGCAATAGAATCCGCGTGATCCCCTGTCGCTTGGCCGCCAGTAATTTCTCATTTAGTCCACCAACCGGGAGTACATCGCCAGAGAGTGTTATCTCACCGGTCATCGCCAGGTTGGTTTGTGATGGAATTCCGGTCAGAGATGACAGCATCGCCACCATCAGGGTTACGCCGGCTGAGGGCCCGTCTTTGGGCACAGCACCTTCCGGTATGTGAATGTGCAACTCCATATTATCAAAGAAGCCGGCTTCAAGACCGAGACGGGTGGCGTGGTTACGGATATATGACAACGCGGCGGTAGCAGATTCCCGCATCACTTCGCCCAGGGATCCGGTCAGGGTCAGTTTGGCTTTGCCTTTCATCGGGACCGCCTCGACCGGCATGACTTCGCCGCCGGTTTCAGTCCAGGCCAAAGCGACCGCATAGCCTACAGTTGGCTGAGTTCTGATATTGGTGTCGATATATTTTCTTTGGCCTAACAGTTTGTGAACCTGGGTCTTGTTGATCGTCAGTTTGCGCAGTCGCTTGCCCTCGACGATAGTCAGGGCAACTTTTCGCAATAATGATCCGAGCTGTCGCTCCAATTCTCTTACCCCGGCTTCGCGGGTGTAGTAACGGATTATCTCGTGAAGCGCCTCATCCTGTGATGTCACCTTGATTTTGTCCAGACCGATTTCTTTAATCAGTTTGGGAAGAAGATAGTCACGTGCGATTGCGACTTTTTCGAAATCGAGATATCCGGGAAGGCGGATAATTTCCATTCGATCGCGCAACGGTGCTGGAACGCCGCTGGTCGAGTTGGCTGTTGTCACAAACAGGACATCGGACAGGTCGTATTCGACTTCCAGATAATTGTCACAGAAACTGTTATTTTGTTCCGGATCGAGTACTTCCAGCAAGGCGGCGGCGGGATCGCCGCGGAAATCCTTGCCGATTTTGTCAACTTCATCAAGAAGGAATACCGGGTTGGTCGCTTCAGCTTTTTTCAGTGATTGGATAATACGCCCCGGCAGAGCGCCAATATAAGTACGCCGGTGTCCACGGATTTCAGCCTCATCATGGATACCGCCCAGGGACATGCGGACAAATTTCCGATCCATAGCGTTGGCGATTGATCGACCCACTGAAGTTTTACCAACCCCTGGCGGACCAACCAGACAGAGAATTGGGCCTTTCACTTTGGAGGCCAGCTTGATTACAGCTAAGTGTTCCAGAATACGCTGTTTTGGTTTCTCAAGTCCGTAATGGTCGCCATCGAGAATCGACTTAACTTCGGTGAAATTGGTGCGGTCATCGGTATGGATGTTCCAAGGCAAGGCCAACAACCACTCGACATAAGAGCGAACTACACTGGCTTCGGCTGAATAAGGGTGCATCTTGGCCAGCTTGCGGATTTCTTCTTCGGCTTTAGCGACAACTGGATCAGGGAAATCACCCACCTCCAGCTTGGTGTAGAGATCTTCCACATCGGCACTGCCATCGTCGCCTTGCCCCAGTTCATCTTTGATGGCTTTAAGTTGTTGCTGGAGATATATTTCGCGCTGACCGCGTGACATCGATTCCCGTATCGAACCATCAATTTTGTGTTCGATTTTAAGAATTTCGATCTCTTCTTTGAGAACCTCGGAAAGCACTATCAACTGTTCTTTAACTGAGGTGGTTTCGAGTAGTCTTTGTTTGACTTCGATTTTCTGTAAAAGATGGGCCGCGATAGTATCGGCCTGCAAGTCGTACGATTCGATTGAGGCGATAGCAACCAGGACTTCATCCGGTATCCGGCGGTTAAGGCGGACATATTCGGAGAACTGTTCGGAAACAGCGCGCGACATTGCTTCGGTCTCACGATCATACTTTTCGTTTAGGCGTGAAATTAAGCCTACTTTGACAGTGATGAACTCGCCTTCGTGCGATATCGACTGAAGGTGCGCCCGAACCATCCCTTCGACCAGTACCTTTAGCGTGCCGTTGGGCATTTTCATAACCTGCAGGATACGGGCCACCACGCCATATTCGAACAGGTCATCGGCTTTGGGGGCATCGATCGCCGCGGAACGTTGAGCCACCAGGAGAACTTGTTTGTCCCGAACCATAGCCTCCTGCAAGGCTTTGACCGTGAAGCTACGCCCAACCATAAGGGGGTAGATCATGTGGGGAAAAACGACCACATCTCTCAGGGGGATGACGGGCATCCGGGATCGGACCGTTATCTTCTCAGTATTATATATCAGCTTCATTTTCTCACACCATTAGGAGTTATACCTCGACCGCCCAGGACGGCCAAACCCCTAAGTATAATGTGGCATATGGACCGGACAAAGGACTTTTTGGGAGTTAGTGATAAGCGATTATCGGGATATTTTCAACAAGCTCAGGGCTGAGGAATTATCGATTAATGTCTATCAATGGTGATTACGAACCACAAAATCACCAGCAGGACCGCCAAAACCGACACCAGCAGGTACTGGCGGGGCGAAGGTGACCATTTCTTTTTGGAGGGAGGCGCTTCCGGTTCGGAGCCAAGGGCGATCATTTCCTGAAGCGTGAACAGAAGTTCATCGGTGGAGACAAACCGGCCATCGGGATCCTTCGCCAGGAGCTTACTAATCAGCAAACGGGCCACGCCCGGCACTTCTCGTGATGGGTATAGTTCGAAAGATACTGGTTCTTCAACAATAGAGCGTATTAGCGTTTCAGGGTCGTCATCGGGGAAAACCGGCTGTCCGGTCCACATCAAGTAGGTCAACGCTCCCAACGCATAATTATCGGAATGAGGGCTGGGTTCCCCTCCGGAGAGAAGCTCAGGTGCCAGGTAGACTATTTCACCGGTTAGAGCCTCGGGACATTTTGACCAGGTATCGCCATTGAACCCTAATCCGTCATCAACCAGTTTGGCCTGGCCTCGCGAATTGATTATGATGTTGGCGGGAGTGATATTTCCGTGGACCAAACCATTATCGTGTAGAACCTTGAGTTGTGTTGTCAGTTCGAGAGCGATCTTCAATATACGAGCAGGGGTCGGTAGATAGGTGCGTATCCACTCGGTCAGATTCTTGCCTTCAAAATGCTCACGGACAATGAACCGATGACCATCGGCTTCTTCTAAGATGTGATATTTAGTCAGTCGAGCATTGTTGATTTGGTTCAACTGCTCCAACCGTTTCTGGTATTGGTTCTTCCACTCGTCGTTTTTTGTTATTGGGTGATCGAGTTGTTTGACAACCACCTTACACTGAAGGTTGGTGTCCATAGCCAGAAACGAAGGGCCGTGCTTTCCTTCCCCCAGTTTCTCTGCTATCTCGTAGTGTTGCAATTTATCCATAACACTTTCGCCCTGTCTGCCACCAATAAGCAACGGCTTATTGACGCACGCAACTTCAAAGCGGTCGTTTTGAATAACATTATGCAGATGCTATCAGGTTCCGTAGGTTGAATCCAGCCAGCCTTGGGGCGGATTCGACAGGCGGCAGATGTGGACATCTGCCGGGTACCAAACCTTGACCGGTAGCCCTACCCGATAACTTTCAGCTTGGCGTATTTGGCCATGATTTTTTTGACGCCCAGTCCGGTGAACATGATTTCCAACTGAAGCGATTCTCCGTAGCCGCTTACCTGTAGTATCTTGCCCCGGCCGAAAGTAGGATGGGCGACAATGCGTCCAATTTGCAGGATCTCGTCAGCCTCGAACTCATAATGTACCCCGCTTGGGGTTGGGGTGGTGGATGGTGCGGTTGGAAAGCGATGTCCGCCCGGTCGTCCGGTTGTCGGTCGGTTCAGGCCGGTTGGTCGGTAGGCGCGGAGGTCGGTGGTTTCTACCAGTTCACGAGGGATCTCTTTGATGAACCGCGATGGGATCGACATGACTTCGCCAAACCGAAACCGACTTCCGGCGGTAGCCAGGTAGAGTTTCTTTCGCGCCCGCGTAGCGCCAACATAAAACAGCCGTCGTTCTTCTTCCAGTTCGGATGGTTCACTGATCGTGCGTTGTAGCGGAAAAAGGCCTTCTTCCAAACCAACAATGAACACGGTAGCATACTCAAGTCCCTTGGCGGAATGGAGCGTCATCATTGTGACTTTGTCGTCGATGCCACTGTAAGCATCGATATCGGTGAAAAGAGATATTTCAGACAGGTAGCTGTCGAGACCAGTCTCGCCGTTGGATCGGGCGTAGGTCGCGGCGCCCTCAATGAACGCCTCGATATTTTCCACTCGTGTTTGACCGATAACCGCATCTTCGGTCAACAATTCTTCGAGCAGATTCAACTCGGTCACCAAATCCTGGGTGAGCAGATCGATCGGATCGGTTTTACTTCGCTCGCGGTATTTTTCTATCAGGGTAACAAACGGTTCGAGTTTTTTCTGTTTGCCGGCTAGTTCGGGATACTGTGTGACCGTCAAGGCAATCTGGTAGGAAGGCAGGTTTTGCTGTCGGGCCATCTGAGCGATCTGTGCGAGTGATATCTTGCCGATACCGCGCTTAGGGTAGTTGATGACGCGCTGGAACGAGACATCATCGGACGGGTTGGCAATTAGTTTCAGGTAACCAAGCAGATCCTTGATCTCTTTGCGCTGGTAGAACGACACCGAACCGACAATCTGATATGGAAGCCCACGCCGCCGAAGTTGTTCTTCAAACGGTCGTGACTGGGCGTTGGTCCGGTAGAGCACGACCATTTCTTTCAGTCCAGTTTGGTTCTGTTCGGCCACAATGCGATCAACAATTGCTACTGCTTCGTCTTCGGCCGAGTCAACCTTAAGCAGGTTGATCTTCTCACCGCCCTGCTCGGAAGTCCAGAGTGCTTTCCCCTTGCGCATCTCGTTGTTTTGAATCACGGCCGATGCGGCATCCAGGATAATCTGGGTTGAGCGATAGTTCTGTTCGAGCTTGATAATTCGGGCACCGGGATAATCTTTTTCGAATTCGAGAATGTTACGGATATCAGCCCCGCGCCAGCCGTAGATCGATTGATCTTCATCGCCAACCACACAGAGATTTTTGTGTTCGCCCAACAGATATTTCAACAACAGATATTGGATGTGGTTGGTGTCCTGGTACTCATCGACCATCAGGTAACGAAAGCGGTCACGGTACTTCTGTGACAGGTCGGCGTTTTCCTGTAGAAGGTAAACGGCATTAAAGAGCAGGTCATCGAAATCCATCGCTTCGCATTGTTTTAGGCGGCGTTGGTACAACGAATATATTTGGGCGGTGCGGGTCTGGAAATAACCACTGGCGGTGGAGGCACAGCTTTCGGTGGTGAGCATCTTGTTTTTGGCCTCCGAGATCTTTCGCAGTTGGCCCTTGGCCGGAAACTGGGTGTCGGAAAAACCTAATTCCTTGATGCAATTTTTCAGGAGGGACAGTGAGTCATCACGGTCAAAAATTGAGAAATTGCTCTGATAACCAAGACGGTCCGCTTCGCGCCTGAGAAGGCGGACACAGAACGAGTGAAAAGTTGAGACGTTCATCTGTCCCAGGCCGGTGCCCATCAGTTGCGAGACCCGTTCTTTCATCTCGCCAGCCGCCTTGTTGGTGAATGTCACCGCCATTATCTGGTACGGTTCAGCCAGTCGCTCTACTAAGATATGGGCCAGACGGCGGGTGAGTACCCTGGTCTTGCCCGAGCCGGCGCCAGCGATAACAAGAAGGGGGCCTTCGGTCGTAGTGACCGCTTCACGTTGACGGTCGTTGAGATTATCCAAGAGTCGATTCATAATGTGGTGAGGAATATAAGCGCGTCGGATGCAAACGCAATCAGATTCGGAGCCGGATCTGGTGCGAGTGTACTCGGTAGCCCTGTAGCGATTGGGTTCGATTGGTTGTTAAGAACTCTTGTCGGCAGACCGATTAACCAATAGATGACTTACAAAGATACAAGTGGAACCAGACATCTAAGGAAAATTCAATGCGCATACTTATGATGAGCAAGTTATCTCCGGAATATGATCGGATCAAACAGTGGCTGGTGCAATTGGATTGCGATGTCGTGACTGCTCCAACGCTGAAATCCAGCCTAAAGGTTCTCGAATCAGATCCGTCCATCGATTTGGTGATGGTGGAAGGTTGCGCAGACTGCGAGTTAACAGAGAAGTTTCTGACCAACCTCAAGAACGATCACCGATTAAACTTTCTGCCCCGCATCGTAGTTGGTGTTGAATTGGATGCGGCGACTGTTCGGAAATATATCGAGCTCGGAGTGCAGGATGTGATTCTTCTGCCGACCACCAAGGAGACGCTTGAGGCTAAGATTTATATTGCCGCAAAAAAGGGTAAACCGTCGATCCTGGTAATTGATGACGAGCCGGCCATAGTGGAAATCCTGGCCGATTTCTTGACTTTGGAACGATGTCGTCCGTACACGGCCGGATCAGCCGAGGAGGCCGTGGACATCATTGCCGAAAACCACATTGATTTGATAATCAGTGACATCATCCTGCCGGCACGATCCGGCCTGCAACTGATGGTGGAGGTCAAAGAGAAGTACAACGGTTTGCCGGTGATTCTTATTACCGGTCATTCGGGAAAGTTCACCCCCAAAGATGTTGTTGCCATGGGGGCGGATGGATATTTTGCGAAGCCGTTCCACAACATGGACTTGATTTACACTCTACGAAGAGTCCTCAGCTCGCGCGCCGGTTACGAAGCAAGTCATACGATTGTGCACAGCTCAGCCTGAAGATAGTGGATCAGGTTGCTGACAACCTGACAGATGGGTTGTTGGGTCAGCGCACCGGATCCCACCCTAAGGAGGCTGTCCCATAAGTTACATGTTCTGCCAGTTCTTGTGTCCGCACTGGCGGGCGTGTGAGCTGGCAGTATACGGAATCGATTGACCAACATCATCTTTGCACAATAGTCGCCAGGTCACAACGTCGACTTTATCGACGCAAGGACCTGTCGAAACACTTGGAGCCGACTTTTGGGACAACCTCTAAGGGGGCTTGTTGAAAAAGCCCTTTGTGTAGTTGCGGCGGGTCCCTCGAATCCGTTTCAGCGGATTAGTGAGACCTGCCGCCCTTGTCTAACATGCGCTTACGTGTTAGGTCTCAGTCCCGTCACGACGGGATAAGGATCTGACACAACTGTCCACTGGGTTTATCAACAAGCTCCAAGCTGTGAGCCACCTGGCGAATAACAATAAAAAAACCCCACCGTGTGGCAGGGCTTTCTAATTTGAATGTCAGTTGTTAGAACGAGGCCAAAGCTTTGTCACGGCTATCGTAATGCTCAAAAACGGTAATAAGCCGGGTCATCGCCAGAATCGATTCGATATTGGTGATATTAGCCAGAACCAGTCTGCCTTCGGCATCTTTGGCAGTGGTCAGCGCCGAAATGAGCATACCCAGACCGACTGAATTCATCCATTCAACTTTTTTCAGGTCGATCACAAATTGTTTTTTTCCGGAGCGGATATATTCGTGAAGTCTGCCGTGGAACATAGTGGTTTCTTCACCGCCCATGATTTTTCCTGACAGATCCAAGACAACTACACCGCTATCGGTTTCAAAATCATTGAATTTCATCAGATAGTACCTCTATTCTGGATTCTGTTACGTTTCTACAATAAATACCCGCTCACCGAGCATATTATAATAGGCCTGCTCGCTAATCAAAAGCAAGCGGTTTTTGACCGCGCCCATTAATCATCTATCCAAACCGATTGTTGTCTGGGAGTGGGGAAGTTCGTAAACTGGTGCTATGACTAATTTACAATATTCCAACGATGAGCGTTGTTTCACTGTCGGTACGGTATTATCCCAATGGTAGAGTTCCCAATTTCAGGTGTTGAGACTTACTGGTGGTTACCGATGCTGGTAGCTTTTTGTATCTCGTCAATAACCTCCACCGGCGGGGTTACGGGGGCATTTATCCTGTTGCCGTTTGCGGTCTCAGTACTGGGCTATGACTCGCCCGGAGTCAGTCCGACCAATATGCTGTACAACGTGGTGGCTATTCCTTCGGGAGTGTACCGCTTTCATCGGGAGAAGCGGATGCTCTGGTCAATGGCTTTGCTGACAGGTATCGGGACACTTCCCGGCCTGGTGCTGGGGGCCATGATCCGGTTGAAATACCTGCCTGATCCGCGATCGTTCAAACTGTTCGTTGGACTGGTTCTGCTCTATCTGGGCGGCAAACTTGTCCAGGATCTGATAAAGAAACGCCGCGAAAACAAAATAGCAAATGGCAACAAGAATTGGCATATCAACCGCCAGACTCTGAGCCTGAGCCTGTTTGTCTATGACTATGAAGGCGAAACCTACTCGGTTAAGACCTGGCCAATTATCGTTCTCAGTTTTGTAGTTGGGATCGTAGGCGGTATCTACGGTATCGGCGGAGGGGCGATTCTGTCGCCGTATTTCGTGGCGATCTATGGGTTGCCGGTGCATTCGATTGCGGGAGCGATGTTACTCGGTACTTTTCTGACCTCGGTGGTTGGCGTGGTAGTCTATATCGTTATTAGCCCGTTCTTCATGCCCGAAGGGGCGGTTATCATGCCCGACTGGTATCTGGGGCTGTCATTTGGAGTTGGTGGAGCGTTAGGCGTGTACGTTGGGGCCAGACTACAGAGATTTGTCCCGGCTAAACTGATCAAGATTGTGCTGGTGGTGGCCCTGATCACAATTGCCGCACGATACATCGGGGGGTTCTTTTGGCAGTGACCGACAGCAACACAGCAATCATTTTTGACCTGGGCAATGTGATTCTACCGTTTAATCCGAAGCGACCGGGTCGTGTATTGGGTGAGCGGGCCGGGATCAGCACGATTGAGGCGCTGAAAATCATCTACCGGAACAATCTGGAGCGGAAGTTCGAGTTAGGGAAACTCGACGGTGAACAGTTCACTTCCAAGGTGGCGGATGCTCTCGGAATTGATCTTGAGCCGGGCAGTTTCCACGATCTCTGGGTCGATATGTTTGATGAAAACGAAGCTGTTTCAAAGATTGTAAGACAATTGAAACCGCACCACCGGCTGGTGTTGCTGTCCAATATCAATCCGTGGCACTGGCATTATGCTCGCGACAGATTCCCGATCCTGTCCGAATTCGATGCGGTTGTTCTCTCATACGAAGTGGGCGTACTTAAGCCACATCCGCTCATCTATCGGGTCGCGCTGGAGAAAGCAGGCCTCGCCAAGCAGGTTATTTTTATTGATGATATGGAAATCAATGCGGCCGGAGCGCAGGTGCTTGGGATTACCGGGGTTCACTTCCATTCGGCTGTGCAACTGCGTGAAGATTTAGTTCGGCTTGGTTGCAGGTTTGACTGAATATTCGAATTAGGTACCCCCACCCAACGGGTGGATTCTTCAGCAGTAGGTCAGGTTGCTTGCAACCTGACACCCTGTAAACCTCGAATGGAACTCTTTTTTCAAGAATACGATTATATCTTTGGTGGAACGCGAGTGGACATGGGCATGCTCAATTCACAAACGAAGTGCAACACCTGTATAAGGTGTTGTTATGGGAAAGAAATACAATCAGCTCACCATTGAAGAGCGG